>CAMDFS010000010.1 GCA_945897715.1 Chlamydia trachomatis
GTATCCCCGCTGTCATTTTTACAGATCCAGAAATTGCCACTGTTGGTCTTACCTTAGAAAAAGCTTTAGAGCAAGGCATCACTGCAAAATCAGCAACCTTCCCCTTTGCAGCACTTGGAAAAGCAAAAGCGATGCAGAAAGAAGATGGATTTGTAGAGATCATCTTTGGAGAGAAACATCACCAAGTACTTGGGGGGACTGTCGTGGGCTATGGAGCCTCAATCTTGATATCAGAAATTGCCCTTGCTCAAAAAAATGAGTTGACTCTAGAGTCTATTATTGACACAATACATGCACATCCAACCATGGCTGAAAGTATATCCGAAGCTGCAGAGCTTGGCCTTGGAGAGCCTATACATCTACCAAAAAGGGCCCTATGACAAAAAACCCCTTAAATATTCTTAAAGAAAAAGAGCCTCTTCCTTCCTGGTTACACAGAAATCTCCCGAGCAGGCTTGAGTACAGTATAACAGATAACCTCATAGCAGAAAAAATGCTAGCAACTGTCTGTGAAGAGGCAAAATGTCCTAACCGATTTGAATGCTACAGTAAGAAAACTGCAACATTCCTCCTTCTGGGAAAAATTTGCACCCGAGCATGTGGATTTTGCGAAATTGGCTATTCAAAATCTCCGCCCCCTCCTGATCCTGAAGAACCGAGAAAAGTTGCCGAATCGGTAAAAATCCTTGGACTAGTTCACGTTGTGCTAACACAAGTAGCAAGGGATGATCTTGAAGATGGTGGAGCAAAAGCCATTGTAAACATCATCAATGAAATCCGGCGTCAAAACCCAAAATGCACCATAGAGGTCCTTACCTCTGATTTTCAGGGCAACGTAGAGGCTCTAGACTTAATTCTTGATGCAAAACCAGAAATTTTTAACTACAATATTGAAACAGTACACCGACTTACCCCGAGGGTTCGACACAAAGCAACCTACACAAGAACCCTTGATATTCTCAAAAAGGCAAAAGACTCTCTACCACAAAGCTTTATCAAGTCAGGAATCATGCTCGGCCTTGGTGAGGAAGATCATGAAATTCTTGAAACTCTTCAAGATCTTCATGATGTGGGCGTTGACATTGTAACCATGGGGCAATACCTCCAGCCCTCAAAGAAAAAACTCCTCGTAAAATCGTATATACATCCAGATCGTTTTTCCTACTGGAAAAAGCAGGGCGAATTATTGGGTATTCCCTTTGTATATGCTGGCCCCTATGTTCGCTCCTCATATAATGCAAGTGAAGTATTCAATAGACTGCTTGCACAATATTGATGAGCTCTGGTAAAATTCATCCCCATGAATGATATGCCTTTTCTTAATACAATTGACTTAGAAATTTTAATGCACAAAGATAGCCATTTTGGTGGTAGCTTTGAGGTTATGCTCGACTACTATAAAGAAGATGGGGTTGGGGTACAGGAAGACTTCGATATTGAGAGAATTCAAAATTTAGCTGATTTTGATAAAGATGGCCATTTATCGGCAGAGATGCTCCCTGATCTAGCCAAAAATGAGGTCTTTTTTTCCAAAGAGTTATATAAAAAATTTCGAGATTGTTATCAAGGAGAGGATGAACTTCCCAAAAAACTTGCCGATCTAGTTTTATCTGAATCATGGGATCCAAAAAAAGAAATTACTGCCTTATCTGTATTTAAGCAACGCGCTATCAAGCCCCTCATAGAAATATTACTGCAGGATCATTTTTATAACCCATTAAATCCTGGCTATGGAAGAGCTCCTATCAACGCAGCACTCACCTTAAAAAAAATTGGTAATACTGATGCTATCCCTTATCTTTTTAATGCCTTAGGGAAAAGTTTCACAATCGATGAAATTCTCATTAATACTCTCATCTCTTTTGGGGAAAAAGGGGAAGATTTTTTAAGAGAGCGGTTAGAAGGTTCCCGGTATACAAAAGATAATTATTTAGCAGCGATGGCTTTGTCATCTTTTTCAGGTAACGATGAGACAGCAAAACTTGCATTAGATATTCTAACTAGAAAAGAGACTTTTAGCCACCCTTCCTATGTTTCTTATTTAATCTGTATTTGCGAAGGGTTAAAAAATGAATATGACAGGGAAACATTTGTTCAACTTTCTAAAAATGAACATTTAACCAAAAACATTGCTTCTGAAATGGCTTTGATCATCTCCTTTTGGAAGAATTCCCCTTGATATTGTTAAAATATTCTGTTACACCCATATTATATTAAGATACCGTATAGAGAATAAATGTCAGACCCTCTTATTTTTATCCTTGCTGGTGGTGAAGGAGTAAGGCTTAGACCTTTAACTGAGCACAGGTGCAAACCAGCGATCCCCTTTGGAGGGCGCTACCGTTTAATAGATGTTGCAATTTCTAATGCACTCAAACCTAGGTGGGATAAAGTTTATGCCCTTACACAGTTTTTATCTGATTCATTAAACACATATATATCAACTGCCTATGAAGGAAAGGTCTCTATTTTAAGCCCTAAGGACATCCCCTATCAAGGGACGGCCGATTGTATTAGAAAACACCTCTCTTTAATAGAAGCCTCAGATTCTGATCATATTGTGATTTTATCAGGAGATCAGCTCTATTCAATGGATTTAGAAGAGATGTTGATGAGTGCAAAAATGACAGGTGCTGATCTTACAATTGCTGCATTACCGATTAACGAAGAGGAAGCTACGCGGATGGGGGTGATGAAAATCAATGAGAACAAGATGATTGTTGATTTTATTGAAAAACCTAAGACTGAAGCGCTCTTAAATGAATTTTCCCTTTCAAGGAAACAGACAAATAAAATCCATTCATTAGATGAGAGAATTTTTTTAGGATCTATGGGGATCTACATCTTTAAAAAGCAGGCCCTTCTTAAGCTTTTAAAAGAGGATGTTGGCACAGACTTTGGACTACATCTTATCCCTGAGCAGCGTCGTCAAGGAAAGACCTTTGCCTATATTTTTGATGGGTATTGGGAAGATATTGGGACGATTAAGTCGTATTATACCGCTAATTTAAAGCTTTTAGAAAGCTCCACTTTATTCGATATTTTTTTTAGCAAAGACTCGACTCTTCTGACAGGGGGTTTGTATCTACCACCGGCTAAGATTGATAGTTGCTATATAGAAAATTCTATCATCTCTGATGGTTGCATTATCTCGGCAAAAGAGATTTCTTACTCCCTCCTTGGTTTAAATACAGATGTGGGGACTGGATCAATCTTATCAGGGGTGTTAAGTCTTGGAGCGTTAAATAGTCATGAAAAAACAACCATTGGTAAGGATTGTTTTTTAGAAAAGGTGATTATCGATGAGAGTGCAATTATTGAAGATAATGTAGACCTATCCTTACATGGGGAGGCTCTTCCTGATGTTGATCTTGGTCCAGTTACTATCAAAGATGGGATCATTGTAGTGAAAAAAGGAGCCGTTGTTTCTAAGAATTTTTCCTTAATGCACCAAAAAGAGCGTCTTTCAGCCTAATATACTCTTTGAATTAATTTGTCCTATCTATTATGTTTAAGGGTATGAAAGTATGGGCATTATCAGATTTACACTTATCCTTCGGCACTCCAAACAAAAATATGGATGTTTTTGGGGACAAATGGCGCAACCATCCTGATAAGATTAAGGAACATTGGGAAAAACTCATAAGCCCTGAAGACCTTGTCTTAATTGCCGGTGACATCAGCTGGGGACTAAAGAAAGAAGAGGCATTGCCCGATCTAGCTTGGATTAATTCCCTTCCTGGGACAAAGGTAATGAGCAAGGGAAACCACGATTTGTGGTGGAAGTCTGCATCTAAAGTTCGTGCCATGCTCCCACAATCTATTCATATTATTCATAACGACGCCTTTACAAAAAATGGAGTGACAATTGGCGGAACAAGGCTTTGGGATCATCCTGATCTAAATTATTATAAATATATCGATATGCAAACTATCCAAGGGGTTAACATCAAAAAGAAAGAGTATTCTGATGTTGCTGTCATGCATGATTCTAAGATTTTTAAAAATGAGCTAGATCGTCTTTCTTGGAGCTTAGATGCAATGGATAAATCTGCAAAACATAAAATTTTAATGATCCATTACCCCCCTATTCCCCCTGATCGATCTGATAATGAATTTTCAAGGCTCATCAAAGACTCTGGAATAGATATTTGCATTTATGGACACCTTCACAATTTATTCAGTGATGCGCCTGTAAACTTTGAAAAAGATGGTACAAAGTATCTTTGTACTGCATGTGACTATCTAGATTTTATCCCCATCTTGCTTTTATAAAAGTGAGAGCACCCTCTGTTTAGAATCCACTGTAATGACTTTTTTGGTATTTGTGGAGAGAAATAGAGTCAAAAAATGATGGACATGCCCCTGTTTTTCCACCTGCCCCATTTCACGATGATAGGCCATTAAAACATCTAATAGCACTACTAGTTTCTTCTCTTCGGTTGTCTTCTCTACTAAAAAAGAAAAAAACTCAGAAAAAAGCTCTTGGTATTTTTCTTCTATTAAAAAAAATAACATTGGAACAGAAAGAGAAAAATTACTCGATTCTTGTAATGAATGCACAAGATATGCAGCAAGGCTCTCTTTTTCCTTAGCAAATACATTAGAAAGCGCTTTAAGCTTTAAAAACTGCAAGGCCCTCTTTTCCTCCACATAAGGCATAAAATGATCTATAAAGCTAAGATACCCCCCTTCAGCGTCTTCTTTCATCCTAGTATCAATATAAGTATAGATTACATTCTCTAAATTATGAGCTATATAGAGACAAAGTCTACTAAAAACCTCTCTTGGAGACTGCCCCATTTCTGTATTTCGATCTAGAATTTCTAATACCTGATTTAAGATATCAAACAAAGCATCCTCATTAGGCGCGCCTTTATACGAAGCAATTAGGTGATCTAGCTCATCACAAAAAATCGAGATGGAACCCTTTTCAGGCAAAAGTCTACGCCATAATTCAAAGATAACGATATATACTTTTCTTTTTAACTCCCCTTCTTCAACATCCAAACGCTCAATCAAATCCTCAGGATTGTTTAAGTCATCACAAAAAAGAATAAAGTCCTTAGAGTCAAAATAAATATGGTAAGTTTGAAGAAGTGCAAACAAAGAATTCGTGCTAAAGCCCCTATAATCAAAAGATTCCCAATCTTCTGCGGGGATGTTCTGCCCTCTTAGCTTTGAGAGCCACAATAAATTATAATATGCTCTACCTGAAAAAAGCATAGCCCTTCTAGATTTGTTTATTAACTTATTTATGTGTATAGTATTTATGCATTTTCTTCAATCCTATTTTCATGTATACTCAATATTATTTTTAGAAAAAAAATTATGATTAAAAAAAGAATAGCACCTTTCCTAATCCTTGAAGTATTGATTGCTTTTTTACTCATTGCAATGACAATCCTACCCTTCTCATCCTATCCCTACAGGGCGTTTGCAAAAGAAATCACCTATTTAGAGAAAATGGAAATAGAACCTTATTTTACTGCTGCTTTTTTAGAGTCGTTAGAGAAAATAGAGGAAAATGATTTTGACCTTACAGATCAAATCATCCCATTTGGACAATTTGATACGCTTCATCTAAAGCGTCATGCCCACATCACAAAAGAACATGATGTACAGAAGAGAGGGACGCTTTTGGTAGTTGATCTAACAATACAGGCTAAACATGCCCTTGTCATAAGACAAAAGGCATTCTATATACCAACGCTGGAGATTACAAATGAAATATAAACCACATTTATTAATGAACCCAGAAAAAGGGACCTTTAAATTTATCTATATAGATTCAATGATTATGACTAAAACATCGAAAACTTTTGATAGCCTAGATAAAGTGGCCTCCACAACATACTCTCCTTTAAAAGCCCTCGTGGTGGGCTATCAAATCCCGAAAATTAGCTAATGAAAAAAAAGAGTTTTCCTTTTTCACTGATAGAAATCATCATCGCGACATCACTTTTTGCAATTCTGATATTTTCTACTACCTCCCTTTTTTTTAGATATCACAAATTATCGGCACATATTGCTATGATTCGTCCTAAAGTTTTTGAAAGGGCCCTTTTCTTTGATAAAATGACAGAGATGAGCGATAGTATCGACGCTGCCTCCATCGAGACAAAATCTTACGACCACGAACAGTTCCTTTCTTTTGTATTTGACAATGGATTTAAAGACAATGCAGCCCTATCCGGTGAGTGCGTATGCCAAATTTATAGAACTATAGATAAAAATCTATACTATAAAATTAGCAATAATCAAGGGAAAGAGACTGCCCGGATCATTCTTCAAAATATTGAATCCTTTAAAGCAGAGGTCGAAAATCAGATTCTTACCATCACATTCATCGAGGAAAATTCTGGTGAAATAAAGTACTCCTTTATCCTCCCTGCAAAAGGTGGCCTATGAACTTTTTATTTCTAACCACAATGATGATTTTGATCTTTACCCTTGCCTCAACATCTATGACCTCTTCTATAAAAACAACCCTTCGCTCAGCATATATACAAGATAACCAATTGGTTGCGTTATACGCTTTCCATAATCAATGTGAAAGAGATGCTTATAATAGATCAAAAAACCCTCAACAGACAAGAAGTGATGCGGGCCGAAAACAAGCACGACAATCGAAGCAATTTATCCCAAGAAAAGGGGCCCTTTCAGAAAATAGTAAATTAAACCTCTATCCAATTCTTGATGTAAACACTAAAATAGAGCAAAAAAATTTACTTATCCAAACATTTAAGAATTTGATCGAGATCTTGTATGGGCATGAGAATTTTATTATAGAGCGAAAAAAACAGAACCCCTTATTCCTAGATAACTTTGTTAAAGAATGCATCGCCTCTCTTAAGAAGAAAAGATCCCTTGCAAAAGTGGATTTCTCTAATAATGAAGACCGCGAATTTTACCTTATGCTTTGCAAAGGTGCCTACAAGACAAAAAATAAGAGAAATCCTCTTTTAAACTACATCACACTTCAGGATCTAAATAATGAACCCCCTCTTGTCTTTCCAAATTTATCTGCCCCTGTAATCACTGCTTATTTTGGCAGTGAGATCGCTGCAAAGATTTTTAAAGAGGAGGAGAAGATGTATTTTGAAGGGAAAAGTGTTTCTCGACTTACCAAAGAGGGCCTTGAAAAGCAACTAAGCCTTATTACGCACAATGTGCATATTTCGATGCTTACCTATTCTCATTATACATTTAATCGCGTGCAAAGCTACTCCTTAGGCTCTAAAGACATTTTAATTACAAAAGGGCCACCTGTTTCACTTTAGATTCTTTTAAATCTGCTTTTGGTAAAAACATATGCATGGTCGTAGAGTACCCAGGCTTTGAGGTCGCATAGATCTTTCCCCCATGCTTTTCCACAATAAGTTTTACAATAGAGAGCCCCAATCCCGCCCCCCCAAGTTTTCGACAATGCGCTTTATCGACAGTAAAAAACCGATCAAAAATCTTTTCCAGGTCACTTTCAGGAATCCCAATACCCTTATCATGGATCTGTATGTAAATTTGATCCCCCGAAGTATCTACTTTAACAATGATCACCTTTTCATCACGGGAGTATTTCACAGAATTTTTAAATAAATTTGTAAATACAAGCTCTATTAAATCACCATCAACCCAACCAATGGCCTCTTCTTCAGTTCGTAAATGCTCAATAGAAAATTCCGGATAGATAGAAATCACCTGGTAACTAATATCTTCAATAAGTCGATGGATATCAACCTTACCAATCCCTTCAAACTCACAATTTTCCAAATCAGTAAGACGCAAAAGATGCTTTACAAGGTGCTCCATACGAAAACAACTCGATGAAATTTTCTCTAAAATAGCCTTCTGCATAGTACTATCTATCCCATCCCCGTCTAAAAGCATCTCCGTAAATCCTTTTATAATTGTAATAGGTGTTCGAAGCTCATGAGAAGCATTGCCCACAAACTCCCTTCCCATATTCAACATCTTTGAATGATTCGAAATATCTTTTAAAATCACCAATAGACCTCTTGCGTGATTAGCTTTACCTGAAAAAAAAGGGCCCTGTTTTTCCATTTCAATCATCTGAATAGAAATAGTCTTCTCCAAATATAAAACTGTCTCGTCAAATGTTTTTGAAACAATCATCTCATCCATTTTTTTTGTAATTGAAGTAGGTGGTAAATGATATAGATAGAGTTTTTTGTTCTCTTTAGGAATTTTTAAAAAATTTTCAGTTGCATCAGTAAGCACTTCCAGAAAAAGATTTTCATGGATAAGGACAACTCCCTCTTCTAAATGGGGGGCTAACAACTGTAAGATTTTTTTATTTTTATACCACATATGATTTAAAGATTATATCACTGTCTTTGATTTTTCTCCAGCAATCTCCTGCACATACCTTGGAACGGCATAACCAGGCATGCAATCCCTTAATTCTGCAATCAATGTCTTCCCGCGCTCTTTTGAGACCTCAAAATGCAGTGCCCCCTTCACACGATCCAACTGATGCAAATAATAAGGAATGACACCTTTTTCTATTAGGGCCCAAAATAACTCAGATAACGCCTCTTTTGAGTCATTCACCCCTTTGAGCAGTACAGACTGAGTCAAAACGGGGATTTTTAAAGCTTGAATTTGGGCAATTGCATGAAATATATCCTCATCTAACTCCTCAATACAATTGACATGCACGACAAAGACAATTTGTTTTGAACAAGTTTTCAACATCTCTAAAAATCGATCTGTAACCCTTTCTGGAATCCCCACAATAAAACGGGTATGAAACCGGATAATTTTCACATGATCAATATCCTCAAGTTTTTGAAAAATTTCCTTTAACGCCACATCAGAAAGGGAGAGGGGGTCCCCACCACTTAAAATCACCTCACGAATTGAAGAGTCACTGGCAATTTTAAGAATGGCTTTATCCACTTCTGATTTATAAGCAAAGTTTTGTCGGAAGCAATACCTACAATGCATGGCACATGCACCCGTAGTTAATAAAAGCGCTCGCCCAACATATTTGTGTAACAGTGCAGCTGATTTCATCGCCGCCC
Organism: Chlamydia trachomatis; assembly: GCA_945897715.1. GTDB lineage: Bacteria > Chlamydiota > Chlamydiia > Chlamydiales > 2-12-FULL-49-11 > JAJACQ01. Next base: position 9,045 of record CAMDFS010000010.1, read on the forward strand.
CATCTCCCACAGGATCGACCTCTCCTTCTTCATCAAGTTCGGCATGTAGGGGCAAAAATTGCCGCGCTAAAGGGTTGTTCAAACACCCTTTAGGCATTTTTTCCGCCAACCGTTTTGGAACATGGAGAGGGAATTGTTTTCTCTGGATTATGCTAGAGAGATCAATTTCTAAAAAATTTGCTATTGCTTCAAGGGTATTAAAGCCCTCTTTTTGTCGTATTCGCCAAGTTTCCATGAAAAGAGTCTACCAAGCTTAAGTATATATACTCAAATGAAAGTATTTTTATTTGATCGATTCAAATCTCAAATGCAGCCAATTAACTACAACCCCATCTGTACAAAAAGTGAGTTGAGTGGCCTTTTTTTTCATTAACAACCGCTCCATTTCGTTAATTGCAGCATCTGCGAGCTTGTTCCAACCTTCTTCACCAAACTTTAAGACATAAGTAGCAATATTGGAAGCGGCTGTATCTACCGTTGGGGGTATTAATAAATTTGTTTTATTTGTAGTGTTGGATACAAATGGAAACCATTCTGTTACATTAAGCCTCTCTCTCTTATCTTTAAAGCCTCCTATATCAAGATTTTCATATTGCGAAAAGTTCAATTCTTTACAAATTTCAAATTGAATTTTAAATCTCTCTGGGTTTTCTAGATTAAATTTAGTTGCTCGGGTAATTTTCACAAACTGTTTATTATCTGCAGCTTGCTTTATCTTATCATAAGCATCAGTAAAAGCTTTCTTAAGTTGTGTTTTACACTCCTCTGTAAAAGGTGCACCTTTTGCCTTCACCGTAACAGTTTTTCGGGTAGTTTTTTGAGAACATGAATGGGCTCTTTTAATACAAGCATCCACAATTGGAAGAATAATGGTCAAAAAGTAGAAGAAATAGGCAAACACCTTAGCTACTAGCTTATGCTGTACTTTTTCATCTTTTTGAATTGTTTCATCTATAAGGTTAAAAATAGTCTTAGAAACGGTCACTTTTTCCATAAAATACTCCAGTTATTTAATTATAGTATCAGTGTATTTATATAAAAACAAGAATAAGTAAAGATTTGTAGGAATTTTTTATAAATAGCCCCCTTTCTAATCATAAAAATATTTTTAATTTTATGATCTAAACATTAGTAAACTTTGTTTTTTCTTTTTTTTTAGAATTCTTTGAGTAAAAATAAAGTAAAGATTTACACTAAAACCATCTCTCTACTAGTACGAACTACATTTGCTCCAAGGGTGTAAAGCTTTTGAGCCAAATCTTCATAGCCTCGGTCAAGATAGTGAAGATTGGTTATCTTAGAGGTCCCTTCCGCAATTAGCGCTGCCATGACGTAAGCAAAGCCTGCCCTTAGGTCAGGTATTGCAATGTCTTTTGCAGAGAGCTTTGAACCCCCTTTAATAACGATGGAGTGCTCATGATTTCTAAGGGCAAACCTGCATGGTTTACGTCCAAGGCATTTTGTGAAAAAATCGATCTCTGCACCCATCTCGATCAAAGTATGAACATAACCAAATCGTGATTCATAGACAGTTTCATGAACAACAGAGGCAGAGGTTGATTGAGTCAGCAGCAAAGAAAATGGCTGCTGCCAATCTGTCATAAAACCTGGGTGCACATCTGTTTCAATATGAGCACCTCCTTTAAGCGGTCCATTATAAAAGAACTCAATCCCATCCCTTTCCACCACAAAGCTTCCGCCAATTTCTCGCAAGTGGTTTAAGAAAGTAACCATATGCTCCTGCACAGCCCCTTTCACAAAAATCCGTCCCTTTGTAGCAATTGCTGCCATTCCAAAGGATGCGGCAACAATGCGGTCAGGGATAATAAAGTGCTCACAGCCATAGAAAACTTTGGTTTCTTCTACATGAATTGTTCTGTCAACGTCAATGTAGATGGAAACTCCAATTTTCTGTAAGAACAGAATCAAATCCAAAATCTCACATTCCATCGCAGCGTTTTTAATCACAGTGCGCCCTTTTGCTCGGCATGCTGCTAAAATCGTGTTTTCAGTTGCTCCAACAGATGGATACTCCAATTCAATAATATCACCAACAAGGCCATTGACTGCACTTGCGACATAAACACTACTTTCGCCCACTGTTTGATAATCAATAGTTGCTCCAAGGGCTTGCAAGGAGTTCATATGAAAATCAACAGGGCGTTTACCTATATGACAGCCCCCCACAGTTGGGACCACAATTTTTTCCTTCGTCCTGCCTAAAAGAGCCCCTATCAACAAAATAGGAATTCTATTTGCACCGGTAAAACTTTGAGGGATGATTGTTGTTTTAAGCACTTTGGTTTGCAAAATCAGTTCGTGTTTCTCTTTATTCCATTGTGCTTTCATCCCAATTGCTCGACATAAATCAAGGGTAATCTGCACTTCCGTAATATTTGGGACATTGGTAAGGGTACATTCCTTATCAGTTAAGATCGAGGCAACAATAATTTTTGTAACGGCGTTTTTTGCTCCCGTTACAGAAACCTCTCCAATTAAGGGGACTCCTCCGGTAATTTTTAAATAATCTAAATGCATAAATCTATACTACGAAATTTTATGAATTGAATACATGTTTTTTTCGACAAATTAAACGTTTTGATTTATTATTAAAGATATGCCATTAAGAATTCGAATCCTCCTTTGGGTATCCTCCCTTTTTATTACTACAATCATTTGTATTTTTGTCATTGGAAGTTTTGAAATCAATTCCAGCCTAAAAAAAGAAGAGGGCTCCCTCATTGAAAAAGTAAAGGAAGTTGGAAAAGAGAATTCTAAAAACATCGAAAAATATTTGGGAATAAACTTTGCCAATGCTGCAGAAAAAATGGTCACCGTCTTTGAGTTTATGCGCACAGGCTCTCAATGGCGGCTTAGATTTTTACCAAGTCCTTATAATTTAGAGACAAAAAATTGGGGCAGTAGCGCTGCAGTTCTTGCCACCTACCCCTGGCTTGACTTAATCAACATTGAAATCAATGGAGAAGAGAGCGCCTATATCTATGAGTCAGCCCCTTTTTTACATAAATTTGTAAAAATCCCTATTGCCGAAGACCTCTGTTTATTTACCTCCGTCTATAATGATGGGACCTATTCCATTTTTGTAGGGGTTCCATTCTGGTCAAATAGCATTATCACAAAATATATTGATGACTCTAAATTTCCAGATTTTTTTTTAGCGAAAAAACCTGATCAATGGTTGCTTTATGATGTTGCTGAACTATTAACAATAGAGCCTGGTTCGTTAGCGTTAAAAAATAACACTATCTATAAGCATCTTTTCGATGAGGCAGTCACTATCCATTCCCAAGAAGAATTTGATTTTCTCTTTAACACGCTCAAAATAATGCTTGAAGTAACAAAAAAGAAGCTTCTTTCACAAAAAGAATTATTAGAAACTCTTTCTAATAAAGCTACAAGCAAGGCCTTTGTTGAGAGAAAAATCAAAGAGATCAATCCTGATATAAAATACCAAAGAAATTACTGCACAGGGCCATTTTGTGATTTTTCTAAGATTAATGAAGATCCAGAATGGTCTACCAGAAGAGATTTTCAGCATAAAATCTCCCAAAAAAACCTTGTGTGGGAACTCTGTATGCTCACAAGAACTGGAATTTGGGATTACTCCCCTTTCTCTCCAGGGGCTCCAAAAGGAATTGTAACAGCCCTTTCTCACACAGTAAATGAACATCCAGCTTTTTTTGACAATATTATGGAAGGATTTCTTGTTGACGATGTTTTTTTAAATAAGAAAATACATATTGAGAAGAGCTGTACTTTGCAAGTAGGTAACCAAGAATATGATCGTAAAATCATATTCGATGATGATAGCAAAGGGGTTGCTAAATCATGCAGAAATAATCAGTTAGAAATTCTTTATGATGAAGATCTAAGGGAACCTTACATTACAAACACTAACTACATCACCTACTTTAAACCCCCAATGACAACACCTAACATCTCGGCCATCACTCTTGGTATTTCTTTAGACCCCATCCTCCTTTCTTTAGCTATTGTCTCCCCTGATGATATTGCTTTGATCTTTGGAGATGGAAACATCCGTTTATACACAACAACTGGAAAAATTTTTAATGTCAAAAATGATCCAAATGACAAAAATAGGATGCTCCTTCTTACTCAAAAAGAGGGCTCCATCGTCGATGCAAGCGGGGAGCAGCTATACTTTAGTTATTTAACACAAGTTACTGAAAAAGATGGCAAGATTGTGTTGATAGAAAAACAAGAAAGTAGAATTACCATCATCAATTCCATCAATAATCATATTAAAAAACTTAGCCACCGCGTAATTATAAACTCCTCCCTATTAATTATTTTTGCATTGGTAATCACCATGGTGATCCTTTCAAGAGTAATACGGGCAATCACTAAGCCTATTAATGCCCTTGCAGATGCTGTGAATCATATCACAGATCGATCTCTTGAGAATTTGCATTTTGATTCCGACCAGGCAAATCGTCATGATGAAATAGGGACTCTCTACAAATCTTTTGCTGAAATGATCCAATCCATGGAAGAGGGGCATAAAGTGCGCGGTCTTCTTGATAAAGTTGTTTCAAAACAAGTGGCGGCAAAAATTGTCAAGGAGGGGATTAAACTTGGTGGTGAGAAAAAAATCATCACTGTCATGTTCTGTGACATCAGAAACTTTACCTCCATCTCTGAAAAGATGGATCCTGAAGATCTCATTGTGATGCTCAATCAATGCCTTACCCTTTTAAGTGGCGTTATAGACGATTTTGAAGGGGTGATAGACAAATATGAGGGGGATAAGATTATGACTCTTTTTGGGGCCCCTCTTGAAACACCTAACCACTCTCTTAAAGCAGTGCTCTGCGCTCTAGAAATGCAAAATGCATTAAAGGGTTGGAATGCAATACGTGAAAGTAACGGCTTTTGTAAATTAGAGGTGGGCATTGGTATTCATACAGGGGAAGCAGTTGCTGGAAATGTCGGTGCTGAAAATCATCTCTCCTACACAGTTCTTGGTCATATTGTTAACCTCTCAGCTAGACTTTGTGATTATGCTAAAGCGCGCGAAATCCTTATAACAAAGCAAACTCTTGATAATATCTCTGACCATGTAATCGTACGTGAAAATGAAGCCCATCAGTTTAAAGGGATTAGCGATCCAGTAGTTACTTACTCCGTTCTTAATAAAAAGTAAAATTGGCAATAAATAGCTGACTAAAATTCCCACCTCTTTTCGACGTCCATAAAAGTTTATCCCCTTTCCAGTTAAAAACAGGCAGCCCATCAAAAGATGGACTAAAGGTTACTCTAGTCTGTTTAAGAGATTCTATTTCTAAAAGGTAGATCTCATATTGATGATGCCCATGAATAGAGGTTGTATAAGCAATATATTTCCCGCTTGGATGGTAGTATGGCGCCCAATTTACATATTCATTACATGTAAGTTGCCTCTCTTGCCTATTTTCTAGGTTAATCGTATATATTTGTAAATAGTCTGCTTTCTCTTTATCTGCCCTAAAAACAATTTCTCTACCATCTGGAGAAAAAAAAGGCCCACCATAATAGCAATGGGAATTAAAAGTGATTTGCTTTTTATCAGACCCATCGTAATTCATCGTATAAATGTTCATGTGACCATCTTCATTACTTGCATATACAATTTTAGAGCCATCGACAGAATACGCACATTCGGCGTGATATGCCGACCCCTCTGTTAGAGGGGTTAAATCTGACCCATCCAGATTTGATTCATAGATATTCATGTAGGGAGTGAAATTCCACTTATATTTTCCTCCTTTTGTTTGTTGCTGGCTCTTCTCTTCCTCTAAATTCGGGTTAGAGTGGGAAGATGCAAAAATGATTTTTTTCCCATCTGCTCTAAAATTTGCACATGTACACCCCCCCTCTCCAGTGCTAACCATCAAAGGTTTTTTTTCTTCTAAATCCATGATATATATTTGGAAATTTTCTTTGTGCAAAGGGACCGCCTGGAAGATAATTTTTTTTCCATCGGGGGAAAAATACCCCTCTCCTGCTTGCTTAAAGCCCATTGATTCTTCTGTCACTTGAGTGATATTGTGCAATCCTCCAAAAGATAAAGTATGGATATACAGTAAGATAAAGAAAATTAAGGGCATGAGGTTATCTTTTTGTTAAGTATACTTCAAAAATATATGCTGAGGGGATCGAAGTCCCTGGTGCTCCCCCTGTATTTCTAGCAGAATTTTGAATACCACCTACAATATATCCTAAAAGGATCTCTTGCCCACGAGGAATTTTATCAAAAGAAATGACGCCATTGCTAAACTGCTGAGAATAAAGAGGGATAAATTTTGCATAAGTCCCAAAATAAGAGGGATTGGATGTAGATGGGTAATTGATTACTGGAAATTCATTATCCATTAAATATTGCTGCATTCTCATATTGCCATCAATTGCAATGGTTGTAACATTGTTGATAAATGGAAATAATGGATCGGTAAAAAAAGAACCATTTTCGTAATATTGAAAGCTAATTCCCCCAAAAAACAGGACAAAGGACTTATTTTCTTTCATAGAAAAAAGAGAAGCACAAGCGCAGTTATAAGTGTTCATCCCCTGCTTAAGAGTATTTGGGTTATTGAGATCTTGCATAGAGGAGGAGCCGTCTTCATCGACAATGATCGGAACTGTCCAAACCCCGTCTGTATCTGTAAATACCCCTGCAAAACAAACAATAGCTGGGGCAAAGGTATTTGCACTTTTTTTCATAATAGGGACAATATTCATATCTCTACGTCTATAATTTGGGTCTTTTTCAGCCTGGTTCCCCTTGATAATTCTGTCAGAGTTCCCATTTGGGAAATAAAAACTTCTTATTTGCTTTGTATAGATCCCATTAGAACCTAATGAGTAGGTCCCTTCAAAGTTTTGTCCTAGACAAAGAAGGATAGGCCTGTGTCTATTTACATTAAAGCAATCCCCTCCTGTCACTTGAAGGAAAGGATCCTCAATATAACTAAGGCAATTAAGAAAGCTCCCCTTGCCATTTTCTACCCACTCTATTGCTTTTGGAAGGTCAATCACTCTGGTAATTGTTTTTGTATCGAAATTGGAGATTGCATGATTATACCCATACCCTCCCATTACATATAGAAAATCCTCCAATTGAACATACTCTGTTGAAACTGGGGTGAGTAAATCAATAGCCGCTTGAGAAAGACCTGAGGAGGGGGCTTCCAAGGATCGATAGACAATTGTTTTTGTATCTAAATTTAAGACATAGATATATTTATTTTGCTCGGAGGAGAGGAAACTATCGGTATCATTTAGCCAATGCATACCGGCAGTTCTCCCTGCTAAAAAGATCCTTTTATTTTTATACTGACCATAGGCAAATGCTTGTATCCCCGATGATGTTCCTCCAAGAGGGTCTGAAACAGTTGGAAAAGAAAAATCTGCTTGCTCAATTCTGATGGTAAAGGGGAGACTCTCTTCATAAAGTGGGGTGTCTATTGTCTCTGTTTGATTGGCAGCACTAAGAATAGTGAAAGAAAAAATAATCAGAATATAAGGAATAGAATTTTTCATCGATATTATAGAGAAACGTTTGCATCTTTGTAAGGAATGAGTATATTATACCCTTCTATAAAAAACCAGCTGGATTTCATGTTAAAAAAAAACTTTTTTTTTCTCTTTTGTCTATTTTCTAATTTGTTAATAGCAGAAAACAATCAGCTCTTTAGCAATGTAGATCTTTATCTTGGTCCAGATACTTTTAGAGGAATACCGTCAGGTAGTTGGTCGGGAAATAGTGGTGCAAATTTGGGGATAGACATCCTTTTTGGCATCAAACAAAACCCATTTATTTTTGGAGGGATTCTAGGGGGAAGTTATGGCTTGTATGATTGGGATAATAGAGGTTTTAGTGCCGCAAGCAGCCTAACAGCACTAGAACAAGAGGGGTTTGTTTCAGGAGGGGTTTTTTTTGGGTCTGATCATTTCTATGGACTAGATGTGGCTCTTTGCTATGACCTAATGATTACCAGTAGCTATGGGGTCTTTGCAGTGGCACCACTTTTAGATCAAGTGAGGGCAAAACTTGGCATAACGCTAAATGAAAATGATCAAATAGGGGCATGGGTAACACACTTTATTCAAACAGCTCATGCTGAAATACATGAAATTCCTTTAACCTTTAGAGCAATTCCCCAAGTAAATGTGTATTGGAGTCATTTTTTCAACAATTCTTCCCGTTTTAGCCTCTGGGCTGGAAGCCCCTACTCAGATAGTTTAATGTACCCATCCGGAAGAGCTGGGCAGTATATTGTAGGTGCTGATTTTAAGGCAATGTTACTAGAACATCTAAGTATTACTGGAACTTGGACCTACATGGGGGCAAGAGGTGAAAATTCCTTTTTTCGCTCTTCCACTTTTGGAAATAATATTGGGTTTGCTATTACTTATTCCTTTGGAGAGGCCAATAATAGAGTATGGATGCCCTCTGCTAATAACTCTAATTTTATGATAGATACAAATGCTATCCAATAGATTTAATAAGATGTAAAAAGGAAGTAATATGAGAATTAAACAATTTTTAGCCCCAATAATAATATTATCCGCAATCAATGGGCCGAAAGTTCTAAGCCATCCTTTGGGAAGATGCCCAGCAGACCCAACTATCCCAGGTCTTGCTCTTCGATTTCTACCAAATATCTGCTTAAATTCTGAATACACTCCAACTAATCTATCTCTAAGGGTAGACTTCATTGGATTGAAAGAAAGAGTCAAAAAAAAAGGAGTAAGGTTACTAGATGTACTATGGACAGTGGCACTAATTGCAGCTTTTGCATTTGCAATACCAGTAGAAACCTTAGCAGTAGCAATTGGGCTCACATTAGAAGAGATAAGAGCACAAGCAGAGATAAGAGCAGAGGTGCCAGAGGCAAGAATTCCAAACTTGAATAGAGGATCAGTTCTAAGAAGAGGAGAGGCGACATTCCTTGAAGCTATAGCTGCTAATTCTTGTGCAATTTGTCTGGAAAATTTTATACCCGGTGAAGAGGTTTTAAGGCATAGAGCAGAAAATGGTGGAGACCATACCTTTCATGATGAATGTATGCAAACAGCTCTTATGTCAGATCATGAAAATCAGCGCACACATAAATGCCCCCTCTGTAGAGTAGAATTAATAATAGACCTTTTGCCTAATTAGCTTTATCTGAAAATATCGATATTTTTTGAGCAGGTTTATGGTTGATAAAAATGCTATTCCATAGATTTTTTAACATGCGAAAATACAAATTCACGAAACAAAATGAATGTTGCAGCTATTAAAAAAAATATTGGTAAATATACCGACCATTCTAGGTTATAAACATTCACTAAAACAAGCCCACCTGAGATACATAAAGATAATAGAGCATCGTAGACTCTTCCCGTTAAAAATTGACGGCAAGCTAATGGCACCCCAATTGTGAGCAGTCCATAAGGGGCCCAGTTGTCTGTATAGGTATTTATCGAGAGAAGTATAAGCATTAATGCCCCCGATAGGGCAGAAGCTCGCTTTTTAGATGTCCTTAGTTGCATATTATCCCTTTTTTAATAATCAAAAATTTAATTTATAGTTACATACGATCTACTGTTTTTATTCCAAGCAAGCTTAAGCCCCTCTCAATATGCTTCCCCGCAAGATCAGAAAGCAACAACCTAGATTCACTATGAGAATCCCCTATCACTTGACAATCCCTAAAAAACGCATTGAACTTTTCCGCTAGCTGAAAAAGATATTCCGTAAGGTGGTTAGGCAAAAGATCTATTTTTACTTTATGTAATATTTCACCAAATTGCATAAGATGCAAAATCACCGCCCTTTCAGAGGGGTGCGTTACTTCAATTTTTTGTTTAATGGATGAAATATCTATTTTTACCTTTCTCTTAATACTCTGTATTCGTACATACGCATACAAAATAAATGCAGCAGTATTGCCCTCAAAGCGGAGCATACGATCGTAACTAAAGGTGTAATCTTTTATTCTGTTACAGGAAAGATCGGCATACTTCACTGCAGAAATCCCCAATATTTTCGCAATTTCCTCATTGTCTTCTACTCCTCGTTCATTAAGCAAAGCTTTAGCCTTAATTACAGCTTCCTCTAAAAGGTCTGATAATTTTTCCGTCTCTCCAGAACGGGTTTTATATTTCTTTCCGTCAGGGGACAATACCAAACCAAATGGCACATGATCAAAAGTAACACTTTCATCATCTATATAACCAACAAGTTTTGCAGCTTGGTGCACCATGCTAAAGTGCATTTTTTGACCAAGATCGGTAACAACAATAATTCGTTTTGCCCCGTCATGCTCTACTCGATAATGAAAGGCTGCTAAATCAGTAGTTGCGTAATTAAAGCCTCCATCTTGTTTTTGGATAATCAGTGGGAGGGTGTTCCCCTCTTTGTTTTTAAATCCATCCATGAAGACACAGATTGCCCCCTCATTTTCTACAGCAAGCCCTTTTTCTTTGAAATCGTCGACAACCTTTTTTAAGATCGGGCTATAAAATGATTCCCCTCTCTCTTCGATATGCACATCAAGCAAGTCATAAATTTCAGAAAATCCTTTTCTTGAGATCTCACAAATATGTTGCCATGCAGAGACAGCTCCCTTCTCCCCACTTTGCAAACGCACCACTTCTTCTTGAGAAGCTTTTTTAAATGTCTCATCGCTATCAAACTTTTCCTTCGATGTTTTATACCAACCCACCAAGTCTTCTAAGCTGCTTTTTAGTCCAACAAGGGCCTGAGGCTCATATTTCTTCAGGTAAGTAATTAACATTCCAAACTGTGTCCCAAAGTCTCCGACATGATTTAGTCTTAAAACATCATAGCCTAAAAACTCCATTATTCTAGCGATAGCATCCCCAATAATTGTAGATCTTAAGTGACCCACATGCATCGTTTTTGCAATGTTTGGCGAAGAAAACTCTACAATCACCTTTTTGCTTTTTTCTTTCGGCACAAGCAGGCGTAGATCATGAAGACAAGCATTTGCCCATTTAGCAACACTTTCTTTTGAAAGAGTCATATTGATAAATCCAGGGCCTGCTACCTCAATTTTTTCAAAAAGGTCAGAGCGCTCTAAATTTTTTGCCGCTCTCTCTGCAATTTCTCTGGGGGATAGAAACAATCCTTTTGAGAGTTTTAAAGCTAAACTGCACTGATAATCGCCAAATTTTAATTCTTTACTTGGATCAATAGATATGGTGCAAGGCTCTGTCAAAAACTCCTTAAAAGCAATTTCGACCTCTTTTGTTACCTGCTCAATCATTAAACCTGAAAATGTTATCACTGCTATCTCCTTTTCATAGCGCTTAAAAGCGCCTTTCGATCTATTTTTGCCACCTTTATTCTGCAATCATCTTCCCCGTAAAACATCAGATAGTGATCCCCTTTTCTAATGAGGGCTGTAGCAAAAATGATCTTCTCACGGTTATCATATAACTCTTTCTGATAAAAAGGGCCAGAAGACTTTCCAGTGATAGAAAAAGGGGCTTCCTGAGTAAAACTATACGCACCACAAATATAAATATTTTTCTTTAATTTTGTGTAACTATTTCGCCCTGGAAATGCCACATGATAGAGTGTGATAAATTCTCCTAACTCCTCGTCATATACCGGCGGTGACCCCCCCCTTAGAGGGGAAAATCGGTCAATAAGTCCATTTGGGGTCCTTGATGTAAGTGTGCATCGACCGCTTTCCATATCCACCTCTATCACCACTTTTTCTGGCTCAAGCAAATAGACCATATATAATTTTCCATGAAGTGAAAAAGGCATCCAGTTCTTCTCAATATTTTTAGAAACTAAGTTTCTATCTGTAAATTCAATCCCCCCATCAAAATAAAGGGGGGTTATTCGATCAATACTCCATTTTCCCTTTTCTTTCTGCAGTCTACACATCGTTTGGACAGAACCCCCATTTGTATGATCGCAAAAAGTCATGTAGATATCCCCTTCATGCCTAAAAAGTCTTGGGTCAGTGACTTTATTCATGCTATGATTTTCTAGAGGAATCAGTTGCTTTGAAACCCCTACCTGCTTGAAGTTTTCATCAAGTTCAGAGAGGGTGATAATGTTTTTTCTTTTTCTTTGAATTTTCAATGTAATATAGTCAAAGAAGCTCAAAGCTTTCTCTCTTGAAACAAGTAAATAACCACTTTCTAATGCAATAACTCCCGGGTTATAGGTTTTATAGCCAGAAAGTTTTATCTCCTGGATTTTTTCAATTACTGCCACCCCTTCTTCAATCACTGTTTGCGGCAGCTCTCTTGATCGATGGATGGCTGTAGCATAAAAACAGACCCCAACTATCCCCAACCCTAAAATTGTTCCTTTAATTCCCATCTGCCTCCTTCATTGAAGCAATCAGTTCCTTTCGAGAAATTCTTGCCACACAATTTTGCAAATCATCATCACCATAAAAAAGTAAATAGCTGTCACCATCTCTTACAAGGGAAGTTGGAAAGATAATCTTACGAAAATTGTCATACAGCCCCTCCCCTATTAATGGTCCATCGGTACGTCTTAAGATCGTGTAAGGAGCATCTTTAGAAAATGAATAAACACCAAAAAAGTATGCATCGACACTCTCTCCAATAATTCTCCGCTTTGTAGGATATACATAATGATAACAAGTGATCCATTCCCCCAACTCTTCATCAAAAACAGCAGGGCTACTTCCTCGTGGTGGGGTTACCTCCCCTTTGAATACATTTTTTGTACGCGAACAAATATCCACCACAGCAGTCTCTAAGTTTGTTTTTAAAACCACATGTTCTGGCTCCATTAAATAAATAAAGTACAACTCCCCATTTTCAGAAAATGGCATCCAATTTTTTTCAAAGCCCCTTTGTACAAGGCCCTTCTCATAAAATTCTTTTGCACCATTAAAAATTAGAGCTCTGTCACTCATTATTTTCCAAAAACCCTCTTTTTTTTCAAGTTTTGCCAAATAAAGGTGAGCCTCTGATGTCGCTCGAGTTTTACGATTCAACTGTCTACAGTAAATCATATATATTTCTTTACCCACTTTAATTAGGCGAGGATCTATATATTGTATATCAAGCCCTTCTACTTTTTCATTATTGTGATGGTATGTTGTCTTTGATTTTTCTTGAAAGGTATCATCAAGCTCACCAATTACAATCCCCTTGATGTTATTTCTACACACATGCCTCTGCCAAAGTGATTCTAATAAAGAATCTGCCCTTTTGCGACTTGCAAAAACGTACCCATCCTCTACTTTCAAAACACCTGCATTAAAAGCCTTATATCCATGAATATGAACTTTTTTTCGATCTCTTATAATAGAAATCCCTTTATTTGTGGCATATTCAGGGAGAATTGTCACCGCAAAGGCCCTTGCTCCAAAATATCCTAGCACAAGAAGGGTCAAAATCCCCAATATTTTTGTTTTCATACTCCCTCAAAAAAGGGAAATATACTATCAGAAGAGTTTAGATAGGTAAAGAAAATACGCCCGTTGTCTTTATCCCTTGCGTAAAAGGTCTTTTTTTTATACTATACTTCCTAAATTCAATACTATTTAGGTATATCCATGACTAAGCTTGCAATCTCAGAGGTAATCTTTAAAGATCTTCTTGATTTTATTAAAAAAAATCGTAATACAGACCTCATTACTGTCTATCTAGCTTACCTAGAAATGGCCAATAAGCTCTCTCCTGTTGTTTTCATGAAAGAGAAAAAAATCTTTTTAAGTGAAGATCACCTTCTAAACACTTTAGAAAAAGAGCATAAACTTTATAGAGAGACCACCATCAAAATTCAACTTGGGAAAAAAAGTGTTAATTTAGAGAGTAAAAAAATCTATATATGCCCATATTCAGGAAAAGTATATGCAGATAACACCCATCCAAACCCTCAAGATGCAATTTATGACTGGGTCTCTACATGTCCAGAAAATACTGAGCGTAAAGATGGCGTTCGTGTAAAGAAATTCTATATCTCTGATGACCCTGAGATTATCAAAAATTACATAACCCCTCAAAAATCAGAGTTGTCAAAAACAGTATTTTCCTCTGTTGTCACAGGAAAGTTATTTAATAGTAAAAAAGGGGTAACAAAGGATCTTCTTGATAGTCATATTAAGCATATTCCAATGAAACAAGTAACAACACAAAATCGATTTGAGCTTCATGATGACTTCTTAAAGTTCTTAGAAACCAATTTAGAAGACTCAAAAGTCTCTTCTTTCGTAGAAACTCTATCTGATCGTGATGAATTTACAAAATACATCGCAAAGTGGATGGAAGAGCCTGAAGAAGATTCTGAGGAATCTAATCAAGAGGCATAAGATGCCTTCATTTCAAAGTACAATGATATGCG
>CAMDFS010000011.1 GCA_945897715.1 Chlamydia trachomatis
CCGCCCACAGAAAAGCAAGCACTTCTTAGCAAGAAAGAAGCCTATATTGAGTATCAAAGGACAACTAGTGTTTTTGTTCCATGGTTTAAAAAGAAATAAGGGTAAGGAGATCTATGGATAAAGGAGAAAAGAAGGTCTTAATAGCAGGGGCAAATGGATATGTAGGAAGTAGATTAGCTTATCGCCTTGCCGAAAAGGGAATCTTTGTCATAGCCCTTGTGCGAGACAAAACAAGGTTTAACATCCATGAAAAGATTCATAAAAATATTGAAGTAATAGAAGGGGATTTATTAGACGAAGAAAGTCTTAAGAAAATTCCTGCAGGATTATCCTGCGCTTATTATTTGGTTCACTCACTCTCTAGTAAGGATAAAAACTTTTATGACCTAGAAGAAAAATCAGCGAGAAATTTTCTTAAAGCTATGCAAAAAAGGGGCCCTGAAAAAATTGTCTATTTAAGTGGCTTATCAGGAAATGATCCAAAATCTGAGCACATGCAATCAAGAGATAGAGTAGGAAAAATTTTAAATGAGGGGAAAGTCCCTGTTGTGAATTTTCAAGCAGGGATCATCATTGGATCAGGAAGCGCTTCGTTTGAAATTATGCGGGACTTGGTAGAAAAGTTGCCTGTTATGATTGCACCAAAATGGGTAAGCTCTAAATGTCAGCCTATAGGTATAGAAGATGTTTTGTTTTACTTGGAAAATATTCATGATAGAGATTGTGATAGTATCAAGTTAGAAATAGGAGGACCAGAAGTTTTAACCTATAAAGAGATGCTCCATATCTTTGCCAAGGTTCGTGGGTTAAAAAGGTGGATTATCTCAGTGCCATTTTTAACACCCCATCTATCGTCACTTTGGCTCTATTTTGTAACTTCGGCAAATCTATACATTGCTAAAAGATTAGTAGAGAGTTTAAAAGGGGATGCTATTTGTCATTTACATGATATTGATGCCTATATCCCTCACAAATGTCTCTCCTATGAGGAGACAATACAAAGGGCCTTTGATCGAATTGAGCAAAATCATGTGATTTCTTCCTGGAAAGATGCCATGAATACAAGTAAACTAAAACCACATTTTGATCAATACATTCACGTCCCAACCTATGGGTGCTTAAAAAATATACAAAAGAGAAAATACCTAACTCATAAAAAAGAGGTGATAGAAAGACTTTGGTCTATTGGGGGAAAAAATGGTTGGTATTATATGGATTGGGCTTGGCAAATCCGAGGGTGGATAGACAAAATATTTGGTGGCGTTGGTTTAAGGCGAGGAAGAAGAAGTCCAACAGAATTAGAAAAGGGTGATGCCCTTGATTTTTGGAGAGTCATTCAATGTGATAAAGAAAATGGAAAACTCCTTTTATATGCAGAAATGCGCTTGCCTGGGGAGGCATGGCTTGAATGGAAAATAGAGGAGATAGATGAAATGACCGAGATCAAGCAAATTGCAACTTTTCGGCCAAAAGGACTCTTTGGAAGACTCTATTGGTATGCACTTTTCCCATTTCACCTATTTATTTTTAAAGGGATGTGCAATACTATTGGAAAAAATTTTAATAAAAATTAATTTGTATTTTAAAAATCTTTCTGATCTACTACTATATTAATAAAATTTAAAGGAGATTGCTATGTTACCTATTTCACAAGGTAGTGAGAATAGTTCATCTGCCCATTCACCACAAGGGGCTGAACTTTTAACAGAGAGAGAAATGGCAATAGGAGTTTTCGTAGCAGGACTTCTTACTGATTTGAACCATTCTCCAAAAAAATCAAGGAGATTGGAGCAACAAGAGCAAACAGCGATAAGGGCAGTAGAAGGGGATATTTTTTTCTTTCCACTAGAAGATGTGGAAAAGATAGAAGAGGTGAAAGAGGTGCTAAGAAATGCAGTGACAGAGTTAAATGGTGCATTTGAAATAAAACAAGAGGCGGCAGCTGCCTTAGCAGCAGTACAGGAAAAGGAAGAAGAATTTCTTTTAGAATTACACAAAGAGGATGCAGAAGAGCAAGCATTGATAGGAGTATGTGAAATACGGGAAAAAAGAGTGGCAAAAATCCGAGCACTGGGTCAAGTAGAAGTAAAAGCACAAGCAGCTATTGAGGCAATAGAACAAGCAAATGAAAAAATTGTAACAATCTATAGAGAAGATACAATCATAGAAGAAGCAATTGCAGCACTCAAAAAAGAAGTAGTAGCAGCGGAGCAATCATTATTCATCCTAACATTAGGCAATGAAGAAATAGAAGGGGTAGAAAGAGAATTAGCAGCATTAAAAATCAAATAGTAACTAATAGAGCAAATGACAGCCTATTAAGAGCCTTTCACTAAAAAAAACTAGTTTTAAATGATTTTTCTATGTATTATTGACAATAACTTAATCATTATATAGGAGTAATAGAATGAATATAAACGCTTCGCGTTTATTACAAATGTCGGCTGATGAATTTTCTCAAATTGTAAAGATGGGTGGAGTTTCTTATGGATTTATCCCTTTATCTCCAAAAACAAATGATAAAGTTAATGCATATTTTAAAAATTTAGGTATTCAAATTTACCATGATCAAAGCCTTTGCGACAGAATAAAATTATTGGGGCTTTGTGATTTTAGTGCTCAAGGTGAAAATATTGCTGTTGAAATTAAAAAATTGGCCTATCAATTATTTGGTGTTCCTAAAAGAGATACGATCCTTCCTACTTTTGAACAAATAAAAAGGAGTGTACCAAGACCCTCCACCCCTTTTGAAACAGTAAAAATTACATGGAAAGCTTTGCAAGTAGCTGCTGGATTTAGTCAAGATAGACCAATTATTCTAGGTCTTCATAGGGTGCATGGGTGGGATAATGGATTCATACATGCTTTACAAGCTCAAGTCAGGAGTGGAAATATTACTCCTGAATATACAGAAAGACTTGATGAAGTTACAGAAGCTCATATATTTTCGATTTCTCAGAATAATTTAACTACAGATCTAATACAATTGGAGTTTAATAAAAATGCTCTTACTGAAGAACATGGAGATCGTTATCTTCATGTATTGACAAAACTAATGTATCTTGCTAGGAGCAGTCCTTTGGATGGGTATAGATTAGACTTTCGTGGGACAAATATTATTAAATTGCATCCTGCAATAAGCTCATTAAGAATAAATTGTCTGAATTGTTCAAACTGTCGTTTTTTAACTGAGGTTCCAATTGGTTTAAAGTTTCAGAATTGGCATTCAGTATTTTTATTTTCAGGTTGTATATCACTTACTAGTGTTCCAGAAAATTTTAGTACCCATCCTGGCTTTCATTTTGATATCGTGGATTTCTCAAGGTGTAGTAGACTCAGATCTTTTTCAGAAAATTTTGTTTCTGGTTCTATAATTAGGTTAGATTTATCAGGGTGTATAAGTTTAACGGCTCTTGAACTTAATGCTCGTGAGGTATCTATCTTAGATTTGACTGGGTGTAGAAGTTTACTCACTATTCCCAGATTTGAAATGAGAGGGGCTGTTAATCCTTACTATGAGTTCTATCCTGATTTTGGAAGGTGGTCCCCCCGTATTGAAGAAATAACGCTAACTGGTTGCACAGCACTTACGAGCATGCCAGGTTGGCCTTTAAGAAGTGGTGAACTTAATTGTCATAACAGAGTGGTTAGTAGATATGTAACAGTGGAAGAGGCTTTGGATGAATATGAAAGTATGGAGATTTCTATTGCCGATGCATGGCGTCTTACACTATTTAATCCTGCAAGCAAAGTATTTGATAAAGTCGACCCTAATACTCTTCCGGGGTGTTTAAGATCGAAAGTTGCACGTATCTTTATATGCGTTTTATTAACTATCTTTACTTTAGTGTTGTCTCATCTAGCAAAGTTTTTTGTTTCAAAAAATACAATCATCTTTCAATCTGTTAAATATTAGTCATTTAATAGACACAATTCCAACCTTTAAGAAACATCTCTATTGCAATCATGATAAGGATAAGACCCATAAGACGCTCTAATGCCTGTAGACCGCGTTTATCTATCCACTGAGAGAGCTTTCCAGCTAAAAGGAGGATGATGGTAGATGCTGCCCATGCAAGAAATATCGCTGAAATAAGAACCTTTGCTGACACCATCTGATGGGAGTAAATCATCACCGCAGCAAGAATTGCAGGCCCAGCAATGAGTGGAATTGCTAAAGGGAAAATAAATGGCTCTCCTTGAACCCCATAAGTATCGGCATCTTTCTTCGGAAAGATCATGTTAATCCCTACGATAAAAAGAACTATTCCACCTGAAATTTGCATCGATTTTGCCGAAATTCCCAAAAAACTTAAAAAGGAATTTCCAAAAAACGCAAAGATAATAATAATTACTAAGGAAATCAACATCTCACGAATAATGATCACAAGTTTACGTTTGCTCTCTATATCTTTTAAAATGGAAAGATAGATAGGAATATTACCAAAGGCATCCATCAGGAGAAAAAGGGCAAAGGAAATAGAAAGAATAGAATTAGTCATATTCCTATTATACAAATCAGAGCTTTTTTGAGTAGGTATTTAAGTTGAAAATAAACTGCATCACTTGCTTTGATAGTTCAGAGGAGAGATTTGGAAGAATTAATAATGTCTCTTCGTTCCTTGTAAACCCTGACTTTGACCAGTTTACAGATCCAAAAATATACGTATTATCAATTAAGGCGGACTTATGGTGATTTAATCCTGGCTTAATTCTCACCCGTATTGAAATCCCTGCATCTACTAATTTAGTGACCATTTTTTGACATGACCCTTTTGTCATCCCACTATCTAAAAATAACTCCACCTTAACCCCACGATCTCTTGCCTTGATTATCTCATTGATAATGTCAGGATGTGAGAGTGCATACATCGTAATATAAATATGCTCCCTTGCCCCCGTTATCCGGGTGAGGAGATCTTGAAGAGCAACACCCTTATCTTTAGGAAGGAGGTAATAGATCAAGAAATCATCTCTAAAGGAAGTGTTTTTTAACACCGCCTCAATAAAGAGGGGATTATTAAAACCAAAAATCTGATTGCCTTGAAATGCAAGAGAGGCCTTCGAACAATTTGCTGTCCCTATATACATCTCTTTTTCATCAATAATAAGAATCTTCTTGTGATAGAGACCAGATGTTTTTTTTCGAAGCGCTTTTTCTTCCTTAGAATTGTGCAGCGTAACAATTACCCCTTCTTTTTGCTTTTGAGATAAAATAGTATTAATGTCCTCATCTGTGATTCCAAATGAGGATAAAAATATGCTTTTCTCAGCTTTTCTTAAGAGAGAACAATAAATATACTTTAAATCTTCCCCGCATTCTTCAAAATAGGCAACAATAGGTCTATTTTTACTTGGAGTAGTAAACGTAATAGAAAAAACTATATAAGTTACCACTAAACCTATCCATAAAATAGAAAGGGGGATAAAAAATCTTTTTATAAAAGAGTTCAGGTTTACTTAGCGTTTGCTAATTGCTGATTGTCTCTTTTTTTCATCCTACGAAGAACTTTGTCGATTCCTACTTTGTCAATAATTCTAAAAGCATGCGCTGTTAGTTTCAAAGTGATAAATCTTCTCTCTTCAGGGGACCAAAACTTTTGTTTAAAAAGATTGATTCTGTGTTGTCTTTTTGAGGAACCAGTGATATTTAGACCAATTCCACCCTTGTACTTAGCAATACCTCGAGTATTGTATGCTCTTCCTTTGCCAAATCTTTTCTTTGTTACTTCGCACATTCTTGACATGAGTATTCTCCATAAAAATTTGAAAGCTACTATAGCACTCCTCTCTCAAAAAAACAAGCTTTTTATTTTATGATAATATGTATTATGATGCAGGGATGGAAATTTCTGATAGCAAAGAATCCGTTGCAAAAAGTGCTTTGCACTTTTTAACCGGCACATTTATGAGTCGAATTACTGGCATGGTAAGAGATTTATCTATGGCTTTTTGTTTTGGGGTTACCCCAGCTGTAGCTACCTTTTTGATCGCTTTTCGTCTATCAAATCTACTTCGAAGGCTATTTGGAGAAGGGGCTTTGCTCAATGGATTTATCCCATTTTTTGAAGCAAGGAGAAGGGAAAATCCTGCTGGCGGTGCCTATTTTTTCCGAGATATTTTCTGGTCTCTATCTTTGCTTTTAGCAGGGATTATAGGATCTTTAGAAGCATTATTAATACCTTTATATACCCTTGCTCCCTTTTCAAGTGGAGTTTCTGACACCTTGCTTTTATTGATAATCCAGCTCCCTGGTCTGATGTTTATTTGTCTCTTTGGCCTTTCCATGGCACTTCTACAGTGTGAAAAAAAATTCTTTATCCCAGGAATTGCCCCTGTAGCCTTTAATACAATTTGGATTGCAGCGGTTTGGATCCTTAGAGGCTATGAACCAATCATTGCAATGAGGTGGTTATCTTTTGCTGCTGTTTGTGCTTTTGCTTTACAATGGCTTGTCACAGTAATTCCTGTGAAAAAATATATACGTTCTTTTATTACCTTAAAGGAATGGTTTTCGCCAAAACTTTTTGGAGAAGATCTAAAGCTTATGGTAGCGCCCGTAATGTTTGGAGTAATCGGGGTTGCAGCAATTCAAATTAATAGCGCCTTAGATATATTGATGGCAAGATTTATCTCAACTTCGGGTCCAGCATTACTTAGCTATGCCCATCGTGTACAGCAATTACCCATTGCATTATTTGCCATCGCTATCTCATCGGCATTGATGCCGCCATTATCAAGAGCCATTAAAAAAGATCAGTATGATGAGTATCGCTCCTTAATTCAATATGGGTTGATGCGGACATATACACTTCTTTTACCAGGGACCATTGCTATATTTGTGCTAGGTCTTTCCTCTATCAATTTATTGTATGGAAGGGGGCAGTTTAACGTAGAGGCTGTCTATGGAACTACCTTTTGTCTTTGGGCCTATGGGGTGGGAATTATTCCAATTGCTTTTATTTTACTCTTAGCTCCTGCCTACTATGCCAGGCGTGATTACAGAACCCCAATGATTGGCTCTTTAATTTCGGTAGCTGTAAACATTATTCTAAATCTTGTTTTGATTTTTGGTTTTAAACTAGGCCCTGTTGCAATTGCTTTTTCTACAAGCATCACATCGTTTGTAAACTTGCTATTTCTAACAAAAAGGCTTCAAATTGATATTTTAAAGAAGATGAAATCAGATTTCATCAGGGTAGGGCTCTCTGCAGTTTTTGCAGGGGCTATTACAGCGATAATTGCCTTTACTTTGTATGACGATGCCTCTATTGCGCTGCTTTTAGGAGATCATTCTGTAATGCTCACAAGAGATTTTAGAGAGCAGCTCACCAATTTCACATCACTTACCTTCATCTATGGGGTAATGTTCTTCTTCTGGGCCTTTGTGTTCAAGGCAAAATCTGCCCTAGATTTACTCCCTCTTAAGCAAAAGGTGAGCTAGGAAGTATTTCCTTAAAGTGGGACTTCAAGGAAGAAGGGACAATTTCATCCACTCCTTTTTTATCATACATAAGAAAATACATACAGGAGAACATAATGCCAAGAGCTGGAGAGATAATGGCAATAGTTAGGGCTATAAAGCACACAATAGCTCGTTTTACTGCAAGAAAACTCTTCTTTAAGGATTTTGTCAGCCAATTCATTTTAAACGCTGTGAGAAGGGATAAAATGAGTTTCACGCTCAACAAAACAATAGAGAATGCCCCCCATAAAAAATCAGCTATCAAAAGGCACAGAAAAAACATCCGCGCAAAAAAAGCTGATAAGAATCGATCCTTTTTTGAGCTAGGATCTTGAATGTAATTCTCACGATTGTGAGTGTCTTTACCTTCGTAATCATTAGACTCTGCAAAATCAAATATATTGTATATCGTCATACTATTTTTTCCCCGCTTAATTCTTTATCCCGTAGGAGCACTTTGTTGATCCCATTACGCGCAGCAATTCCATACATCTCCGCATAAGTCGGAAAATTAAAAACGTGATCTACAAAATAATGGATTTTGGCATTTAATGAAATCGCAAGTTGTGCGATATGGATCACTTCAACAGCTCCAGTCCCGATGATATGGGCTCCCAGCAGGTTGAAATTTTTTCTGTGAAAGAGTAATTTACACAAACCTGTTTGTGTTCCAGTGATAATACATTTGGAAATCTCATAAAAATATGCTCTTCCTACTTCATAGGGAATCTCTTTCTCTTTTAGAGATTCTTCTGTTTCGCCAATATAAGAAATCTCTGGAATGGTGTATATCCCATAAGGGAATAAAGGCATTTGTTTGCATGTATCGTTTGAAAATGCGCATTGTGCCGCATATGACCCTTGAATATAGCTTGTAGAAGATAAAGAGGGGCCACCAATAACATCGCCAATAGCATAGATATGCTCTATTTCTGTTCGAAAATTTCCAGAAACATCTAAATAACCTTTTGCATTTATTTTTAATCCAGCTTTCTCAATATCTAAATTTTTTACGTTAGCCTCTCTTCCAGCTGCAATTAATACTTTTTCCGCAGAAATAGAACTGCCATCAGTAAAAGTAACCACCACATTTTCCTCTACCACTTCAATAGAGCTATATTCTTTCTCTCGAATGAACTTTAGGTTGTTCTCTTCTAAGGAAATTTGTAGATGTGATCCAAGTTCTTGGTCTAAAAAGGCTAAAATACGCTTGTTCTTGTCAACAAGGGTTACTTGTACGCCAAGCACTGACATCATACTGGCATATTCACAACCAATTACCCCTGCACCAATCACTATCAAGGACTTTGGAATACTCTCCATCGAGAGAAAATCTGTAGAGGTGAGTATTTTTTTCGAATCAAAAGGGATTTTAGAGGGCTTTCTGGGTATTGATCCAGTAGCAATAAAAATCTTCTCCCCAAAAATCAGAGTTTTATCTCCCGACCTTGATTGGATCTCTATTGTATGACTATCCATAAATCGAGCATGTCCTAAATAAAATTCAATCCCATTTTTTTTCAGCTGCTTGATAAGAGTTGCTCGTAAATGCTCTTTCACCCAAGTAATACGATAGGAGAGATCTGACATCGATATTTTTGCTGCGGGAAGAATGGAGTCTTTTTGTGTATAAAAATTCTTCTGTTGATAGTTTGTTAACTCTAATATTGCTTCTCTTAGTGTTTTTGAGGGAATTGTTCCAGTATGTAATGACGAGCCCCCAATATCCCATCCTTCAACCAATGCAACTTTTTTACCCATCTTTCGAGAAGCAATTGCAGCCTTTTGCCCAGCTGGCCCTGAGCCAATAATTACTGCATCGTACTTTTCCATAAATAGGGCACAATTTATTTTAACATAAAATTTTTTTTTTACACTTTTGTCGATCTTTTTACAACACAAAAAGTAGTTAATATTTTTTTTAATTCTATTGTTTTAAGGATGAGTGCTTCCAACATTGGCCTTTTTTTGCCATTGATGGAGGGCAAAGGTGAGTAAAGCAATTCCTAAAAGAGCGGTATAGATATACAACCCTCTTGGACCAATTGCTTTTAAAAACCCAAGAGCCAATGCAGGGCCAAAAATACTCCCTATCCCATAATTTACAAGACCTGCAGCAGCTACGGAAGTAATGTCATTATCAGGCAAAAAATCACAGCAATAGGTGATACAGACAGGGTATAAAGTAAAAATCATCCCTCCAAATAGGAATTGGACTAGAAGCTTTGTTCCATAAGCCATAGGAAATACAAAAATAGCAGCAAGAGAAGAGAGAATAATCATTGTGCAAATAAGTAAGATCACACGCTTTCTTTGAATAATGTCAGAGAGTTTTCCCATAGGCCATTGAAAACACATCCCACCAAAAATGGTAATGGACATAAAACAAGAAATTTCCATCATGCTAAAGTTTGACATTTTTCCACAAAGGGGGCCAGTGGTATAAAACGCCCCTAAAATCAATCCTGCAGTTAAATTACCTAAAAATCCTAAGGGGGCTGTTTTATAGAGTTTAAAAACACTAAGGTATTTAGAATTTTTAAGACCTGGGGAATCATTTCTCACAAAGCATATAGGGATAATAGAAAGGGAGACAAAAAGAAGGATTAGGTTGAACGGATGAATACTATCCATAGGTACAGCAGAAATTCCAAATTGTCCGATAGAATTTGCGATGTACAACCCTATCATATAAAAAGCAAGTACAGTCCCTCGAGATTTTGGAAAAAGAAGCAGCAGCCAACTTTCAACAGAGACAAATAATCCTGCTACCATCAAACCACTAAGAAACCGAAATACCATCCAAAGAATTGTTGGTGAGGTAAAACTTTGTATTGAAACAATGGCTGAAATAGCGGCAGCAGAGAAAATAAAGGCGTGAGCCTGACCTAATTTTTCGATCACTTTTTCAATGCATAGCCCTCCAAGGAGCATCCCTGCATAATACGAAGAGTAGATCAAAGCAGCAATAAAAGGATTAAAGTGTTGTCCAGAAAGACGTAAGGATATAAAAGTTTCAAAGTAACTAATTGCCATCATCACAAGAGTTAAAGAAAAAATCGGGGCAAAGATGGATTTGAGCATTTGTTTCATAAATTCATCATTCAGGGAATTTCCCTGTAGTTCCAGGAAGGATGTGATAAGGCTCTTTAGAGACTTCAGGTTGTTTAGGGTCGATATGTTGTTTATACAAAGTAACAAAGACCATCAGAAGAGATAAAAGGGCGATATAAAAGAAAAATCCTGATGGACCTAAAATTTTCATAAAAATAGGAGCAAGAATAGGCCCTAAAATGCAGCCACATCCGTAAATAATAAGAGAGGCAGAAGTTACTGAGGTAATCCCAGCAGAGGAGAAGTAATCGCAACAATAGGTGATGCTTAAAGGGTATAGAGTAAAAGCCATCCCACCAAATAAAAAAAGGAAAAACATTTTTAATTCAAAAGAGAGGTGAGAGGTAATAATTAATCCCATTGATAAAAAAAATAGAGAAGCTGAAACAGCGATAATTACATGCCTTCTTTGAAAAATATCAGAAAGCTTTCCAACAGGCCATTGTAAAAGCATTCCTCCAAAAATTGTCACCGCCATAAAAAGGGAAATTTGAAACAAAGAGAGGTCTATTTTTTTGCCATAAACGGGCCCTATTGCATAAAAGGCCCCAAGAATTAATCCCGAAGTAAAATTACCTAAAAATCCTACAGGGACCTTCTTTAATAAATAAAAAATGTTAATATATTGAGATTCGGAAAGGGTAGGGGCTGCAGCTTTCATTAAACAGACTGGAATAATAGAGGCAGTGGCAAAAAGAACAGCAATATTAAAAGCAATGTCTCCCTCAACTGAAACTAGAGAAATACCAAATTGTCCAATACATTGCGCGCAATAAATGGCAACCATGTAAATGGATAAAACCGCCCCTCTTGTTTTAGGTTTTGCAAGCAGAAGAAGCCAGCTTTCAATAACAATAAATAAGCCAGAGGCTGCCGCACCTGTCAGAAAACGAAATAGAATCCAAAGATAGGGGGAGAAGGTAAAACTCTGCAGCATCACAGTTGTTGAGGTGATTGCAGCAAAGATAGCAAAGGATCGTATATGCCCTTTCTTATGAATAATTCGTTCAAGGTAAATAGCCCCTAACATCATACCGGCATAATACGCTGAATAGATCAATCCAGTAATGGTAGAATCATAACCTTCATTAGTTAATCGTATGCTGATAAATGTATTAAGATAGCTAATTCCAAGGATGATAATAATCAAAGAGGCAACTGGGGCAAAGGTAAGCTTTAGAATGGTTCTCATGAACTTACTTTACCGTATTACTGAAATAGAAGTAGAGCTTTTTCTGCGTGAATTAAAGAGATGGCCGCCCCATTTAGGTGAATTTCAGAATAGGTAGAATCACAGAGGTGTTTTTCAATCAGAGAAAGGGCTGTATGTAGAAATTTTGCAGCTGTTAAGACAGGGAGGGTGTGCATTTCTTCAGTGGTTAGGGGTGTTAAAGCAGTGTATGCTTTAATAAAGGCCCTCTCCTTTACATCCTTATCTGAGCATGGAGTAAAATAGAGCAATTTGATGACATTTGTTAAGTCGTAGAGGAGCACATCAATTTGCAGATTATGATTTTGTAAAATCCCTGAAATCGCATTTTGTTTAAATAAAATATTACTAGGAAAAAGGTCTGTATGAACAAGACCAGTAGTGAGAAATATTGGCCAGGTATCTTCTATTTGCTCTAAAACTTTAGGGATCATATCAAAGGATGCAGGGATAAATTCTTTTAGCTCCTCATATTTTTCTCTCAATGAGAGAATAAGGGGAGTTTTACCTAAATCGGATTCTTTATATAACCTTGAGATTGTATGCATCTTTCCAAGGAAGTCTCCAAAAGCCTCAAATTCTATTACAGACCAATCTGTTTTTATCTTCCCTTCGCAAAAAGACCAAATGCCTTTGTACCCTTCTTTGGTGTGATCAAAGGAATATAAGTTTGAAAATGGAAGCCCTGCATCACAAAGAAAATGGATCGATCTTTTTAAAAAGGTAAGGTGTTTGAGGGTGATATTTTTTTTATAAGTAATAGAAAGAGCACTTTTTCCATTATGAATGGTCTTTTCAATCTTTTGATCTATATTTTCTTTAAGAAGAGATGGCAAATATTTCACTGGAGCTCTTTTCCAAGTCCTTCTTATTTTCAAAATTGTCGACATAATAATTCCCTCTAATTTCTTCATACAGGATTATTTTCAAAAATCAAGTTGTTTTTTTAGTTTTTTTTCCGTATTTTGAATATATGATCTATTTACTTGCCTGTTTTACCATTTTAGCTGCCGCTACACCTGCAGAAATTGCTATAGCCAAGCAATCTGCTCCCACAAATGAGGTGTCAGAAGAAGAAATTGAGAGGCAAAGGGTGCGTCAAATGTTAAATAGGATGCCTTTTAAAGAAATCAATCAACTTAGTGAAGTGCTAAGTGATGGTTTGCTTATTGTTTTTAATGATTTGTCAAAATGGGAAGTAGAGAGCCAAGACACTCTTTATACATCTGCATGGCTTTTACCTGTAAAAATTAAGATGGAAAGAGTGGATGATCCAGATAACTATGAGTTCCCTTTTTTCATGACAAATCTTGCCACAAAGACAACTGTACATGCTAGACGAATACAATAATGTTTATAATAGTGAGACCGTTTTAAGCATCAATGTCATCTCCTTGACACATTCTGGATGATGATCTTCTTTTTCTAGAAGGAATTTTAGCCCATTGAAATGTCGTTTTGCAATTGCTGGTTTTAAGCGAACAAAGTTTAGGTGAGTTAAGTAGTACTCTACAATAGGATTTAACGGGTACAAATCATGGTATCTATTTAACACCTCTAAAGCTTCTTTCTTCCGTCCAAGTTGCAGCCATGTGGTCGCAAGGTGAAAAATTCCATCTCTAAATTTTGGGAATTTTTCTAAATAGACTTTTAGTTCATTTTGTTTTTTCAGTATCGATTCTCTTGAAGAATCGACCTGATCATAGATAACAGCGATTCCTTTTTCATCGCAATTTCCTTCAAGGTAATCCTCAATCATGGTATTACTAGAAATAGATCCCTCTAACCTGACATCCTTGATTTTTTTTAAAAGAGCCTCTCCTTTTTTCTTCTCTCCGATAAATAGATAATTATAAGCCAAAAACGTTTCTGTAAGGGGGTCATTTGGAATAAATGCTAAAGTTTTTTGATATTCTTCAATAGCACTTTTATAGTTCTTTGTTTGCCAAAGAGCAGCTGCAGCGTTTGAATGATAAAGACCGATGACTTCTTTTAATGTTCTTTGCTGTACATGTTTTGTCTGGATGCTTAAATACTTTTTTGTAGGGATGTGTATACCACGAGCGGTGGTCTCTATATTTAGCTCGTTATCTACTGACTTGTGAGAAACATAAATATGACCTGGAGGAGTGTAGATATTTAAATCTATTCCAAGTCTTTGTGCTAAACTTAAGTATAAAATCGAAACTCCGAGGCAGACACCATGACGGCTATCAAGAATTGAGGGGAGAAATGTGTACTGATCGACATCATTTATCCATAAAGAATGGGGAGGGAAACGAAATAACATCTCATAAAAGATAAAATAAGAGATTTTTTCAATGATATCACGATCAGAGGGTTTTTCATCAAGCCTTGCTAAAATGGATAAGGCAAAGAGGTCAAGGGTAGCTTCGTAACTTTTGATAACATCTAATTTATCAGGACCAAACTGGGCTAAAAATACAGCTCTTGCGATATCGATCTCTTCACTTGGAAGGCTTAACACCTGCTCAGTAGTTTCTGCGTTATGGCCAAATAGCTTTAGATGTTTTAAATGACTGGAAATTTTATCTATAAAAGCAATTTCTTCAGAAAGAAGTTTTGGAAGCTTTTCTTCAGGTTGCTTTGTTAAAGTGGATATAAAACTATCTAAATCTATCCTTTTAAACAGCGGGATAGCCCGTAGTTCAATAGGGGATGTTCTGTGTTTATTAATCAATAAAAAGGCATCATTGAGAGCTTTTTTTCCTTGATCGGTGTCGGCATGAAGATGGTAAAAAGCAAATAATTTAGATAAACATTTTGGGTCAAGCCGGCTATAAATGGTCTCTATTTCAGAATTTTTTGCTTCAAGAAAAAATAGAGAAAAAATTGCTAAGAAAATATATCGCTTCATAAAAAAATAGTACTATAATAAAGACTTATGAAATAGTAAATTTTTCATCGCGGTTTGTAAATCATTATGACTTAAGAGAGTCTCTAGAGAAGGCCTTGTCTTGTAGCACCAGTTTGAAGGAAGCATTGTTCCAGGAAGGTTGATACGCTCATCTTTTGGGTCCTGCCAGATAAGATCACTAAATAGGCTTAAGTACTCTGAGAGAAGATTAATATGGAATAAAGAGCTTGAAGCATGGCTCTCTTGTAAAATCTTAGTGCGAATTGATGAGGAGAGGTGAGTGCTGTATTCTATCTCATAGAAAGAGGCAAACAACTTTGCTTCTTTTGGATTGTTATTCCACCATAATGTTAATGTCTCACTATCGTGAGTGGAGATGGTTGTTAAGCTAATAGGAGAGTAATTTTTGCTATGTATGTATGTATTTCCATTTTTTTCCCATCTAGGTATCTTTGTTCCAGGCAGGGCGTGCTCTTCCATGTTTTGCTTGATACCATCAAGGACTATCCCAAGGTCTTCACCAATAGGTAACATAGAAGTAAGAGAGATGAGTGTATCAAGGATTCTATTGCCTTGAAAAAGGGCAAGGGAGCAATTGGAGGGGATAAAACTTCCCTTAGAAGTGCTTTCATTTCTAGGGATGGCAAAGATATTATATAACCCAATAATATGATCTATTCGATATAGATGGTAAAAGCGACTGGCAATTTGAAGGCGATCTCTCCAAAATAAGTAGCCACTTGCCTCTATATGAGGCCAGTTATAAATGGGAAACCCCCAGTTCTGCCCCTCTTTACAAAACTCATCAGGAGCGGCTCCTGCCGAGTAATGCAAATTGAAATCAGCCTTTCGAAGCCATACATCTACACTTTCAATGCTAATTAATATAGGAAGGTCTCCTTTTAAAAAGATGTTTTTTTTCTCTGCATAGCTTTTTACATCCTCTAATTGTGAAAAGGAGAGAAATTGCAAGAAAATATAGAAGTTCACTGACTCTTCTTTTTCTTTATGAAGCGCTTTCTTTACCTTGGAGGATGGATGTTGATGTTTTTTCCTCCATGAGGACCAATTTTTATGAGCATATTCTTCTTTTAACGTTTTGAATAATCCATAGTCATATACCCATAGGTTGCAATTGAGAAAAACGGTATATGCAGGGCTATTCTTATAGGTGTCGAAATATTTTTTGTAGTACAAATGGAGAAAATGTAACTTTGCTGAAAGGACTGCATTGTAAGCAATTCTTTGTAGGTGAGTGTATTTTTGAAACCCCTTCAATGCATAGAGGAGCTCTTCGTCACTTTGACAAAAAGGTAGAGCTTTTAAAGAGAGGTAGATAGGGTTTAATGCTTTAGAAGAGATGGCGTTATAGGGGCTGTTTTCATACCCACTATCATTTAAGGGGAGAAGTTGAATGATATCCCAATCTATGGAATGGCAAAAGTCGATCAGGAGTTTTAAGTCTAAAAACTCTCCTATTCCGCAACTATTTCTACTATGTAGAGAAAATAGTGGGGTGTTAATCCCATGATGGGGATAGATACCAATAGTTTCCCAAGCTTTACAAAGAGGGCTCTTATGGATTTTTTCCATGGTTAAAAACCAAAGATGGATTTTTTACTCTGGGTAGTCCCTTTTGGAATATCTTCAGGGGGTGAAGACCTCCCTTCATTGATTGCATCCTGCCAGGCACGAGCTCTCTTTGTTAGCTGTTTTAAACAATGCATCAGTTCATCAATACTAAGACTTCCAAGGGAAAATTTAGTATGCAGTGTTAAAATATTTTCCCTGCCCATATAGGAAAGGATCCCTGGATTTTTTTGTACATTGAAGTTTGATTTAAGAGCATCTTTTAATATATGCTCACGGAATTTTCCAGGGGGAAGCTCTGTGATATATGCACCGATAGTGATAAATTCTTCCATAGGATCTGCTTCAATATGGATCTTTACACGCTTTTCAATAAGCAATACCACGATATTATTAAGGTCGGGATAGATGCTTTTCTTTAATCTTGCCGATAGCTCTGCAATTAAGTTTTTATAGGTACTCATATTTTTCCTTATTCAATGGTGTCTTTAGACTGCCATCCTAATTCCTCTTCATCATCATCTTCATCATCATCTAAAAGATCATCCAATTCACTAATAGTCTCTATTAACGCCATAAGCAAATCTTGCCTATGTTTAGTTGTTCGAAAAAGTTTTGGGGAGACACCGCGCATTGCATCTCGATAGGCGGTAAAGATAATAATTTGAGCGATGATCTCCTCCTCTATCCCGAGCTCTTTTGCCATACGAAGTACTTTATCAGGGGAGGGGTATCGCTCCTGCAGATATTTACCAAAGAATTTGGCTAAAAGCTCAAAGGTTAGTTGATCTGGACATTGCAAATTCTCTCTAAGCAAACTCTCTCTGATCAAACTCATTCTGCTATAAAAGAATCTATAGATCCCTAAGATTGCTTGCATCGTTCTTGCCTCGTTAAATAAACGAGAAAGCTCCTGCTTAGAAATTGAAGGTCCTTTTGATTTCATATCGCTTCCAAGGGAATGAAGGATGAAAGATAAAATAGGCTTCATCTTTTCAAAGGTATAAGCCTCTGAAAGTTCCTCAAATAACGAGGCGGGCTCTTTAGGGTCTCCAGTAATATCTCGATATAAGTCACGTAGTGACCCTGTGGTCCCCAGCCCTTTTTTTGCATATTCTTGAGCCGTTTGGTTGATATTTCTCCCTGCACGCACCTCTCTACCGTGACGATCATTTAATAAATGCCTTGCAAGGCGTATATTTTTCCCCAAATTCATATTGGGATTTGTTGTTGCCTCTAAAAATTCTAATGCTTCATCAGCAAGATACTCATCTTTATAATATTTACGGACTTTAGCAAGGATCTCTTCGGCATTATCGCTCTCTTTTATCCCTGCTTTTAAACCAAGTAGCGCTTGATGGTTCATCTCAGAATTTTTTTTCTCAAAAGATTTTGCCATCTTAGTGACGTCATCAATAAGTCTATCAAAGTCTTCATCAAGCTCTTCTGCTTCATTGACGTTTTGCTGATTGACCCTTTTTTCAAGTTTTTCTGAGTCTTTTAACATATACATGGGGGTAAATAATGCACTTTCACCAGCTTCAAGCATAGAGCGCTCTGCTTCAAGAACTAGTGCTTCGATCTCTTCTGCTGCCGACTCTGCTGCTTGAGCCGCCTCGGCTCCACTTGAATGGGATGCACTTATACCTGGTACATGGGAATCATTAGCCATTGAACTCTCACTTTTTGGGTTTACATTATCTCCCATTTTCTTAAAAATAGAAAACAGAAATATTATTTAAAAGGAAAAGAATATGAAATTGCTGCTTTTACTCCTCACCGGCCCCATGTTGATGTGTAACTCTAACCAAAGCGATACACTTAATTCACTTATTATAAATGAGGTGATCCAATCATTAGGGAAAATCCAGAAGGAGTATATTCAGCTCTCTGATGGCTCATATATTATGTATTGTCTAGAGAATGACAACGTAAAAGGGGTTTGCCGTATCTCGATGGATAAGAAAAAAGAGTTTTATGTAGGCATTGAGGATAGATCTTATGTAGAAAATGGGTCTATTGAATCCTTTCATGATTTAATAGATGTTTCTTATACAATTGATGCAGGAGGAGCTATTGTTTCTAAAAATGTCGGTGAGATTTTATCTTCATATTATCGATTTGATCAGGCTCAGAGGCTTATATCTTTTAAAACTAACGAAGTGAGCATTCTTTTCCTTAATAGGGGCAATTTTTTGACAAAGATTCGATCATTAAATGGTCAGTTTGAGGAAAAGACAATTTTTATGGTGGATAAGGTGGTTTTAGGCGAAGATTCTAGCTTTGTGTTAAAGGATTTAAAGGGAAACATTATCCTTGCCGTTATTGATAATGTGCCATATCTCACTTGTATTGATAGAGAAGGGTCTTTACGTGAAATTCTAGATATAGCTACAAAAGAGGTCGTAGGGAGTGTGACATTTTCTAAAAATGGGCATATTGTAAGCTCTAGTGGGTTAACGGCCATGCCATTTTGCTTTAAAGGGATGATTCAGGAGAAAATCTCTGAAATATATTTTGATGTAGATAAGTATTATGATCCTGACATCGGGCTACCATTTTTTTAACTTAATTGGATCTTCCCAAGCGGTTGTATCCGAATTTCAGAAACGATCTCTTGTGTTGATAGTACTGAAAAGTCGGGGAATTCCCCTTCGATGAGTTTTTTCACAAATCTTCGCACATCAATAGCTGTAAGAACTACCGGGGCAAGAGTCCCTGGAGGGGTTGGTTTTACAACGTTTCTAATTGCCTGAAGAATTAGCTGTATTGAATCTGAATCAAGGCGAAGGTACGACCCTGAAGAGGTTTCGGTAATAGCTCCTCTAACCATATCTTCGATCTCTGGATCGAGTAAGTAGACAGGCAGGATGGATTGTCCTTTAGAATGCTTATAACTTAAATACCTTTTCATAGAAGATCTGACATACTCAGTTAAGAGAATAGTATCTTTTTCTGATTGCGCCCATTCACTTAATGCCTCTAGAATAGTCCTTAAATCTTTGATCGAGACTTGTTCTTGGATAAGTCTTCTGAAAATATCGGTAAGTTTTTGCAAAGGGACAAGGCGGGAGACTTCCTTGACAAGGTCAGGGAAACTTTTCTCGATAAATTCTAAAATTGCTCGGACCTCTTGGATGCCGAGGAACTCACTGGCATAATGGCGATAGAAATAGGAGAGGTGAAGGATCACCACATCGAGGATCTCCCAATACTTTATCCCTGATTTATCCAAAATAAGTTTGTAATCTTTACTCACCCAGATAGCGGGTTGGTTCATGATGTTTTTTGATTTTGTAAAGGGGATGTTGTATCTTTGGAGGTTTTGTTCTGTTTCAGAGGTAAGAACATGATCTTTTATAATCTTTCCTCGCATTAAAGGAACCTCATTTAAGTAGACGCAATACTCCTCTTGTTCTAAAGAAGGTGCATCTGTTCTCACATGTACCCCTGGAAATCTCAGCCCTAAATCTTGGTATAGGGCGGCACGCATTTTTGGGATTTTCTCTTCAATAAATTTTCCCCCTTCACGATCTTTTTTTACAAGATCTGCAATATAGGAGCCAGTTTCTAGAATTACAGGGAGGGTTAAAGCAAATTCATCACCGCCACCTCTAATGACAGTTGAACCATCGGTCCCTGTTTGCACTACAGAACCAGTGCCTGCTGCAACAAGGCTTGCTTCTCTTTTCATAGAGACAAGCTTTGTGATACCAAAACCAAAAAGCAAGGCAGAGATTGAAATGAATAATAAAGAGGGGAAGGCTGGTACGCAGGCAATTGCTAAAGTCATACCACCGGCAATTAACAAACCTTTAGGATGTTGAGCAAGTTGTGCGGAGATATCACGCCCTACGTTAGAATTTTCTTCTGTTGATACACGGGTAGTTACAATACCTGCTGTGAGGGAGATGATAAGGGAAGGGATTTGCGAGACAAGGCCACTACCAATAGAGAGAAGAGAGTAGGTATGGGCAGCTTGTGAAGCTGTCATTCCATGCATGGTAATCCCGATGATCAAACCACCAATAATATTGATTAAGGCGATGATAATACCTGCGATCACATCCCCTTTAACAAATTTCATTGCTCCATCCATCGCTCCATAGAGCTGACTCTCTTTTTGCAGGTTTAGACGCAGCTGGCGTGCTTGGGTAGAATCGATAATCCCTGAGCGCATATCAGCATCGATACTCATCTGTTTACCTGGCATTGCATCCAACGTAAACCTTGCCGCAACTTCAGCAACCCTTTCGGCACCTTTTGTCACAACAATAAACTGCACGATGGTAATAATTAAAAAGACGATACCACCCACCACAAAGTTTCCACCAACTACAAGGTTGGCAAAGGCAAAGATCACCTCTCCGGCATAGGCATGAAGAAGAATTTGTCGTGATGCGGAAATCTCAATACCCAGACGAAGCAGTGTTGTCATCAATAAAATTGAGGGGAAAGAGGAGAGTTGCGTTGCTTTAGAAATGTATAAGGCGACCATTACAAGGATTAATGATGCGGTAAGGTTTATAGAGATTAATACATCTAAAACTTCTGGAGGTAGCGGGATGATAATCATGGAAATGATGACAAAAACCATAAATGCTAACATTAAGTCACTTGACCTACCTATTGCATTGAGTATTTTTGATCTAGCAAAGAAATCCATGATACTTTCTAACAAGTTACGCATTATGTAAAGATCCCCAATTGTTCTTCCTTTTTCTCTTTTTCTTCTAAGTTAGCTATCCATTTTAAAATCTCTGCAATTGCTTCATAAGCATCCTCTGGAACGTAATCTCCGCTGACACCCTTATAATATAACAAGTGTGCTAGTTCCACATTTCGCATAACAGGAATTTCATTGTCTACAGCTATTTTAATGATCTCT
Organism: Chlamydia trachomatis; assembly: GCA_945897715.1. GTDB lineage: Bacteria > Chlamydiota > Chlamydiia > Chlamydiales > 2-12-FULL-49-11 > JAJACQ01. The sequence continues at coordinate 21,146 of CAMDFS010000011.1, forward strand.
TCAGCAACTGCATCTAAACCCATTGTTACAATTTTTGGTGCAGGCTCATTTTCTGCATCATACTCTATGGCTATTGCAATGTGTGTAGGATTTGTCACCACTGCTTTTGCACGTTTTGTTGAGGAAGGTCCATCATGATAGGCAATTTCTTGTGCTATTTGCTTTCGCTTGTTTTTAATGTGTGGATCTCCTTCAGAATCCTTATATTCTTGCTTTACCTCAAATTTTTCCATTTTCATCTCTTTAGCAAAGTTTTTCTTTTGATAAATTAAATCGAAAATTGCTACTGCAATAAAAAAGAGCCCTACCCTTAAAACCACCTTTTTAAGAAATGAGGCAAAAACCAGAGCACTTACATAAAGTGGTGCTCCACATGTACCGATAATTTCTGAAAGAGAAGTATACACTACAGAATAAATAAGAGCAACTGCACCACTAATCTTTAATATGGACTTTATAAGTTCCACTAAGGTCTTTATTTTAAAGATATTTTTTAAGTTAGTTACTGGATTTAGCTTCTTGATGTCCAGTTTCATTGCCTGTAAAGAAAACATAGGGCCAATGATGACAAAGTTTACAAACACACCAATGATGGAGATAAAGACCATCAAAGGAAGAGATGTATAGAAAATCACATCCATTACCCCAACTAATATCCCGCCAGCTTTTTGGTTTAATTGATCATGCTGAGGAATTAAACTAAACATGAGTAATAAAAACGTGGTAAGCTTTTCGTAAAAATAACTGGAGAAAGCAAGCACCCCAGCAATAGAGACAATAAAAGTAAAAGCGGAAGGAAAGTCTTTTGACTTTGCAGCTTGCCCCTTTTTTCTGGCATCCCTAAGTTTCTTAGGGGTTGCCTTTTCACTTTTCTCTGCCATTTTTTGTTACATCCGTAATTATAACCCCAAGTTCATTATGAATCATTTTTCTAAAAAACACAAGGGCGGCTTTCATAATTTTGTTGCTATTAATTAGACGTAGAGCGAGAATATTTCCCTTTTTTAAGGAAATAATAATAATGAATGTAACTGAAACGAATAACTATGTTGATTTAGAGGATCTTTTTCGTTCTTTGCCTAAGTTTAAGAAAGATGTTAGATTGGCAGATAAAGTAAACCCAAATGACTACCAGAATTCTTTAGATGCTAACCAAAAGAAAAATTTAGAAAAACAGTTCACAGATAATATTCCTTTGGTGATGGCCCTTGCTTTACAGATACTCAAATCATTTGAAGAAAGTAAGTCTTCAACTTCAAAGCATCAAAAAATCCATGATTATATTGTTGCCTCTGATTCTTGGGTGCACGAAGTGTTTTGTTTTACCTTTTCACAGATAAAAAAGAATACCTATTATTACAATTTAGATCATATTTTCGATAGTGATAAAAATGGAGGGGGGCATATACAAAAAGCAACTCTTACTATAACCCCTATTTTAGAAAATACTCGTACTGGGGTTGTTTATGGGTACTATTCAAATGGCGATAGAGATAAAAAGTCTACATTTTTTCCACAATCGATGCAAACTAGAAAAAATTTTTTGAATTTTATGAATGAATGCGTGAGTATTGCAGTTAGTAATAATACTGAGTTGTTGTATTCTCTAAAAGATGATATGTATGTAATTAGGTATATAAGGTTTGCGCAAAGGACGATTTCATCAGCTTTTCCATGTCTTGCAGTTATTAATTTTGATTCTTTAGATAGGGATAAGCCGCAATTTCATGTTGATGAATATTTATCTATTTTTAATAGTAAAGAGGAAATATTTTCTGGTACTCCAGCTTTTGCAACGGAAAAAGCAGACTTTTATGACATTAGTGGAATCTTTAAAGTG
>CAMDFS010000012.1 GCA_945897715.1 Chlamydia trachomatis
CTGGAAAACGGGTTCGACTTCAAAGGTCCATGGCTGAAAAATGTGTTCGTGAAATTATTTACAATTTTGAAGAATGGGCTATTGCCAAGTATGGACTTAAGAGATACACTTTTGGGGTCTCTATGCCAAATGATGTAGAGAAACTAGAAATAAGATTTGAATTGATAGCTAAACCTAGCATTGATGAAGCTCGTGAAATGTTTATTACATTGAACGAAAAGCTTACTGAAATCATCAATACGCATGAAAAAATACGCCCCTACCTACGGGAATACCCTTTTTCTCGGACAAGAGTCCAAGTTATTATTGTTTTTTGCGACAAAAATAGAATAAGAAACACCGATGGAAATATGGCAAGTGTTCTAATCGGTCAAAATGATATCATTTTTTATGTGACTCAAAAACCCAATACATTTGGTTACATAGATTTATTTGAAGAACCTTATTCAGAAGCTTTAAAAATTGTGACCTCAAAAAAAGAGGCGGAGAAAAAATAAAAATTATGAAAAAAAAATTTCTATTTATCATAGCAGCACTGCTTACCACAGCATTTTTCCTCAAAGAAAAATATATCCCCTTAGAAAATTCCTATGCCCATGAAAAATACTTAAGCGACTACGATTTCAATTTTATCGCCATCTATAAAGAAACTGACAGATATTTTCATCAGAAAATAGAATCTATGCTAAATCAAACCTACGAAAATTACGAAATTTATGTTTTCATCGATAAAGATCATCCTTTGGAAGTAGATAAACTTAAACTCAATGCAAAAAAAGCGGGCAAAGCTCATCTACTTAATATCATAGAAATAGACCAAAATGCACCCATCTCATTACTAATAAAAGATGCCACAGCACAGATGAAAAAAGGGAGCATCCTAGTTCTTTTAGAAGAAAATTGCATGTTTACAGATCCTCTTACTCTAAAAGAATTAAATAATATCTACAAAAAAAGCCTCTCGCCCCTTCTCATCTATGCTAACTTTATGAACTTCCCCACCTTTTTGAAAAATACGAGATCTTTAGACTACAAAAGCTCTAATTTTAAAACAATCTATACAGATAACTTCAGAAATAGCACGCTAGATGAAAGTACAACAGGTGATATCCACCAAGCTTTTGTCTCTATTGGTGAATCCCTTTCAATCAAAACTCATTGTATCAAAGAGCCCTTCTACCTACACGCCCGGTGATAGGCTCCTGAAATATTTAATTTTTTTCTATACTTTGCTACACTTCGTCTTGAGCAAATAACCCCTCTAGAGAGCAGCAACTCTTTAAGAATCTCATCTGGGTAGGGATTTTTTTTGTTCTCTCGATCAATAATCTCTTGCAAAATCTCTTTTGCCTTTTCAACTGTTTGATCAAGAGAAATTGTCAATGTAGGTCTAGTAAAAAAGTACCCCAAAGGAAAGAGCCCAATAGGGGTATCCATATACTTTTCTGATAAAATCCTAGAAAAAGTACTTTCTGAAATATCAAGATCTTGCAAAATTTCTTTCCTTGATAAAAGCCTCTTCTCCCCTCGTCCCAATAAAAATGCCTCTTGCGCTTTCACAATTTTACTGACAATCCATTCTAACCGATTCTTCCTCTGGTGAAGCTGGTAAATAAAGCGCTTTGCGTTGACCATCTCTTTTGCCGAGCAATTGGGCACCAACTGCACAGAAGGGTAAAACTCTTTTACAAACTGTAAATTCCATTTTCTATCAAAAGAAAGGACCATCTCTGGAACCACATGCCTCACCCTTACTTGCTCAAATCTTCTCCCTGGAAATGGATCCAACCCTTTAATAACACCAAATGCGTTTTCAATCTCTTGAATAGATACACCATGCATTTGCGATAACCGTTTAAAATCTTTTACCAAAAAATATTTATACCCAAATCGTAAGATTTTCTCCGCTAAATGATGCTCGCCTTCAAGATCTATCACCTGAATAAGCAATGTCTCTTGTACAGAGGTCGCTGCAATTCCAAGAGGATCTAGTTGCCACATCTTTTTAAGAACAGCGGTCACCTCCCCCTCATAAAAACCATTATGATCCAAGCTTGCAGCAATAATTAATGCCTCTTCTTTTTCATTGTCCTCAAAAGAAATCTCAATTTGAAAGGCTAAATGATCATATAATGTCTCATGTTTTTTCAATTCTCCAAGATCAATTTCAATAGGCGCACAATAATCTCGAAAAACCTTCAGCCCACGGTGATCATTACAATACTCCAATATAAAATCTGAAAAAAACACTCCAGGCAATGCGTGCACATTTTGCATCATCTGCAAATCAAACCCTTGCAGAAGATTCTGCTCCACCCTAGTGAACATATTCTGATTCATCTTCATGATTTCTTAATAGAAAAAAACGATTAATCTGTAAAGAGAATTAATTTTGCATATTTTGCAACAAGGGTCCGTTTTTGATTATCACACTTAAATATTACGTCATAGGTAAGTCCATACGACGTCTCATAAATTTTATCAACAACCCCTTTACCAAAGCTCTTATGGACAACAATTGCTCCAACTTCGGCAATATCTGTTGAAGCTTCTCCTCCATCCATCTTTTTCCCTGCAACATGCTCTTTTGGAAGTTCGTTCAAAAATCTTGATGGGGTGAGGATTTTTTCCGTTCCCCATAAAAAACGTCTCTTAGCAAGGGTCATGTGTAGATATTCTTTTGCTCGAGTCATCCCTACATAAAAAAGCCTGCGCTCCTCTTCTATCTCCTCAAAAGAGTTTTTAGCCCTGATATGAGGAAATACATCCTCTTCTAAGCCTACGATAAAACATACGCTAAACTCTAACCCCTTCGCATTATGGATTGTCATTAAAGAGATCTTTTTTTCAATGCTTTCATCCTTAGTGTTTTCCACATCAAGACAAACATCTTCTAAAAACTTTTGTAACGACCCTTCTTTTTGTTTATCATAAGCATCGGCTTTTGATATCAATTCATCAATATTTTCAAGGCGATCCCGCATAGAGTCTTTATCTTCAGAAAGAACCACACCATACCTAGAAGAAGCATAGACTTCTGCAATCAATGCAGCAATGGACTTAGACTCAAGCGAAAAGCTTTTCATCTCATCATAAAATCTTATAAAATCTTTGAGACCATCTAGGGCTGCTGTCGTTAACTTAAATGGCCCATTACCTTCAATTAATAGACGTGAAGTCTCTATAATAGAGGTTTCTAAACTTCTGCTTGTAGTGATGATCTTTTCAATCGATTTAGGCCCTAACCCCCTCTTTGGCAGGTTAATCACCCGAGTAAAACTCACAGGGTCAAAAGGGGATGCAAGCACCCGTAAAAATCCCAAAATGTCTTTAATTTCTTTTCGTTGGTAAAAAGATACCCCCCCAATTATTTGATAATGAATTGAATTTTCAATTAAACCATCCTCAAACATCCTTGACTGAGAATTTGTCCGGTAAAAAATCACAATCTCACTTGGAGAAATTCCCTTTTTTAAATAGCCTTTAATTGTTTGAACTACAAACCTAACCTCTTCATATCCATTGGAAAAAGGGTGCACATGAACTTTTTCCCCCGCACCTTTATCGCTAAAGAGATTCTTCTCATAAAGACGATTGTTATTTTCTATCACGTGGTTTGCAGCAGATAAAATATGAGTAGTACTACGATAATTTTGCTGTAATGCAATGACACTTGCTCCGGGAAAGTCTTTTTCAAAGTTTAAGATATTACTAATCTTTGCCCCTCTCCAAGAATAGATGGACTGATCAGGATCCCCTACAACAAAGAGGTTTTGATGCTTAGAGCATAGCGCTTTGCAAATTAAATACTGCGCATGATTTGTATCTTGGTACTCATCGACTAAAATATACTTCCAACGACTTGCATATTTCTCTTTTAAATCGTTATCCTTCAAGATAAAGACAGCAAGCATAATTAAGTCATCAAAATCTACCGCATTTGCTCCTTTTAATCTCTCTTGATACGTTCTGTATACTTCTAGAAAAAGGCTTTTTTCAGCCTCATTGTCAAAAAACAACTCCTTTGAAAAATTCGATCCTGGAGGCAACAGCTTTGATTTAGCAGAAGAGATCTTACTCTTCATCTCCTTTACCGTCTTCTTTTCTTTTTTTCCAGTTAGGTCAAAAAGAATCGTTCCAAGGAGAGATTCTGCATCCGATTGATCAAAAATTAAAAAATCATTACCATACCCGAAATGATGGATCGATTCACGAAGAATTCTTACACCAAGGGCGTGAAACGTTACAGTTAGTGGAGCAACTAGTGCTTTTTTTTCTAACCTCTCCCTTAATTCATTTGCAGCTTTATTGGTAAAGGTAAGGGCTAATATTTCTGCAGGAAGCGCTCCTTTTTCAAGCAAATTTGCAATTCGATTGATCACAACTGCAGTTTTACCCGATCCGGCCCCAGCAATAACAACCAAAGGGCCATCTACATGAGCTACAGCCTCCAATTGTTCCTTGTTTAATAAAATTCTTTCAGACATACTCAAATTTTCCTTGCAAAAAGGGTACGCTATATGACTATGGGATTCAAGGTTTTTCTCCTTCTTTTTCCGGTTTTTGCCTTTGGGGCGAAAATCACCTTAGGAATTGACACTTTCTTATCAAAAGAGAACCTGAAAAACTATGAAAACAAACGTATCGGGGTTATTTCCAATCATACGGCAATTTCAAAAGATGGAACCTTAACAATAGATCGGCTACTTGCAGAGCCAACCCTTACCATCAAAGTATTATTTGCCCCAGAACATGGCTTCTATGGAAATATCCATGCAGAAAAGCATGTAGCTGATGATGTATATAACAAAATCATCCCTATCTACAGTCTTCATGGTGTAACAAAACGTCCCACAAAAGCGATGCTTAAAGACCTTGATACCTTGATTTTTGATATTCAAGACATTGGAATTAGATCTTATACCTTCACCTCAACCCTCTTCTATTGCATGGAGGAGGCCGCAAAATTTAATATTGAGATGGTCGTGCTCGATAGACCTAACCCAATGGGGAATGCTACATATGACGGTCCAATGTTAGAGGATTCTTTCCGATCCTTCCTTGGGTACATAAACGTCCCTTATTGCCATAGTTTAACAGTATGTGAGCTAGCTTTATTATTTAATCGAGAATATAAGATTGGGTGTAACCTGAAGTGTTGTTTAATGACAGGGTGGGATAATAGAGTGCCATTTAAAGAGACCGATTTACTCTGGATCCCCACAAGTCCAAATATCCCTGAACCTGACACACCGTTTTACTGCGCAACAACTGGTGCTATTGGGCAGCTTGGGATTGTTAATATCGGGATTGGAACCTCCTTTCCCTTTAAAGTTGCTGCAGCACCATGGATAAATGCAAAGCTGTTTTCAAGTGCATTAAATGCTCAAAAACTCCCTGGTGTGATCTTTACCCCTTTCTACTTTACTCCCCTTCTTGGTAGCATGAAAAACAACGCTTGCGGCGGGGTAAAAATACATATCACTGACACATCCACATATAAACCTGTAAAGACAGGGCTAATGATCCTAGGTATTCTTAAATCCCTTTATCCAAAACAGATGAATGATAAACTCTCCTTGTTGAATACACTAAATAAAGGGCTATATAATAAAGTAAATGGTAGTGAAAAATACCTTTCCATCCTTACCAATGAGATATATCCAGCTTTTAAGCTCATTGAAGCGGAAGAAAAGGATCATCGTAGCTTTGAAGAAATCAGAAAAAAATATATTATGTACTAATATCCATCAGGAATGAAATAAGTATGACTTCTTGACAGTTCAATAAGATAAGACATAATCATAATATCTCCTGATTCCTCCATAGCAAAACACTCTTTTGGAATATGTCTAAAAAGCCACGCATAATATGTTCGAGGTTGTTTAAAAATTAAGGAAGTTTTTTTAAGGAGGTTTGAGTGGTATTTATGCTTTAAAAGAGCTTTTGGCTTGATGCTATCCTCTATTTCCATAAATTGCCCATAGGTAACCCAAACATCTTGGTTCATATAGGCCTTATTTATTGTTTCTAGGGCTTTATTTGTCATGAACCTATCCTTCCCATCTAATGGAACGATAATTTCTTCTTCCTCACACAAATTTCCCATTAAGTAATGATTTAAAAGCTCCCCTTCTTTTTCATCGTTGCGTAACACTATTACCCTTTCATTCAGGTTATTTATTTCAACATACTCCAGCAAAAGGTTATACGTCTTATCAGTAGAGGCATCATCAATATATATCACGCGATAATTTGAATAGTTTTGTGAAAAAACTGAGTCTAGACAGCTCTTAAATTGGTCTTTGTTGTTATGAGAAGTAATACATACAACAATTGGCCTTTGGTAATCATACTCTACACAGTCAAGGGCAATATTATACCAATCAGCAAAAAGAGACCTTGCGAAAATGATGGATAGAAAAATAGATTTCAATGAAAGACCTCCTCTAGTGAAGATAATTTTTGTAAAGGGCGCCTTTGTTTTATCGAAAATTCTAGCTGCCGTTGATAATAATTATTTATCACATAATCACTTATCGCATTTCTTTCATTGTAAATGTACACAATTTCTGGGATCATATAGACATGCTCTCCTGCTAAATCGATAAGATTAATCATAATAGCTACGTCACATGCCATTGAATAAAAGGTATCTGTCTGTGGGTCAATAAAAGCAGAAAGAGGGATCTTTTTGAATAATGCTGCATAATAGGTGCGTAGATGCATCCAGATAAACTGATGCTTTCTATGCTCTTGGTGACGTAATAATAAAAAGGGAACAGCCGGAGTATTTTCAGTTGTTTTAAATTTACTTCCTTTATATGATCCATATGTCATCCACACTGCCTCATCATGATATGCCTCATTTAGTCTTTTAAAGACATTTTTATTAGGCAACCAATCATCACCATCCACTGTTACAATAATCTCATCACTTTCGGCTAAATGCCCCATTGTATAGTGATTGCACATCGCCCCCTTATTTTTTTTATTATGGATGAGCGTGATTTTATCCTCAAAACCTCTCTCTTCTATAAACTCACTGACAAGCTTGAATGTATTATCTGTTGAGGCATCATCGACATAGATAACTCTATAGTTTGTATAATTTTGAAAAAAAATTGATTCTAAATTTTTCTTAAAAAACTTTTCATTGTTATAGGATGCAATTGTTACTACAATTTTTTTCTCATAAGGTGGGTTTAAAATCTTTGGAGCCACATTAGTTCCATCTCCTAAAAGAAATAAAGATGCCATTAGGCTAGCTAAAAATAGAATCTTTTTCAATCTACCCTCTAAAAATATGTTGGGTGAGTATACATATTATGTAGAGATACGCTCAAGTAAATTCATAAATTGAAAGCTTTGCTTGTCTTTAATACCTTGCCTACCCTATGCTTAGTACTAAAGCTCTTGCTTGCTATGCAACTAAACCAGCTTTTTTTTTAATAATAAAAAAATAATTAGACTTAAAAAAATTAACCTCAAAAAGTAATCCACATGAAAAAAGCTTTAATTATTGTTGAGTCTCCTGCAAAGATCAAAACACTTCGAAAATTTTTAGGCGATGACTATCTTTTTGAGTCTTCAATTGGTCATATAAGGGATCTTCCTCCAAAAAAATTTGGAATCGATCTGGAAAATAACTTCGAGCCTGAGTATGAAATCTTGGAAGGGAAGTCAAAGGTAGTTACCGCATTAAAAAATGCTGCTAAAGCTGCTGAAATGGTTTACCTCTCCCCCGATCCTGACCGAGAAGGAGAGGCTATTGCTTGGCATATTGCTGAAATCCTCCCTAAAGGGACAAAATTTCAAAGAATTACATTTAATGAAATCACAAAAGAGGCAGTAAAAAACGCGATACAAAATCCACGTAAAATTGATATGAATCTTGTCGATGCCCAACAAGCACGAAGATTTTTAGATCGAATAGTGGGCTATAAGATCTCTCCAATTTTACATCAAAAAATTCGCCGTTCCACCCACACCCTATCTGCTGGAAGAGTTCAGTCTGTTGCGCTAAAAATTGTTGTAGATAGAGAAAGGGAGATCGATGCGTTCATCCCTATTGAGTACTGGAATCTTTCTGCACATCTAAACAAGGATAATGAGACACTCCTTTCTTCCCTCCATTCTGTAAATGAGAAGAAGGTGGAGAAAGAAGAATCTGATAAAAAAGAAGTTTTTATCATTGATAATGAACGTATTGCAGCAAATGTAAAGGATGCATTAGACCATAGTAAGTATACTATTACAAAAATTGATAAAAAAGAGCGTAAAAGACAGCCTTCACCTCCATTTATCACCTCCACACTGCAACAGGAAGCTTCTAGACACCACAGTTTTTCCTCTAAAAAGACGATGATGGTTGCGCAAAATCTCTATGAAGGGATTGATATGGGAGAAGGGACAGAAGGTCTTATTACCTATATGAGAACAGATTCTGTGCGTGTTTCAAACGAAGCAACTCTTGGTTGCAGACCTTATATTTCCATTATCTATGGTGATCAGTACTTGCCAGAAGCCCCTCCTGTGTACGGATCAAAAAAAGGCGCACAAGATGCACACGAAGCAATTCGCCCGACAAATTTTGAAAATTCCCCAGAGAAAATCAAAGGATTTTTAAATGCAGACCAATTTAAACTTTATTCTCTAATATGGAAGAGATTTTTCGCCTCTCAGATGAGGGGTGCAGTCTATGACACTGTCTCTGTTGATATAGATGCAGCTCCATCAGGACATAAAGAAAAGTCGATCAAATCACTGATGATGAGACTCACTGGATCCAATATCAAATTTAAAGGTTTTTTAGCCGCTTATGAAGAGAAAACTGATGAAGAGACTTCGGAAAAGGATATCATCCTTCCCCCATTAAAAGTAGGAGAGGTGCTACCATTAAAGAAAACGGAGATGACAAAAAGTTTTACAAGGCCGCCAGCAAGATTTACTGAAGCCTCTTTAGTCAAAGAATTAGAGCGATCTGGTATTGGACGTCCTTCTACCTACGCAGCAATTATGAATAAAATTCAGTCACGTGCATACACTGTAAAGGAAAAGGGAACACTTATTCCAACAGATTTAGGAAAAATTATCTGCCAACTTTTAGAAGAAAATTTTGAAGACATCATGAATATCCAATTCACAGCTGAAATGGAGGGCACCCTTGATCAGATTGCAGAAAATCAACAAGATTGGAAGCAATTTCTCCAAAAGTTTTGGGATAAATTTAAACCAACGGTTGAAAATGCAAAAAAAGATGCAAAAATCCCAAGAATTCCTACAGATATCGACTGCCCTAAGTGCAATAAGAATAAACTCAGCAAGATCTTTGCTAATGACAAGTACTTTTACGGCTGTAATGGGTACCCTGAATGTGATTATAGCGCACCTTTAGAAGATGAGAAGGAAATTGATAAAAGCCCTTATGCCGATGATTTCAATTGGGACCAAAAATGTCCAAAATGCGATGGTGAGATGAAGACAAGGTCCTCCCGTTTTGGGTTGTTCCTTGGCTGCGCTGCCTATCCAAAGTGTAAGACAATTATCAACATTCCCAAGAAGGGAGAAGTTCTTATGAGCAACTTACCCCCTTGTCCTGCCAAAGGGTGTGATGGAAATCTTACTCAAAGAAAGTCTAGGTTTGGGAAAATGTTCTTCTCTTGCTCAAATTTTCCAGATTGTAACGTTATAGCTAATAGCCTTGAAGAGGTAGAGACAAAGTACAAGGATCATGAAAAGACTGCCTATGAGAAGAAGGGCAAAGCTAAAAGTGGTGGGACACGTAGAACCTCCCCATTTTTAAAGGTATCAGATGCACTCAAAGCCCTTGTAGGGGAAAAAGATCTCTCACGTGGGGAAATAACAAAGAAGCTTTGGGTCTACATCAAGGAACATAATCTTCAGGATGAAAAAAACAAGCGTCTTATTGTGCCAGACAAACTCATGGCAGCGTTTTTTGGGAACAAAGAGCCTCTCGACATGATGCAGCTTGCCAAGTGTATTTCAAAAAATATTGTAAAAGACTAATTACGCAAGAGGTCTAATCTAGAAGAAGGATGTTACGGTAACCCTTGATTTCATCTCGTATTTGAGCCGCTAGCTCAAATTCATAGTTATTTGCAGCTTTATTCATCGCTTTTTCTAATTCTTTGATTTTAGAAGTGATTTTCTTTGAATCAACTAATACTTTTTCAAAACTGAGATCTAAAGATTGGTACATTTTACCAATTGCACAGGCAGTTGTTGTCTGAGGTATGATACCATGTTCTTTATTATAGGCATCTTGAAATGCCCGCCGTTTTTTAGTAGTATCGATACATTTTTGCATAGAGTCTGTGATTTTATCGCCATATAAGATCACACGTCCAAAAACATTTCTAGCTGCCCGACCACAAGTCTGTATAAGAGATGTTTCAGAACGCAAAAACCCTTCACGATCGGCGTCAAGAATGGTCACAAGGCTCACCTCAGGGATATCAAGACCTTCTCTAAGCAAGTTAATACCCACAAGGACATCAAACTTTCCAGAGCGGAGTTCACCAATAATTCTCATCCTATCAAGGGTTTTAATGTCACTATGAAGATATTTTGCTTTCACACCAATCTCTTGGAGGTAAGTAGTGATCTCCTCAGAAAGTTTTTTAGTGAGGCAGGTAACTAAAACTCGTCGGTTTACCTTTACCTCTTTTGCAATTTCAGCAATTGCGTCATCGAGCTGATTTGTCGCAGCTCTTACCTCAATTTCAGGGTCCAAAAGCCCTGTAGGACGAATTACCTGACGCACCACAACACCTGCTGCTTCCTCAACCTCCCACTCTGATGGAGTTGCAGAAACATAAATTGTCTGACGCTTTTTGCTATAAAATTCTTCAAAAGACAAAGGCCTGTTATCATAGGCTGAAGGAAGCCTAAACCCATAGTCAACAAGGGATTTTTTTCTCGATCTATCCCCATGGATCATCGCACGCACTTGAGGGATACTTTGATGACACTCATCAACAAAAAGAATATAATCATCAGGGAAATAATCCATCAAGCAAGAAGGGGGCTCCCCTGCCATCCGTTCATCAAAGTGTAGAGAGTAATTTTCCACCCCTTTGCAAAACCCTATTTCCTTGATCATCTCCATATCATAGCGCGTTCTCTGCCTAATACGAACCTCTTCAGCAAAAGCCTCTTTCTCTTTAAAATATTTAATTCTTTCATCAAGTTCTTGATCAATAGAAAAAAGAGCTCGATCCCGAACCTCTTCCGGCGTAACATGGTGAGAACCAGGGAAGATTTTAAGATGATCTATTCGAGCAAGTACTTTTCCTGTTAGTGGATCGATAATGCTAATCCTTTCTACCTCATCTCCAAAAAATTCTATCCGATAACATTCCCTATCTTCATAGGCAGGGAAAATCTCTACAATATCCCCTCGAACTCTAAAAGATCCTCGGGGGAAGTCCATATCAGCACGCTTAAAATGCATCATCACAAGCTGAAAAAGGAGTCGATCTCGTAATATTTCATCCCCCACCTTCAAAGTAAAGACCATCTTCTCATAGTTTTTTCTTGAACCCAAACCATAAATACAGGAAATAGAGGCAACAATAATCACATCCTCCCGTTCAACAAGAGATCGTGTAGCAGAAAGCCTCATCCTTGCAATTTCTTCATTGATCGCAAGATCTTTTTCAATATAGGTATCACTACGGGCAAGATATGCCTCGGGCTGATAGTAGTCGTAATAAGAGACAAAGTATTCTACAGCATTATTTGGGAAAAATTCTTTAAATTCTTCATAGAGCTGGGCTGCAAGAGTTTTATTATGAGCTAAAATAAGGGCAGGGCGGTTTGTCTCTTTAATCACATTTGCCATGGTAAAGGTCTTTCCAGATCCAGTAACACCAAGAAGCACTTGAGAGTCTACACCGTTATTTAACCCTTCTGACAGCTGCCTTATTGCCTCTACCTGATCCCCTTTAGGGGAAAATTTACTCACTAAATGAAATTTTTCAGCACACTTCAAAAATTTACATCCTCGTTATAAAATTGAGGTAATCGCTTGTATTGCCCAATCATTTTCATTGAAGTGCACTTTATCACCAATCTTTTTATTTAAAAGATCTTTTGCAAGATTAGACTGATCTGAAATGATATGTTTATCCACATCGGCATCATAAGGGCCTAAGATCACATACTCTTTTTCTTCACCCTTTTGATTCTTTATTGAAACTTTTGTCCCCACAGAGACTTTTGAAGTATCAACATCCTCTTTTGACAGCACTCTCATTAATTTTAACTGAAAAGATAAAGTCTTCAACTCCCTTTGAAGAGCCGCACGCCGCTCCTGGGCAAATTTATACTCACTATTTTCTCGTAAATCTCCATGACCCCTTGCTTGCTCTATATCCTTTGCATTTTCAATCATCTCTTTAGTCGCAATTTCTTCAAGTCTTGCATTGATCCTTCTCATCCCATCATGTGTTGTCCATATGATTTTTTGAGACTCCTCAACATGACGTGAGTCTCTTTTTAACACTGGATGTACAACCTCTGCCAGTGAATACAATATCGATTGATCATGATTTGATATAATCTGACACTTAGTAGCAAGAAGTAAGATCTCTTTAGTCGCCACAAGATCTTGTCCTTTAAAGATCCTCCGAACAATCTCAAATCGCTTATCAGAGAGCATCCCGTACATTTTCTTTGTTAGGGTTCGATCTTTTAATGAAACCTCTACATAATACAATAACACAAAAAAACCTTCAAAAAGACGATTTAATGCATCTTGATCAGTAAAAAAATCTGTTTTCTTTTTCATCATCTTCTGAAAAAACCATAAAAATGCATGAAGAGAGAGCTGTGGGTGCTCTATAACATCTTGCATCTTTTGAATAAATGCTCCCTCTTGATTCTTTTGAATCATTTCCTCGTATAGAAAATCTCTTAATGAATGCTTGTCCTTTGCCACGATCAAATCACTATATATCTCTACCCAATCCTCTCTAATGGACGCAATTTCAGCAAGAAACCTTCTCTTATAGGCTAAAATATGAATCCCCCCAAGAATATGGCCCACTCGAGGGATTTTTTTTACTATCTCTTTTATTTTCAAAAGAGATGGCTCATGTAAATCCTCTAATAAAAAAAGAATCTGTAATTCTTCCGAAGCTGTTATATTCTTATTTATCAATACATTCGCTAATTCTTTTCTTAAGTAGGCATGTAAATCACCATCTTTTGCAATCGTTGCAAAATCTCTTAAAAAAGTGTAGACAGTTTCGATAAGGCTTTCAATTGACTCAGCCTTTGCTATCGCACTCTTCAGCCTGTCATCATGGGTTACTTTTTTCGCATTTAATTTAAAAGGCTTATCTAATGCATCAGGATAGACAATCTCAGCGTCTTTTTTTAACTTTGTTCGAACGCTACTCCACCATTTTGACCACTCCCCTTCAGGAATAACAAGGTCAGCCATCTCCTCTTTGATTTCAAAAGCTGTCATATCGCCCATATCTTTTAAAAGAAGTTTTATAGCATCAATAGGGCTTGCTCTTGTAAACGCCTCAAATTTTTCTCCATCCCCAAAACGTCTAGCTAAAAAATGATCTTTAGAGATAGGTTTTATATTATGAAAAGCATTTTTAAAACTCACCTCTTTGACATCAGAAACTAAATCAAACTCAATTGAAACCTCTCTTCTAAGTAAGGAAATGTCCATCACCTCACCAACACCCCACCCTCCAGTA
Organism: Chlamydia trachomatis; assembly: GCA_945897715.1. Classification (GTDB taxonomy): domain Bacteria; phylum Chlamydiota; class Chlamydiia; order Chlamydiales; family 2-12-FULL-49-11; genus JAJACQ01. The sequence continues at coordinate 13,743 of CAMDFS010000012.1, forward strand.
TGAAGACAAAAATTTCCTTTCTGTAAGTGAATGAGCAACTCAAAATTGCGAATACACCCTTGGAACCCTTCCCCATCACGAAGTCCAATAATTTTTAAGAGGTCATGAAAGACGTCAATAAAACCATATTTTTCTTGTAAATATTTATGCGCAATATCAGCATAGACGGCCGAATCAGTCGTTTCTATGTCAAAAATTAATTTTAGCACTAAATCCTTATCTTCAGAAGGAGCTAAATTCTCCCATAAATCTAATCCAGCATCTACATATACCCCAAATGATTGAGAAAAAGGAGCCTCTTTTATCCCCTCTAGAATCAAACATACTTCTCTTGGATCGACCTCATCGCTTAAACAGTACTCCTGCCATAACGATACAGTTGAAGGTAAATTATTATCCTGAATGTGCTTTTTAAATTGCTTGTAATATTCCATTAATGATTTAACCTTTTGCTTGCAAAATCTGATTTCTATACATTTATATTATCAAAAAACTATGATATAGGCAGTATAACCAAAAAAAGCATTCTATGCAATTGGAGAATCCCTATGAGCCAAATTTCTATATTAAAAGGGCTTAACCTTCCCTTTATGGAAGGTGCTGATGAGAGTAAGCTTTTTGAAAAATTTTCAAAGGTTATCTCAATTGATCTATCCCCTTTTACCTATTTACATCTAAAACTTGCTAAAACAGTGGGAGAGTCCATTGAAGCAGGGGAAGTAATTGTTAGAGACCTCCACTTTCAAGATAGAGTTTTGTTATCCCACGTTACAGGGACGATATTAGAAGTCATTCGAGGGGAGAGAAGAAAAATCACCTCTATACTTATTAAAAAAGGATCCTCAATTAAAAAAACTTTTCGAAAAGTAGATATGAATCTTAGTAAAGAAGAGATGATCGATGAGATTTTTAAACGGGGAGCTTCCTTTTTTATTCATAAACGCCCAATAGAAAGGGTGATAGACAAAGAAGATTTTCCTTCAGCAATTTTTATTAATACTGTTACCTCAGCCCCATATACTCCCTCATTTTTCCATATTCTAAAAGGAAACGAAGAGATTTTTGCATCTGGCATTGCCCTATTAGAAAAATTTGGAACAATTGATCTGTTTTATAATGAGGAGATCTTTTCAAAGCAAAAAGGTTGCAGATGTCATAAGGTGATAGGGCCACACCCCATTGAAAGTCCTTCCGTCCATATTTCTGCCCTACACCCTATTTCCTCTTCAAAAGATGTAATTTGGACATTAAATGTCTATGATGTCTTATCTATTGGATCAATCATGTCGAAAGGGTCTTTCTTTAATCAAAGAGTTATTGCCCTTGCTGGGAACGGTTTTGAAGAAAACGATCGCATTTTAATTAAAACTGAAATAGGGGCATCTATTGAAGAAATCGCCCCAAAAGGGGATTATATCATTGCAGGGAACCCCCTCACAGGGAAGCTTCATGAAAAATATCTACGGACAAGGGATTATTGTATCACAAGCCTTAAACTAAATGAGAGTAAACTGGGGGAAAAAAGACCCTTTATTCTAAAAGATATTTACCAAAAGCACTTCCCCTTTCATATTTATATTGAGCCATTGATAAAAGCATTGCTTGCAAAAGATTATGGGCTTGCGATCTCTTTAGGGTTTTTGGAAATTGAAAAAGAGGACTTAAGTTTAGCAGAATATATTTGCCCATCAAAAATCTCTTTAATGGCAATATTTGAAGAAGCAAAAAGCGCTTACCTAGAATTACAAGAAAAATAAGGTGCAATAATAGCCACATCCCATTAACATTAGATAAATTTACAGGAGTTCAGGATGGATCCACTCGGTGAGTCTTTTTCAGAAGAAGAAACAAAAATATTAGAAAAGTATGTTACCTCCACAACAAGTAATATTTTTGCACTTAGAAACCTTCCTGAGGTGATCAAAGGAGCCTTGTTTTCTAAATACTCAAGATCAACTCTTGGGTTAAGATCCTTGCTCTTAAAAGAATTTATCTCTAAAGAAGAAATGCTTTTTACTGAGATCTCTGGAGAGGGTGCAGCTAATCAACCCCTTGCGATTGCAAAAGCACAAAATTTCTATGATAGAATTTTAGATGGATATGGAGATGACTCCATTGGAGAATTAGGGAGTGCACACATTGCATTTGAAAATATCTCTATGCTCGCCTGCAAATCGATACAAGATTCAAGAATTGGTGGCTCTCCGCTTGAAAAATCTACTCGGTATGTCTATTTTGATCAAAAAATTGATGGAAAATACCTCTATTTTCGAGAGCCTATGATCATGGCCTCTGCTTTTAAAGAGCTCTACATTAGAACATGTGACAATTTATTTGAAACATATAGCAAGATGATCCCAAAATTAACCCCTATCATTGCAGAAACTTTCCCCCATGATCCTGCTATTTCTAAAGGTGCTTATAACGGCGCGCTAAGGGCAAAAGTGTTAGATTGTTTAAGAGGACTGCTCCCTGCTGCCACAATGACAAATATGGGTCTATTTGGTAATGGCCGTTTCTATGAAACCCTTCTTCAAAGACTTCGGGCCTCAAATCTTTTTGAGCTTACAAACATTGCCTCTGCAGGTTTTGTAGAATTAAATAAAGTCATTCCCTCTTTTGTACGAAGAAGTGAAGAAGATCACAAGCATAATATCGCTTACAACACATTTATGACGAACATGGGGGAAGATTTTGCTGATGTTGCAAGAGCTTTTAATGGGGCTTTTGTCTCTACCTCTTCTGAGCCCACTGTAAAACTTATTCATTCTTCAAAAGATGCTCCAATACATGTTGCTGCAGCGCTACTTTTTCCCTATTGCAATTCACCTCTAGAAAGCATTAAAGAAAAACTCAAAAGAACAACTTTTTCCGAGCTTCATGCAATCTTAGAAAAAGGATGGATACATAGAACAAATCGACGGCATAAATCACCAAGAGCTTTAGAACATGCTGAGTTTACCTTTGAAATCACCGCAGATTTTGGTATTTACCGTGATTTACAAAGACATCGGATGTTAACACAAGATAAACAACTTCTCACCTGTAATCTAGATTACTACACCCCTTTAGAAATCATCGGAACTGAAATGGAGGGGGAATATACAGAAGCTCTTAAAAAAGCAAAACAGGCTTTTACTATTATTGCTAAGGATTTACCTCAAGAGGCACAATACATTGTCCCTATGGCATATAACATCCGTTGGTATTTCCATATAAACCTTCGAGCGCTTCAATGGCTCACTGAGCTTAGATCTCAACCACAGGGTCATATTTCTTATAGAAAAGTTGCTCAAGATCTCTGTCACCAAGTGATTATTGCCTACCCAGAATTTAAAGAGTTTTTTGCTTTTGTAGATTTTGAAGGGCATAGCCTTGGTCGCCTAGATCAAGAAATATTAAACGAGAAGAGACAAAAAGAGAGAGCCTCCTATAATGAAAGCTGCTAAAGGAAGTGTTCTTGGAGCTGCTTTACTCATCACAGGGAGCTGTGTGGGTGCAGGAATGTTAGGGTTGCCCATTCTTACTGGATTTGCTGGGTTTTTTCCTTCTATGCTTATGTTTGTCCTTGCTTGGGCTCTAATGACAGGAACTGCCCTCTTATTAGTAGAGGCAGGGGGATGGTTTAAACATAGCAGCAACTTTCCTACGATGATTGAGAGTTTGCTTGGTCCTTTTTTTAGGTCTCTATGTTTTATCCTCTACTTATCACTATTTTACTCATTACTAGTAGCCTATATTGCCGATAGCGGAATTCATACCTCTTCTATTTTTGAATCCATAGGAGTTACTAGCATTAAAGCTTGGATGGGAAGTATCTTTTTTGTCCTTTTTTTTGGATGGATAGTTTACCTTGGAACAAGGCCTGTTGACATGTTGAACAGAATGCTAATGCTTGTAAAAATCCTTTCCTTCTTTGCTTTAATTTTTATGAGCTTTCACCTTGTCCAGTCTCAAAACCTCCTCTATTCAAATCCTAAATATATGCTCTTTCCACTACCAATCCTTATCATCTCTTTTGGGTTTCATAATATGATCCCCCCAATCTTCCACTATCTTGAAGGAGACGTTCGAAGGGTAAGGCAATCTATTATTCTTGGTTCTGCAATCACATTATCTATTTACTTACTATGGCTTATCATCACCCTTGGATCTCTTCCCCTAATTGGTAATAACAGCATCACAGGTAGCTTTAAAAATGGATTTGACGCAGCAAAAACATTGCAGCAGATCTACCCATCTGTTGGTGTAGCCGCCTCCCTTTTAGCCTTTTCTGCAATCTTAACCTCATTTTTAGCACAATCTATTAGTGTTGCTCACTTTTTATGTGATGGGTTGAAGTTGAAGAAAAGAAATAGCGCCCCATTTGGAATTGTTTTATTAACATTTTTACCTCCTTTATTGATTGCATGGACCTACCCTTCTATCTTCTATAAAGCTCTCTCTTTTGGGGGAATTGTAGCAGTAATATTATTTGGTTTGTTCCCAGTAATGATGGTCTACAAAGGAAGGTACATAGAAAAAAGAAGCTCATCTTATAAATTATTTGGAGGGAGGATAACATTGCTTCTACTATTCACTTTTTCTCTCCTTATCATCTTATATAGATGCTTCCATCACCTAGGCTTTGAATTTTTCCCCATTCCTTTGACATATAATTAGATAGTCTTTACAATTATGACATTTTTAATTAATGGAGTGAAATTGAGTCGTATAAAATTATATATTACACTATTTGTTTTTTGCAGTTACTTAAGCGCAAATGCTCCCTCTTTTGAATCCCAAGAAGATCCTCACTTTAGAATTGACATAGATTACACCAAACCTTCTATAAAAGATCGTTTTCAAGTAAGTGGATCCTTTGATGTTCATCAACTAATGAAAAACCATTTGTTGCGTTTTTCTGAAGTTGAAAAAGGACCTGTGTTAACAACAATGTTTGATGACCCTATGATCACATCTTATATTAATAATTTAGAAGAATTTGAAAAAAAGGCATCCATCAAAAGGCTATACATATTTTCCATTGCTATGGAAATTATCGTCGATCCAACAATTGATTTAGAAAATGAATCAATAGAAAATTATCGCTTATTTCTTGAAAAAGAGTATTCTTTAAGCCTACCGAAGTATTCTTGTTTGCAATTAAGTAATGAAACCAGAGTCTCATCTGCCTGTGCATTATGCATAACAAATTTAGCAACTTACCCAGAAGAACTATTGTTTGAAATGGAGCAATATTCGAATCATTCAAAGCGTATGCTGCTAAAAGCAAGGGATCTATTGGCCTACTATGCAATGGAAGAAGCCTCTACCCTGTTTAGTGAAGACAAAATTAAATTAAATCAAATAGAAAATATTTCTATAGATTTTTTTGAAAATAAAAGCACTTCTCAAGAATTTTCAGACAGGATGAATGCTTTATTTAACTAAACAAAACCAAAAATTGGATTTACATTATAGTATTGACTTATAAGTAGATCGCCCTTAAAGTTTTTATTTCTTAAAATAGGAGAAAAAATGAAAATCGTTAAATTATTTATTGTTATGTTCGCGTTTTGTGGCTATTTAAAAGCAAATGATGCCCCTATCGAATGTGATAAAGAACCATTAACTACAATTAACTTCGATTTGAGCGCTTTTGAAGGCTTCGATATCCATCAGCAGGTCAAAGGATTTGTCTGTTTATTTTTTTCTCAATGCTCACAAGAAGGTTGTTACGCTAAAATGTTTTCAGATCCTGTTGTTAAAACCTACATAGATAGTTTAGAAGGGCTTGAGAAAAAGGCTTCTATTCAACGGTTATACACACTTGCGATCACTTCTGAAATTCTATCCAATCTTGAAGTTGATCTAGAAACTGGCTCTTTAGAAACTTTTAGACTTCTTCTTGAACAAGAATATGATGTAATGCTTCCAAGATATTCTTTTCCTCAGCTAGATATTGAACATCGAGCATCCTATGCCTATACATTGTACACAGCAAATGCAATAGCAGCTATAGACGCTTTGATAAACTTTGATGAGATTAAAGAGATCTTGATTGCTCTAAATCTTAATTCGAACCATTCAAGAAGAATGATTCGAACTTTCATGAAAATTATTCCCTATATCGCTTTAGAAGAATCTTCCAATGTATTTGCTGACAATGATGTTAAGTTAAATGAAGTCGAAAGCATTTCTATAGATTTCCATCAAAATAAGATCTCTATTCAAGAATGCGCAGATAGAATAAATGCTTTATTCAAATAAGCATAGATGAAAAAGAGGATACTTAGTATCCTCTTTTTCTATAGGTGAAATTATGAAACTACTCTTAGCGACCGCCAATTTACATAAAATATTGGAATTAAAAGCCATCCTCAAGATGCATTTTCCATCCCTTGACGTCTATACTCTAAGAGATTTTAAAGACTTTGTCCCTATTGAAGAGGGGTCAAATTCTTTTGAAGAGAATGCTAACCAAAAGGCTATTTTAGCCGCTAAGTTTTCTAAAATGTTAACCCTTGCCGATGACTCAGGCCTTGTTGTCCCTGCCTTAAACGGCGCCCCTGGGGTCATTAGTGCCCATTATGCTGGCATTAATGCAACAGACAGAGACAATAACGAGAAGCTGTTAGAAGAAATGAAGAATTTTAATGAAAATAAACGCTTTGCTCACTACCATTGTACACTATCACTTGCAACCCCTGAAATGCTCATCAAAACCGTTACTGCAACCTGTGATGGGAGAATCTTAGAGGCCCCCCGTGGAGCTGGAGGATTTGGTTACGATCCCCTATTTATAAAGCATGATTACAACCACACCTTTGCCGAGATCACAGAGGATATCAAATTAAAAATATCACATCGAAGAAGAGCTTTTGATAAGCTTAAAATCACTTTGGAAGCGAAGCTACTTTGCACTATATAATAGATGGTTATAACGTATTTTTTTATCTTCACGATGTAGATCCATCTCTAATAAATAGACAGAAATTTGTCCGAACCATTTCTGACCTTATGAGAAAAAAAAACATCTCTGGGGAGATGATCTTTGATACACCCATTTATCACGATACCAACTATCCACACACAAGTGAAGACCCACCCCTTACCATTGCTTATGCACCCACAAATCTTCAGGCAGATGACCTGATCATAGAAAAACTCTATGCAATCAAGAAAAGGAAGATGATTAAAGTTGTTACCTCTGATCGCGCCTTAACAACCCTTATCAAAGACCTAGAGGCTGATGTCATGCAATCAAATGCCTTTATCTCTATGCTCATGAAAACCCCTCTAACGAAAGATTTTTCTAACAAACCTTCATCGGATTCTGATAGCCACATGTCCCGCTTGGAGAAAATATTTGAGAAGAAGCTCCCGGATGAAAGCGAATAAATGTATAAGCCTTTGTTATCTCTTTTTTTCTCTCCTCCCAACATGAAATAACCACCCCATCTTTCTCTCTAGACTCTATCACCTCCCCTTCTCCTAAATAAATAAGCACATGCCCTTTAAATAGTATAAGATCAAGAGGAATAAGTTCTTGCACTTCCATTCCTACCTTCAATAAATCAGAAGTATTCCTTGGAAGATTTCCTTCTGTTACATAGTATAATAGACCTGAGCAATCAATGCCAAAAAGGACCTTATGCCTATCCTTAAACTCATTACCCTCAAGAAGTAAGCCCATATAAGTGGACTTTGGAATAGTCCCACCAAGTAAATAAGGGATCTTTGGAAAATTTCTCAACCTGTTAATTATTAAAGGAATAGGTGGTATAGCAGAAAAAGGTTTCTCCACCCCTTTCTCTAGAAATGTTGCTTTTGTAAAAAGCTGTGCATCCCAAGGGTAATCCTTTGTTTGGATAGATACTACCTCTCCAATTTCTTCAATGAGTATGATTTCTCTCTTAGGGAATAAAAAAGTCTCTAAAATTCTTAAGTGATTTGTGCCATCAACCCCTCCCCCATCGCTTAAAAGAGCTTTAAAGTTAGGTGTGTTGAAAATTGGTGTAAAATTTTTTGTTCTAAACACTAAGTTAATCCTTGATAAAAAACCAATTATGGATATAATGAACATTATTTTTAAAAAGATGGAGCTTACCTCATGAATTTACAAAAAAAATACAAAAAAAGCATTGTATTTGTTTGTTTAGGTTTTTTATTTAGCTGTAGTAATAGCGCCTCATCGGTTTTGTTAAGTAAAGCACCACAGGAAATAGCCATTAACATTGTTAAGGACCCTTGTACTCTTGATTCTAGAAAAGCTCGATTACTAACGGATTTTAATACAATCAGAGCCTTAAATGAAGGTCTTTTTAGGCTAAATAAAAATGGAGAAATCACTGAAGGAGTTGCTGAAAGCTGCCTATTATTAGAGGATAAAAAAACTTACAAGATTCAACTAAAAGAGACCTTATGGTCTAATGGAGATGCTTTAACAGCTCATGATTTTATCTATTCTTGGAAGACAGCATTAGATAAAAATTTTTCTTCTTCCTTTGCATCTTTATTATTTTGTCTTAGAAATGGACAGGCAATTAAAGAAGGGACACTTCCAGCAAGCCTACTAGGGGTTCGTGCAGAAGGGGACTATACCTTAATTATTGAACTTGAAGAGCAAACCCCATTTTTTAAAGAGCTCCTTACCTTGCCCATTTTTTTCGCCGTGAATGAATCTGTCGTTAAAGAGCATGAGGACTGGAATACAAATATAGCCCACTATGTGTGTAACGGTCCATTTAAATTAAATGCTTGGGAACATACTCGCGAGCTTATGCTTGAAAAAAACGTCCGTTACTATGACGCAAAGCATGTAAATCTTCAGAAGATTACGATGTTGATGGTAGATGATAAGACTGGGGTAAATATGTATCAGAACAACGAATTATCATGGGCAGGATCTCCATTTTCATTAATTACTGATGAAATCATTGAGCATGCTAGTGAATTTACTGACCTTGTGAAGACATCGATTTTGAGTACCTATTTTCTAAGGGCAAATGTTTCCTCTTATCCTTTACAAGATTTATCTTTTAGAAAAAGTATCGCTGCTGGGATTAATCGTAAAGATATTGTGGAGTATGTATTAAATAACAGAGCAGATGTTGCTACAGGGCTTGTTCCAAAGTCAATGGGGTTACAAGAAATTCCTTACTTTAGCGATGGCGATGCAAAGCAGGCACAAGAGTTCCTTGTT
>CAMDFS010000013.1 GCA_945897715.1 Chlamydia trachomatis
GTTTATCCATGGCAGACGAAATCATATCGGAAAAGAAAAAAGCATTAGAATTAGCGATCTCTCTTATCGAAAAGCAATTTGGGGTAGGCTCCATTATGTCTTTAGGAAAAAGGGGGGCCTCTTTTGAAATAGAGGTAATTAAGACAGGCGCCCTTACTCTTGATCTTGCCCTTGGAATTGGCGGAGTCCCTCGTGGCCGTGTTGTAGAAATTTTCGGCCCTGAATCTTCTGGTAAATCAACCCTAGCAACACATATTGTTGCAAACTGCCAAAAAGGTGGCGGTATTGCAGCCTATATTGATGCTGAGCATGCCCTTGATCCTGCTTACGCTGCTAGAATTGGGGTAAATATAGATGAGCTTTTAATTTCTCAACCAGACAGCGGTGAAGAGGCGTTAAATATTGCTGAGATGCTTGCCCGCTCTGGTGCTGTGGATGTTATTGTTATTGACTCTGTTGCGGCCCTTGTCCCAAAAAGCGAGCTTGCTGGTGAAATTGGCGACTCTCATATTGGTCTTCAAGCAAGACTTATGTCTCAAGCTTTAAGAAAGCTTACATCAACTCTAGCGAAATCAAAAACTTGTGCGATTTTTATTAACCAAATTAGAGAAAAAATAGGGGTAATGTTTGGAAGTCCAGAAACAACTCCAGGTGGAAGGGCTCTTAAATTTTATGCCTCTATTCGTATGGATATTCGAAGGACTTCTACCATCAAAGGGGCAGATAACCTTGATCAAGGGATTCAGGTAAAGGTAAAAATAGTGAAAAATAAAATGGCCCCCCCTTTTAGAACTGCTGAATTTGATATTATGTTCAATGAAGGAATCTCAAGAACTGGAGCTCTTGTTGATCTTGGTATAGAGGGAGGAATGATTGAGAAAAAAGGTGCATGGCTCACTTTTAAAGGGAAGCGTTTTCAGGGAAGAGAGTCAGCTAAAAGCGAGCTTGCTGGTGATCTAATCCTTTTAGAAGAGCTTGAAGCTTTAATTATCAAAGCTCATGAAGAAAAGCTTCGCCTCTAAGGAAAAAGATAATGAATTACCTCTTTAAAAGGGGAAACTTCTAGTTTTAACAAATCGAGGGCAATAAAAAAGCCCTCGATTTCTTTTTTGCACCGCTTTATAGACTCCTGTTTTCCAAACTTTTTAGAAAAGCTGATGCACGCCTCCCCACTGTCGTCAAGATCATCCTGTATCTGAAAAGCAAACCCTAAATGGCAAGAGAGTTTTTCTATTAAATAAAGATTTTCCACCTCCCCTCCCCCAAAAATATACCCTAATGTAAACGCCCCTTGAAAAAGCGTTCCTGTTTTTAAGTAGTACAGCCGCTCAAATGCTTCGAAAGATTCGGTGTTTGTTTGCTCTATATCGAAATATTGCCCTAATGTTGCACCTTCTGGTCCAGAAAGTTTTGCTGTCTCCCTTAGGGCTAGGCAAACGCGTTTATATGATTCTTCCTCTTTTCCATACCCTTTTTCATAATACTCCCTTCCACTTTGTTCTATTAGGGAAAAACCCTCAGTTAGTAAGGCATAGCTTGTCAATAAGGCTGTTGATTCTTTGAACTTTTTGTGTAAAGAAGGCGCCCCCCTTCTTAGGTCATCATTGTCCATACAAGGAAGATCGTCTGCAATAAGGGAGGCTGTATGAAATAATTCAATGGCTAAAGCACTTTTATCCACCTTAAATCCTTTTCCAACCGAGGCTGCCATGATTTTAGTAAGAATGGGCCTTAGCCTTTTTCCTTTTGTAGATAACGCATAGGCAATCGGGGTTACAAGGGGGGAGCTCTTAAGGGTCTCTATATATTGCTCAATTTCCGTTTCTATCTCTTTTTGAAGAGATAAAAGCTTTAAGAGTTTTTTACCCATGTTTTTCCCCTCTTATTTTTCTATAGAAACTGGCAAAATTTGGCTGCCTTTTTTTAAAATTGTCCCAGGATTTAATACAACTGCGCATCCAATAGAAGAATTATCCCCTACTAAAGAACCAAATTTAAAACTTCCTGTGGCTATTTTTTCGCCTTCGAAATGAAGGACAATCTCTTTTTTATCTAATCTTAGATTAGCAAGGGTTGCATGTGCCCCTAAATTCACGTTTATCCCAATAATAGAGTCCCCCACATAATTAAAATGAGGCGCTTTAGCCCCTTCTAAAAATATTGAGCGGGAAATTTCACTGCAATGGCCAATATGCACATTAGCAGCTAAAAAAGTCCCCTTTCGAATAAGTGCGCAGTGACCTATTGTGACATTTTCCCCTAAATAACAAGGACCCTCTATCAATGCACCAGGGGCTATTTGTACCCCTTTTTCTATACAAATACTCTCCTTGTTTAAAAAATAAACAGAAGGGAAGAGAGAAGAGAGGTCAACCTTTTTAGGGTTGTGGGCGTTTAATAAAAGCTTCCTTAAATCCTCTAGGGAAGAGGGTTGCTCAAAATATTCACCAATCATTGGGTCTTTAGAACTAAACAAAGAGGTGAGAAAAGAAGGGCTTTTTTTACTTATCATAGACACATTATCCACAAAGAAAGAGAAAGAATATACTATTTTTAGATTTTTCTTCTTCTTCAGGTGATGTGGATTTGTTTAAAAGCCCATTTTTCTATAGAGAAAGGTCTTGTTCACAAACTGAATATAACCTGTGCAAAAACCCTAAGTTATCAACAATAAAAAAGTTTTGATCGATTTATAGACAGGTTATAAACAACTTTTACACAATCAGTTTTTTTTTCTTAAGCAGGGGGCTTTTTTTTCGAAGAGATAGACTGGTAAAGGGTTTTCAGAAATTAAAACAGAGTTGACGAAAATAAAAAGGTGGTAAATACTCTCTAGGAATATGGAATATAAACAATTTGACAAATCTTGGAGAAAAAAATTAGAGAAAGAGATGCAAAAGCCCTATTTTAAGGAGTTGGAGGTTTTTTTAAAAAAAGAGAGGGAGACAAAAGAAATATTTCCAGTTGAGAAAGAGGTCTTTACAGTGTTTAAAGAGACCCCTTTTGAAAGTATAAAAGTTGTAATTGTTGGCCAAGACCCTTACCACACAGCTTTAAAAGCAAATGGCCTTGCTTTTTCTGTCCATGCTGGTCAAAAACCTCCCCCATCATTAAGAAATATCTATAAAGAGATGGAAGAGGATATTAAGCAACCCCCTAAAGATCTAAATACCCTTTCAAAGGAGGGGGTGTTTCTATTAAATACCCTTCTAACTGTGGAGGAGGGATCCCCTCTTTCTCATCAAAAAATAGGGTGGGAGTGTTTTACAAACTGTGTTTTACAAACGCTGTGGGAAAGTCATGAAAAAATTGTCTTTCTATTATGGGGAAATCAAGCTAAAAAGAAAAAGGAAGAGCTGTTTGTGGGGGAAAGGGATCATTTGGTGTTGACAGCAGGGCACCCATCTCCCTTATCGGCGCGATATTTTTTTGGTTGTAAGCATTTTACAAAGGCAAATGCTTTTTTAAAAAAGGAGAGAGGGGAAATTGATTGGGGAGAAGGGTAGAAAAAAAGCGCTCATTGCGATATTTATCACTTTTGGGATATCAACTTTAGCTACAACTATTTTATTTCCAGTTTTAGCACAAATTTTTCTTGCTAAGCAAGACAGCTTTATGATGAAGGGGATTAACGAAGGGTATCAAGGGTTGATGCTTGGGCTCTTTCTTGCCTCATTTCCATTTGCTCAGTTTCTGATCGGCCCTGTGATGGGGGATTATTCTGATAAAAAGGGGAGAAGGGGAATTTTTCTTTTTTCCGTACTATTAGAATCTCTTGGATACGTACTTTGTGCTATTTCTATTCATATGGGGATCTTATGGCTCTTATTTGTAGGGAGAATTGTTACAGGGCTTGCTGCAGGCAATACCTCTGTTTGCTTAGCATCAGTAGTAGATATAAGCAGCAGCGAAAAGGAGAAGATAAAATATTTTGGGATACTGTCTGCTGTGATTGGATTGATGTTTATTTTAGGGCCACTACTTGGTGGACAGGTAAGTGGTTTATTTGCAAGCCCAGTGTATGCCCTTGCTATGCCGTTTTGGGCGGGAGGTGTTTTTGCCCTCTTAAACATTTTTATTTTACTTCTATTTTACCATGAGACGAATTTTGATCTTTGTTCCCATCCATTTGATGTACTTAAATCTTTTCATAATATTCAGATAGCCCTTAGAACAAAAGAGCTTCGAAATCTGTATTTGATCTATTTTTTCTTCTTATTTGCTTGGAATATGATCTATCAGCTCCTCCCTGCATTTTTAGTGAAAGATTTTCAGATGACAAGTGTAATAGTAGGGGTGTTTGGGGCTGTATTTGGTTGTATATGGATTTGCGGGACACTGTTAACACAGCTTTTAATAAGAGTTGTCCATAAAATGCATGGGATCGTATTTTGCTCACTGTTAGGGGTATCTGTTTTTGCAATCATGGCAGGATTTTCAAAGCAAATCATGAGTTTTTCCATCGCTATTGCTCTAATAGTATTTTTATCTGGAAGTGTATGGCCGATCTTTACTGCCGCAATCTCTAAGTCTTCTGAGCAAAGAGGGCAGGGGAAGGCACTTGCACTAAGTCAATCGCTACAATCTTTTTCGATGATGTGCGCCCCATTACTTGGTGGAGCTTTCCTAAATAAAAATGGAATGGTACCATTTCTTATGACGGCAATTTCAGTTTTAATTGCAGCAGTAATCTTGATACGAAGTGGGAAAAAACCATTTACATTTTTATAAATGTAAAACTGGTTTACAAAACATGTTTTATGGTACCGTATTTTATTTTTGGAGGGAACTTGGAATTTGTTTATACAGCAATCATTACACCATTTAACAAAGATCTTAGCATCGATATAGATGCTTTTATTAGGCTAGTTTGCCATCAAGAAGAGGCGGGGATTGCAGGCCTTGTAATTGGAGGGACTACTGGAGAGGGGTGGTCTTTAAGCAAGGAAGAGGTGGAGCAACTAGTAATTGCTGCAAAAGCCCATTTTCCAAGAAAGATCATCATCGGGACAGGGTCAATTTCTACAAAAGCCTCCATAGAGAACACAAAAAAAGCAAAAGCGCTTGGAGCCGATGCTGCTTTAGTGATTGTCCCTTATTATAACCTTCCCTCTGAAGAGGGTGTTTTAACCCATTTCAATGAAATTGCAAAAGCAGGCCTTCCAATGATTGCCTACCACCACCCAAAAAGAACAGGTGTTAAACTCTCTCTTTCTTGCTTAAAACAAATTGCGAAAATTCCAGAAGTGATTGGTATTAAAGAGACGGTAAATGATAAAGAGGGGATTGAGGCTTTATCAAAACTGACCACTGTATTTTGTGGAAATGACGGAGAAATGAAAGTTTTTAAAAAACATGGGGCAAAAGGGGTAATTTCAGTCGTAAGTAATCTATTTCCTCAAGAGACAATCGATTTTTTTGCTACAGATAGGGAAGATTTATCATGGAATCTCTCTCAATTTATCGAAGAACTTTTTAAAGAGGGGAATCCTAGTGGAATAAAAGCAGCGCTTGCAAAAAAAAATTGGTCTAAGGATTTTTTAAGACTTCCCCTTGTACCCCTTTCTGAGAGCGGAAGAAGGCACCTTTACGAAGTGATGGAAAATCTTCTAAATAAAGAAATTGCAAATAAGTGAAGCAATAGCTTGCAAAATGTTTCATAATTTGTATATAATACCATTTTTTTATTGAATCATAAATTTGGCAAATAGAGATCCCAACGAAGGAGCTACAGTTGAGCAAAAAACCACTTATTATTAGTTACTACACAAAAGACACTTTATACAAAAAGGAAGCAGAAGATTTAATTGCTTCATGTATTGCACTAGGATTAGAGTATGAAATCAGTGAAGTACCCAATTTAGGGTCTTGGCAAGATAATTGCTGTTACAAAGCAAAGTTTATTCTAGAAAAACTAGAAGAGCATAAGCGAGCAGTAATTTGGACAGATGTTGATAGCGTCATTATGAAAAATCCGACCCTTCTCCTTGAATGTAAGGCAGACTGCGCTTTAAGGGTAAATGATAATGTTGCAGTAGATGATCCATCTAAAATCTTAAGTGGAACAATGTTTTTTAATAACACATCTTCAGCAAAAAAACTTTTAATGCTTTGGCAAAAAGAGTGTGAAAGACAGCTTGAAAAGGGCGGAACAGTCTATGATCAAGTATGCTTAAGAAAAGTTGTTCTCCATTACCCTACCATTGTAGAAATGAAAAGACTTCCTGCCTCTTATGTAAAAATTGTAGATAATGAAGAGCAAGAGCAGAGCGATCCAGAAAGTGTTATAGTACATTATCAGGCATCAAGGCTATTGGGAAAAGTAGTTGACGGAGAGGTTGCTTCTTGTTTAGTCGATGGTCTTTCTTCAAAAGAGCTTAAAAGTATCAGAACTACTTAAGCCCCTTTTCAAAAAGGTTCTTGCCACCTTAACAGAAATATGAGATAAGGGTAGAATTCTACTAGATGTTGTTTGTGGGGGGTAGGGGATGAAGCTTTCGGAAAAAATTAGAAGGTCAATTGCTGGTAAAGATCGATCAGAAGAGGGAGAGCTCCCTTCTAAGATAGCAATCGTTCCTATATTTGATGCAAAAGAGACCTTTTTATCGGCAAGTGAGTCTTTAGCGTTAAAGGATTTATTGCTTGATAATCAGATAAGTTCTACCAATGTTTCTGAAGATTACTCATTTTTAGTGGGAATCACAGGAGAAATTAAGGCGATACATCATCAATCTGTATTGCTCCATGGGGAGAGAATACATACCGCTTCGAAGCTATTTAAATCCTATAAGGAGAGTGCTTTTTCTACTTGGCTTAAGCATGTCTATGGAAATCGACAGACCCCTTATAATTTTTTGAAGTACTATCTCTTTTACACCTCTTTGACAAATTCTCTCCAAGAAAAAGTTCTTTCTATGCCAAAACAGATTGTATATACAATTGCCTCTAGAAATTGCAGTGATGAGGACAAACAAAGGGTAATTGACACCTATGATGGAGAAGCAAAAGAAACCTATCTAAAGGCAATTAGAAAGGCATTTCCATTAGAAAAAAAAGACAGAAGGCAAAAAAGAAAGGATGTCTCAGCAACTCAAGTGCTTTATTTAATTGAAGCGGCGATGGAGGCTGTACATTCTTATAAAAGCAAATTTTCTTACGAAAATCTCCGCACAATAGACACCCAATTAAAAAAATTCTCAAAAGAGCTCTGGGAAGCTTAAGCCTTTTCTGCTCGTAACTTTTGAAGTGATTTAATAAGCGTCTCAAGAGAGAGATTTTCTTCTATCTCATTTGTATTTCTATCTCTGCATGTAAGAGTTTTAGATTTCACTTCCGTATCACCAATAATAAGCATTTTATTCACCTGCTCCATTTGACTATTACGGACCTTTTTACTAATTGATTCATGAGAATCATCAATAGAAACTCTAAATCCATGACTAACAAGGGCTTTTTTAACTTCTCTACAGTATTGCACGTGACGATCGGCAACAGGTAAGAGAGAAACTTGTTTCGGGGAAAGCCATAGCGGGAATCTTCCTTTATAATGCTCAATTAAAATTGCAAAAAATCGCTCTATGGATCCATACAACGCTCTATGGATCATAATAGGCTGCACTTCATTTCCATTTTCATCGGTATATTTTAGTTCAAATCTTTCTGGAAGTGACATATCTAGTTGGATTGTTCCGCATTGCCAGCTCCTTCCAATTGCATCTTTTACGTGGATATCAATTTTTGGACCGTAAAAAGCGCCATCCCCTTCATTGATTTTAAATCCTTTACCCCAGGTTTCCAAAGCATCTTTAAGGGCAAGGGTGGAAAGGGCCCAATCTTCATCAGAGCCAATTGTTTTTTTCTCAGGGCGAGTAGAAAGCTCTAAGCAATAGGAGAGACCAAAAGGGCTATAAAGCCTGTCTGTGAGCTTTAAAACCCCTAAAATTTCCTCTTTAATTTGATCAGGTCTCATAAAAATATGTGCATCATCTTGATGGAAAGATCGAACACGTAAAAGCCCTGATAAAGATCCTGAAAGCTCATGCCTATGGACGTTTCCAATCTCTCCAACTCTCATAGGGAGATCTCTATAGCTATGCTTTTTCGATTTAAAGAAAAGCATACACCCTGGGCAATTCATCGGTTTAATCGCATACGTCCCCTTATCAATTTCTGATAGGTACATATTTTCTTTGTAGTTAGGAAAATGTCCTGATAGCTCCCAAAGCCCTTTGTCCATCATAGCTGGGGTTTTAATCTCTAGATAATCATCAGCATCATGAAGACCTCTCCAATGTTTTAAAAGCTCATTCCAAATAATCATCCCGTTAGGCTCAATAATAGGCATCCCAGGGGCAAATTCAGAAAAAGAAAATAGAGACAATTGTTGTCCAATCACTCTGTGATCACGTTTTTTTGCCTCTTCTAAAAGAGTTAAATGCTCTTGCAGCATCCCCTTATCAGGGAATGAGACCCCATAAATTCTTGTGAGCGACTCACGCTCTTGATCCCCTCTCCAGTAGGCTGCCGAACTCTTCATAATTTTAAAGGCTTTGATTTTTCCTATTTTAGCAAGATGAGGCCCTCTGCAAAGATCGAAAAACTCTCCTTGTCTATAGGCTGTAATTGCCTCATTTTCAGGGAGAAAGGTGATAATTTCCTTTTTAAACAGGTTCACTCCAAATGCTTTGATTGCATCTTCTTTAGAGGCAAAAGTTATTTTTTCTGTAGAATAATTTTCTTTTAAGATGTTCTTAACCTCTGCTTCAATGGCTTTAAAATCATCAGCAGATACTTTTAAGTTTGCAAAGTCATAGTAAAAACCACCCTCTATTACAGGGCCAATTGTGGGGATAGCATCAGGAAAAAGTCTTAACACCGCTTGTGCTAAAACGTGTGCAGAGGTATGCCAAAAGACTTCTTTGCCCTCTTTATCTTCAAAATTGTATATTTTTACCGTATCTTTTGGGTAAATCTCCTCAGACATATCTTTTAAACGGCCGTTGATAGAAATTGCAATTCCTTTGTCTGGATCAGTGAGTCCTAAAGAGTTAACAAGGGCATTGCCTGTAGTTTTTTCTTTAATTGTGATCTTTTTTTCGTTACATGAAATAGTCATTTTTAGTACACTACCTTTAAAAAATTATGATTGAAACAATAGTAACACAAGAGAAAAAGCTTTGCAAGATTAGAGATAGCTCTGATCGGATCATGGCTAAAATTTACTTAAGAGCATCACTAATAGCCAAATATTCAATAGATGAAAAGGCTCTTAAAAAACTCATCGCATTTCCACCCCCTGCGATAGAAGGGTTGCTAGGAGAGGCTTTCCAAGCACATTTATCCCGATGTTTACTTTTTTTTCTCGAAAATAATGAGTTTAAAAGGCTTTGCGCACAATCTATAAAATCCGATGGTGCTCTGATTGATTTTAAAATCGCATTGCTTGTCCCCTTAAGACAAACAATTGGCAGCTGTTTTGCAACGGCATTTTTAATTCACTTACAAAAAGCAGATCTTTTAACCCTTGCAAATGATCTTTTAAAAACCGCCCTTCGAGGGGTCCTTACCCGCGTAATTGATCAAAAGGAGGTGAGAATCCCCCTTTGCCCAAAAACAGGGGAGGTAGAGAAGGATGGCATTGCTGTTTTAAGCCCATTGATGAAATCCTATGAATATACAGTGGCTGCTTTAGCAGATGTGCAGATAGGATTTTCAAGATGGAATTTTTATACAGCCCTTGGACTTGATCACGAGGCAAGCGGGGGTCTTGGGAAAGTGATTTATACAATCATTCAAAAGATGATGGATGCTATTGAAGAAGATAGAAAAGATCTTATCACCGATATTGAGCATCTTGAGCAAAGCTTAGATTTTGACGATGCCTCTTTTAAAGCGGCAAGCTCTATTGATCGGATGAATAGCATCAAGCAATCAGCAAAAATGAAACAGATGTATTTAGGACGGAAAATTGATGACTATGAAGATGAGGGAAAGCGTGCAGAGAAACTCTCTTTGCTCTATAAATTTTTTGTTGATCAGTACTTAGAACTATTTCCTCATTATTTCCAAGAACTTTATGACCCTGAAATGTTTGCTGAAGGGGATATTATGGAGGATCGACCAGCTGGCTTTGCCCTTGTTTACAAACATGGAAGAAGTGATCCAAAAGTATGGACCTATATTCATACAGATGAGGAGTATATTTCTTCAGTAAGGGAATTTATTGTCCTTACTGAAAATATTTTGATTAGTTTGAAACGAAGCGATGGCCTTGAAAAAGTGATAGAAACTATCGTGTCGGAAGTGCTACTCTCTATTGATACAAAAGAGTTTATAGAGGAGCAAAAGACCCGTATCGGGGCTATGCATGAATTGCATTTGTTAGAAAAAGGCAATACCTCTCCTTACGCCTATATTGCTGGGGGGAACGTGATTTCATTGATTAAATCCTACTTTTCTTCTACAAACTCCATTGAAACAGCAAAAATCAGCGCAGCAAGCCCTAAAGACCTCTGTTATTATCTCATTGAATTCATGAAAGATGCGAAAAATATTGATATTACCGATTTTGATAAGGACCCTTTTAAAGGGTTTATCATATACAATGAAACCCATGCTTTTAATTTTCTCCCTGGAATGAAACGTTTCAAAGATGCTTGGATGGATTCAGGGAATACCTATTCTTATATTCGAGATTATTTCCCCATAGACGAACCAATTGTCTTTGCCGATACCAATTGGGGAGGGAAGTTTTTAGCTTTCAAGATGGATCAGGATGGGGAAATTTGCTTAGTTTTGTTTGATGGAATTTTAACCACCCCGTTTCCTAATTGGGATCTATTTTTTAAGACAGGGAAACATTGGGATATTTGTTTATAAAATTTTTTTTGTGAGGGTATATGGAAGATTTAAGTGTAGCAGAGGGGTGGCAAGAGCTGCAATCAAATAGAGAAATACCTCGCAGTAAGCCTGCCACAGCCAAAGCAGTGACGGTTGTAGCAGATGCAGTACAAAGTTTTTTTTCTGCGGCACAAGGGCTAGCTTCAGCCTGCGCTGGAGCTGCATATGCAGTGTTCACCAATGACCCAGCAGCTGTTTTAATTGGGAAATTATCAAAAACTACCTATCCTTTTCAAGATACAGACCAATATGAAATTCTAATAGAATCGCTCAGAGAGGGAATTTGCAGTTGCTCTGGAGATTCTTCAAAAGTGATGATACTTCATCGATTTGTTAGGTTGTTTAGTGAAAACATAGGTAGTATAAAAGGGCAATTTGAGGCAGCAGCAGGGAAAGAGATGCATCGAATCCTTTGTAATATTTTTACATACTTATCTGAATATTTGTCCTCTCTAAAAGATATTAGGAAGGAAAAAAAAGAGGAAATGAGGGCATTATTGATCGGGTTAACTCATTTTTTCGAGTAATTTTGACGATGCCCGTTTTTTATTTTTTACTAATGCCATCAAGGTTTCAAAGGAACCAAATATATAGATGCTTTTTTTCGCCCTTGTTACTGCTGTAAAGAGAAGCTCCTTAGGAAAAGTTTTTGCCTCAACAGGCAAAATGATAGAAACATGGGCAAATTCACTCCCCTGACTTTTATGAATAGAGAGGGCAAATGCCTTTTCATAGGGGGGAAGCATTAATTTCGGTAGGGTGAGGTTTTTTTCTGGGAATGTGGCCACCTCGTTATGAAGATACCCAATATCACCATTGGTTAAATTTGTCACAGAATCGTTTTTGGTGATCATGATGGGTATATTAGACCCTTTATTAGGTTGAATCAACTCATTCAAGTGAAGGGAGCCAAAAGGCCCTTTTCGAAAAGGGGTCAAGAGAATATGCTCTTTATTGTGCTCTTTAGGCTTAAATGCTTCAAGGGGAAAAAGTTTAATCTCATTGTCGGCCTCTAGAATTTTTTTTAGTATAGCTTCATCTTCAGAAAGAATTGCAGCGGCAAAGTCAATAATTGCCGCCTTGTCTGATCGCATAGGGGCCAAAAGGGTTACCTGATCAATTTTTTCTAAGGTAGTAAAATCGTAAAAAATAGAGGCCCCAGATACAGGCGGCAGTTGATGAGGGTCCCCTATTAAAATCACTTGGGTGATATCTAGTAAAGAGGAGAGGAGCAGTTTAAAAAGCTTTGGAGAAATCATGGAGCACTCATCAACGATGAGTAAATCTGTGATGATCACAGGGGTTTTAATGTCTTGTTCAAATCCCTCTCGAATGCCCAAAAGTTTATGGAGGGTTTGGGATTCTTCAAAACCTTCAGAAAGGGCGGAAAGGGCCTTTCCAGTGGGAGCAGTACAAAGAACTTTTTTGTCGGGGTATCTGCTTTTATAGGCTTTAATGATGGATTTTGCAACAAAGGACTTACCAGACCCAGGGCCCCCTGTAATTAAGAAAAATGGGGAGGAATTTAATAGTCCAAAGGCCTCTTGTTGTTTTGTGTTTAAATGATTAGGAACAGAAACATCTAAGGAAAGCCTAGGAAGGGCAATGCGGGCAGAGAGCAATGTTGCAATTTCTTTCTCATGAAAAAAATTTCTAGCAAGGTAATAAGCATTCCCATCTTTGATAATCGGGGAGTCTTTTTTATTTAGGATTTCATCGATAGATGGATCTACATGATCTTTTTCTATAAATAGGTGCCCTTCCCGAGAGGCTTTCATTAGTTCTAGGCAAAAGGGGTAGAGAGGGTGGGTCTCTTTATTCAGGAGTTTTTTTGCAAAGAGATGATCAATATTTGCAAAATCTATTTCAGACATAAAACCTCCTTATCGGCCATTGCCTCTGGAGAGAAATAATAGGCACCCTCTTTTCCTCCACGGATAAAAATGTAAAAAGCACCCCCAGCATATTTTTCAAAAGGGAGATTTTTACTCTCTAAAAAGGCTTTTAGAGCTCTTGTATAAATCGATGCTTGTTTTGTATAGTGGTGGTGAACTAGAGCCTCTTTAATTTGATCTGGTAAGTATCCATTTAAGTGATTACACTTCCAGTCGATAATATAGAATCGATGATCATGAAAGGCGATTAAATCAGCAAACCCTTTCATTTCCGCATTAGAGCCATCAAGAGTATAATGAAATAGGACCTCCTGCCACATGTGGTGAGGGGGGATATCTTCTAACTTAAATGTGCTGTGGCTACTTTTCAGAGGGGTTAAAAAAACCTCCTCTAGTTTTGTATAAATCAGCTCTTCAAACCCTGCTAAAGGGGTCTGAAAGAACGATTTCTGCATCAGGGGAAGGATAAGATCTTTAGAAAATGGGGTATATAACCCCTCTTCGATGATTTTCTCCAAAATGAGATGAATTTGATTCCCCACTTTAGATCCATAAGGAAATTCTGGCACTGAGGTGACTAAATGGATTTCATTTTCTTTAAAGGGGAGGGAAGAAAAAGAGAGAGATTTTGGCATTTTCTCATAACTTGCAGGCTGCTCTGGGTGAAAGATTTTTTCCTTATTTTCAATACTTTCCCATTTTTCAGCATTTTCTTGAAAAAGCATTCCAGCAGGGATTGGGCAAGATTGGAGGATCTCAGAAGCGTTGAGCAGCTCAGCCTTTTTGTAGAGAGTATCATAATCTAAGAAGGGGGAATTCACACGGCTTAAAAAAAGCTCAAGAGGCGACCCACAACCCTTTACTAGAGGAAACATACTTCCAAATACTGTGCCGTAAATATAGAGGTGGGATTTTGCCCTGGTAAGTGTGACATATAAAAGACGCATCTTCTCTTTATCAATCAAAACAGCCTCTTCTGTAGTTTCAGCAGCAAGCTTCATCCGTGTATAAAGAGATAAGGCAAAGACTGCTTCAAACTCAAGCCCTTTGCTAAGGTGGGATGTCATGATGGTAACGCTTTTTTTATCGGTACCACTCTCCTTTTTAAGATAAGAGAAAGTGTCAGGATCAAGTTTTTGGATCTCACTGATAAATTGTTTAGGGTCTTTTTCAAAATTTCGTAGGAAGAGGGAAAAAATTTGCATCATCGTAAGATAATCACTCTCCTTTTGAGAAAGCATTTCTCCAAGAGATCTTTCACCAAATAACTTATTGTCCATTAAAGCATACAAATAAGCAGAAAGACCATCCTCTTCTAAAATACCTTTAAGAAGAGAGAAATCGATAGAGAGCTGCTGTAAGAGCGGATTTTTTAAATCTTCCTTTAAAAGATCAAGAGGGGCATCGATTAATTCATGGGACAGAAGTTTTTTAATGAGCGATTCTGAGCGAGGATTTTTTGTAAGGAAGAGAAGATTTTCAAACAATGAGAAGAGGGAAGAGTCAAGGAGGGATGCAGAAATATTTGCTTTTGCCGGGATAGAAAGACTTTGGAGATATAAAGAGATCGATAGCCCCTGGTAGCGATCTTTTACTAGGATTGCAATTTGATCAAGGGGGATCTTTAATCTTTTAATGGTATTAGCAATATGGGGGAAGAAATAGAGCCCCTCAGCGTCTGCTAAACTT
The DNA here is from genome assembly GCA_945897715.1 of Chlamydia trachomatis. GTDB lineage: Bacteria > Chlamydiota > Chlamydiia > Chlamydiales > 2-12-FULL-49-11 > JAJACQ01. The sequence continues at coordinate 14,484 of CAMDFS010000013.1, forward strand.
GCTCTGACAGTCCCTCTTTTTGGAGGGGGGCATAAGCAGAGAGAAATAACTGATGGGGAAGGATCTTTTTTTCCCGCTTTTACCTGAAAATACCTAAGATCTTCAGAATGCTTTTCAAAGGAGAGGAATCCGGGAGTGGTTTCTTCTGAAAAAAATCGGTTTAAGGCATCAATTAAATGTTTTTGAGACCGGAAATTGGTGTCTAAAGAAAAATGGTTATCAAAGGACTTCTTGGCTAAAAGATAGGTTGGGAGATCGGCACCACGAAAAGCGTAGATGGATTGCTTAGGATCCCCAACAGTACAAAAGGTTTTTACATGATCAAAAAATAAGGTCCTTAATATCTGCCACTGGACAGGATCTGTATCTTGAAACTCATCAATAATGAGTGCAGAAAATTGTGCACGCACCTTTCTCTCAAATTCTGGTTTTTTAAGGGCATCTAACATGGAATAAAGGATTGCGTCGGGACTTTTTACAGCCATTTGTTCAAGCCTCTTCTTCGCTTTGATTGCAATATGTGTCATAGAATGCTCCACCTCTTTTGCAATCTTTATGACGGGGGATAAAATATGGCAAAAATCAAAAAGGGAATTATTTTTTGGGACTAAAGCTGATTTTTTTAGGTTCGATTCTTGTAACAGTTCAATCAATGAGGGAGAAAATGCTATTAATGCATCAAAGTCTTTTTCTTTGAGTTTTTCAATTTGATCAAACAAGTGTTGATGAATCTCTCTTTTAATATTTGTACACCCCTTAAAATCAGAGGCTATGGCAAGAAAGTCATCTAAGATCTGGTCTGATTGCACCTCTTCAAGAGATTCTAAAAACTGGTTTTTCAGCTCAATAAAGGTTTTAGGGGCTACTAAATTTTTTTTATTGTCGATGATGGAGGCAATTTTCTTTGCAAAGAGAGAAATCTTCCTTCCAAACTCATTTAGCATCTTGGTGCATTGCGAGGCGGAAATAGTGTTTTCAGATGTTTCAGCTCGCAAAGTATCTAAAATAGCCATAAGGGTGAGATCTTTTTGCTTTTCATCCTCAAAATGAAGAAGGTCAAAATCAGCCCCTGCTTCAAAAGCAAAGGAGGAGAGCATTTGAAAGGCAAAACTATGTATTGTACAAACGGGCATCTCACTTAATAGCGCGCACGCATTATTAGCAAGAAGAATAGCTTCTTCTATATTTATAATGGATGCAAGGTAGGGGAAGGAGAGGGTATTACTTCTAAGCATTTCAGTAATTTCAAGGAGGGAGGAGTGGATACGCCGTTTTAAATCAAGGGCTCCAGCTTTGGTGAATGTCACCACTAAAATTTCAGTGATGCTCACCCCGTCTAAAATCATTCGTAAAACCATATGTTCAATAGCAAAGGTTTTACCAGTCCCTGCAGAGGCTTCGATAAAAATTTTACCGTACAAAGGGGAAATGGGGTCTAAGGCATCATACGATTTCATTATTTACCCCTTCTAAGATAGCAGAGAGCTGTAAAAGCTCCTCTTCAAAGTGTTCATATCCTTTTGCTTCGCCTTTTGTTAGATAGGGATCATCAAACCTTGCCAAAAGTTTTGTTTTAAGTGCATCAAAAGAGATGGAGTTTTTCGATTTGTATTCATTTACAGCCTCTGGGATTAGCGGTGAGATCTCGTTGAGAGCCTTTTCATAGTACGAAAGAAGGGGTGTTAAAAGGGGTTTTAACCTATTTTTATCAAAAGTCTTTACTTTACCTTCTTTTAAAAAATGGATAGCAAGAGGGATTTTAATATCGAGATGAGAAAGGATGATGAGAGTTGGTAAAAGTTTCCAGACCTCTGATGGCTCATCATCTTTGAAGCTTAAGATCCCAATATCAGTAATATTTTGGATATTTCCTTGGATGAGATAGGAAATATTGTTAGCCTCATAGGAAATGGCGGGGTAAAAGGTGGTTTCCTCTTTTTTTAACGGCTCTTTAATGTGAGGGTCAAGGTGGATGGAAAAGTAGGGGTTATGTGTTGTAAAATGCCGCTTAAGGTGAGATTTTTCTATATCGATAGAGAGGCTAAGTTCTTTTCTGGCAGCCTTTTCAAAAAGGGCGGTGGGAAGTTTGTTGGTAAGCTTTAGGGGCTCTAAATTGATAGTCTCTTCTCTTGATTGTTTTTTTGTGATCCATGCCTTGTCAAGATAGGAAAGGACAAATTCCCCATCATCAAAGAGGGTTTGTGAGTAAAGTTTGTTTTCAAAAAGGTTTGCCGAGAGGTTATAAAAAAATTGTGCGGGGGATCTAGTTAACAGATGTAGATCCTTTATTTCGATCACTTTTTTATAGCTTAAAAGGGGTGCAACTTTTTCAAAAGGATATGGGTGAAACGGCTCTTTTTTAGAAGAAAGGTAGAGAGAATAATTCTTTATAAATACATTTGGCTCAAGGAAGTAGGTGTGGCAGTAAGGGGTAAAAGGGTGATTGATAGGATCATTAAGGGATAGAGCATGGATCATTTCCCCTAAAAGAAGGGAGGGGTTTCTTGCTCGTCCATCAATTGGGTTGTTAGAAGTATAGCTAAAGGAAATAGAGGTTTTTGCAGTCATGATTGCTTTGAGAAGGTAATACCGTGCCTGTTGTGCAGGACTTGGTTTTTTTTCATAAGAAGGATTTGCCGATAATTCGTGTAGCGAACGGTGGATAGATTTTTTTGGAAATGTTTCCTCATCTAATCCGATAAAGAAAAGGGCTTTATCAATAGGGGGTGAATTTTCCATCGTTGAGAAGGTAATGGGAGGGGTTTCATACATTTTAACAGAAGCACCTTTTTTTGCAAAAATCTCCTGTAGTAAGCGTTTATAGCTTGTGAAACTATATTTAAATGTGGAAGTTTTTGATAAGGTGGTGATTTTTTTTATCTCTTTATAAAATACATCTGCATCTTCATTAAGGGAGAGGAACTTTTCTGCAAAGGTGATGGTTTTTGCTGTCCATTGTTCTAGAGTGTAATGATCATCTAAAAAGGTTTGGATCTCTTCATGAAGGGTATTTATCAAGGTAATGACATCGCCAATGCTCTCTGTTTGAGAAAATTCGATGGGTGAGTCTTTGGCGGTGACAAGATCGAGCATATACGAAAACCCTTTTTCAAAGAGTCCAAAAGAGCACGCCTCTTCTTCTAAAATAGAGCTTTTAGATTTTTTGTCAAAACCCCACCTAATTCCAGTATGATCGATGATTTTTTCTAAAATATCGACATCGTCTTTGCTAATTTGGCATTTCCGTTGAAATAGGGGAGAGGAAAAAAGTTTTAAGATGGCATCTTTTTCAAAACGGCTCCCTATCAAAGCAAAAAGCTGTTTTAGACTCTCCATCGTAGGGCAGTGCTTGGTTTTTTGTAGATTTGAAATGGCAAAGGTAAATGGATAGCTCTTCCCTGCAAAGAGGTAGGAGATGTAAGGAAAGTAGATGTCAATATCAGGGGCAAGGACAGTGATGTCAGAGGGGGTTAATTTTGGGTGTTTTTTTAATGTGGTAAGGATATTTGCAATAAGCACCTCTACTTCTCGAAATAGCGATGGGGCGCTATGAATGGTAAAGGTCCCATCTTGATAGGGGGGAGTCATCGGTTTAATTTGATAGAGGAGTGCTTTTTGTACATAGGTTAAGTCAGAGGTCATCTCAATGTCGACATAATCTTCATTACAACTTTGCTCATGAAGATAGCAATAGAGGGCTTTTCCCCCTTCACAAAAATGGGATAGGAGAGGATGAGAGTTTTCTGCCGCACTTGCAAATTCGATGCGCTCTAAAAGCGAGGTCTTCTTTTTTTGGAAAAGCCTGTCAAGATAGGCACTTTTTTTCCTTGAGATGAGATCACCCCAAAATAAGGGGGAAGGGGAAAAAAAATAGAAAGAGAAGGAGATCTTATCTGAAATCTTTTCAATGAATTCAAGATATAGCTTTGGAATTTCATCTACACCAAAAATATGTAAGGAAAGGGGAAATGGTGGGGGTGGACACTTTTCAATTGCGTCAATAATAGAGGTCCATTTTTCTAATACTTCTCTGAATAGATGCTGACCCCAACCATCTTTCTTGATCCATTCTGGGAGAGCATTTTTCCCGTAAAGGAGGTACTCTAAAAAAATATGACTTAAATTAGAGGCAAGAGGGATGATTCTTTCCCTCTTCTCTTGAAGGTACTCTTGGAGTGGTTTTGCAAAAGGGGCGTTTGAATTTAGCAAAAAGGTGATTTTCTCCTCTAAGAAAAACATTAGTTCATAATGAGAAGGAAATAACAAATCTTTTTTATAACATATCTTTAAGGCAAGATGAATAAATTGTTGAAGAGTGATAAACCTTATCCCAAAAATATGTGAATTTTTATTAATAATAGATTGAATAAAAAAATCTTTTCCTTCATTAGAAGGATAAGCAAGATATGTTTTGCTAGACAGTGGCTGCATAGAGATGTTTTCTATGCAAGTCATTGCCAAGTTTTTAAAAGAATTACTAGTATAACTAGCAAATGTACTCTTGCGGAAATCATTCATTGGGGTTACAATTGGGTAAATATACAACTCATCGAAGTAATTATTATGGATAAGACTCTTTCTGGCAAGTATTCAAAGATAAAAAGACGATATGGCGAAGTTCGTAAGAAAAAAGCCTTGAGTTTTTTAAATATAACACAGTTTACGACAGCGTTCAACGACAATTTCTTTAAGTTTCTTACCATTTACCTTTTAATTGATTTGAAAGGGGTGGTGCATGTTTCTGATATTACTTTTTTTGTGGGGATATTTTTTGTCCTTCCATTTTTACTTTTTTCTAATATTGCAGGTGCAATTGCCGATAGAGTGAGTAAGCAAAAAATTATTATCTGGATGAAGGCTCTAGAGGTGGTAATTATTGGATTAGGCTATTTTGCCTATGCATCGGAAACTGTATGGGCCTGTTATTTATGTGTATTTTTGCATTCATTACAAAGTGCAGTGAATAGCCCTCCTAAGTATAGTATTATATTAGAGTTGGTTAGCAAAGAAAATATTTCTAAAGCTAATAGTTATATTACAAGTTGTACCTATATTGCCATTATTTTAGGGACCTTTATGGCTTCCTTTTTAACGCAAATTACAGGAAGAAATTTTATCTTATCGTTAGGGGTAGGGATGCTTGCGGCAATTATTGGGTTTATTGCAAGTTTAAATATTCCGAAAACACGAGCTGTTGGTGCAAAAATTAATGCTAGGCAGGCTCCGTTTGTGCAACTGATTGAAACGTTGCAAATGTGTAAGAAGACTCCAAAGCTCTTGATGGTTGTGATGGGAGCGGCTTTTTTCCTATTTATAGGTGTTTTCACACAGCTGAATTTAATTCCGTTTGCAATGAGCTCTCTTGGTATGACAGAGGTGGGTGGTGGGTATCTATTTTTAGGGACATCTTTTGGTATTGCCCTTGGATCAATTGTTTCAGGAAAGCTTTGTAAAAAAGGAGTTCATCTTGGTATTTCAGCGTTTGGAATGATTGGGATGACTTTTTGTGTCTTTTTAATACCGATTTTTTCAAGTTCTATTGCGATGGTCTTTGCTAGTTTGTGCGCTATAGGTTTATTTGGTGGGCTCTATCAGATTCCCCTTGATACGTATATGCAAATGCACTGCCCTTCTGAAAAGCGTGGTAAAGTTGTCGCAGCTGCGAATTTTTTAAGTTTTACAGGGGTATTGCTTGCACCAATTTCTATGATGATCTTTGATAAAGTCCTCTATTTAAGCGCTGCAGCTGGATTTGTGATGCTGGGAGTTATGTTAATTTTTGCCTCGGTATTCTTTGTGAAGAGCCTTTTTGGACCACTTTTGAACATTTTGTCCAAAATAACAGTGCACAATATATACAATATTTATTATCAAGATTTCCCTTTTGCAAAGAAATATGAGGAGCAGAGAGTGGCAATCTTCATCAAGGGCATGAAAAAGCGCTTTATTTTCCTTCTGTTTGGAGAAACCATGCATGGACATCTATTTATTGTCAGAAAGGAAGTTAAGCGATTTGACAAGATTTTGTCCTATATAAATGATCTTGATATCCTTTATCTAAATAAAGGAATTTCTGCAAATATGGTAAGAGAAAAAATCTCTGGATTGCTTACAAAAACAAGGCCCATTTTCATTTTGGATGAGGATGTGCAGTTAGATGATCTTGCTGAATTAATTATTGGGTTAAAGAGGGATTATTACTTCCATACAAAAGAGATGGAACTTGTGAATAGAACTCATTTCAGCTCTTCTTTACAACATATTTGGCAAAAAGCAGGACTGGTCTTTTCTTTTAAATGCATTAAGAAAGACAATCCACTTATTACAACTCTAATGAATGCATCTTCTTCTTTACAAGAAAGATAGGCTCATGTATTCTCTTTGCGTTTTTAAAAGGAGTTATCATGAGAACATATGCAGAAGTCGTAAAAAAAGCAGGACCAGAATTAGTATATTTTTATCCAAAACAAAATAAATGGTCTGTGACGCCACCCCCATTAAAAATGATGCCGCCTGCACCATTTCACAAACTCCAATCACCAGCTGCGGTAAAAACCTTAAATGGCCGTCTATCTCCCGTTAGCGTAACTGAAACCGGCAATTTACCTAAATATGTAGCTACTGGATTTTTATTAATAGATTTCCCTTATTTTACTTAATTTCTAGTCAAAAAAAGAGTCGTTTTGTATTCTCTTTCTTTTTTACAAAGGGAGAGAATATGAGTGTTACTGCCGTAGAGAAAGGGTTTAATTTTGTAGATCAAAAAGGGGAAGAAGTTGTTCAAAGAAAGCTTCCGCCACCGCTTTCATTATCTAAGTACTTGTCTGAATTTTGCTTATCAGATAAGACTGAAAGAGATCCAGGAGATGAGACAAAACCAATAAGTGCTTCTGAAAATTTAATCCAAGAAAACATTAAAGTAACTACGTGTATAGAAAGATGCCTGAAAAGTCTTAAGTCTCTACAAAAAAAGAGTTCATAGTCACAATCGACAGTGAATAAAGGCCCACTCCCCGTTTGTGGTGCTTTTGTACAGTTTAGAGGGGCCCATTGTGTTGAGTACTTCTTCTTTTTCCTTTTCCAATATCCCAGAGATTAAAAATACGGTCCCCTCTTTGAGAAGATAGGGGTGAGAGGCAAGAGCTATTTTTTGTTCAGAGGAAATCATATTGATAAGAACGATATCAAACTTTTGAGGCTTTTTATTAATATGGATGTTTGTTATGTTATTAAGAGAGATGTTTTGTTGCATGGTTTCAATTGATGGACCATCAATTTCTAAAGCAAAGACTTGCGCAGCTCCAAGTTTTGAAGCAGAGAGGGATAATACGCCGCTGCCACTGCCTACATCTACAATCGTTTTCCCCTCTACAAGACCGGGTAAACTTTCTAAAATGAGATTAGTAGTGGGGTGAGATCCATCACCAAAGGCAGGCCCTGGTTCAAAAAAAACCTTTTCTCCATTTGGGAGGTCAAGGGCAAATTTTCCATTTTTGTAATAGGGGCTATGGATTTTCCAGATTTCTTTCCAATCTATCATGAGAAAACTTGTGGGGGGTAAAAACGCACTGGAGAGGATTCGAACCTCTAACCTCCTGGTCCGTAGCCAGGTGCTCTATCCATTGAGCTACCAGTGCATAGCAAAAAGAGTTTAGTTTACAGTGTTGCTCCTTTTTTAGGAAGTGGAATCTATACCCATTGCAATTTTAAAGCATTTATGATAAAAATTATGGGTATGAGTTTAGTAGGAAAAAAAGCTCCCAAAGTGAGCGCCCCGGCAGTTGTTAACGGAAATATTATAAATGACTTTTCTGTGCAAAATTTAGAAGGGAAATACGTTCTTTTATTTTTCTATCCGTTGGACTTTACCTTTGTTTGTCCGACAGAATTACATGCTTTTCAAGAAAAATATACTGAGTTCAAGAAATTAGGGGCTGAGATTATTGCCTGCTCTCGTGATAGTGCATACGCCCACCTCTCTTGGCTTTCTATGCCAAAAAAACAAGGGGGTATTGAAGGAATTTCTTATCCCATGATCGCTGACATGAAATTAGAGTACATTAAAGCTTATGATGTCCTAAAAGAAGAAGAGGGGATTTCTTACAGAGGTCTATTTCTAATAGATCGATCAGGGATAATCAGACATCAGCTTGTAAATGACACCCCAATTGGAAGGGATGTAAATGAAGCATTGAGAGTTCTTAAAGCCCTTCAGCATTAT
>CAMDFS010000014.1 GCA_945897715.1 Chlamydia trachomatis
GTAATCAATTAGAAAAAAACACCACTGAATATGAGGCATTAAACAAAGATTTCGATGTAACTAAAGAAGAACTTGAAGCGTTTAAGGCAAAAATTGATGGGCAAAGCTTGGTAATACAAAAAGTTCAAGCGGCAGTTGAAAAAGTCCTACATGCTTTCAATGATCCTGCCGAGGTGCAAAGACTAGGGGGTGAGATTTTAGATTTACTTCGATATAATGCTCTTTAATTTCAGTTTTCTTAGTAAAAAGAAAAGATAGCTTTTTTGCGTCTGTTTTGCTACAATGCAAGTTTGGTATAAAAGCAAATGGACGTGTTGTTTGACCAGGCGAATTAAAAAAAGTGAGATCGAAACTCCTTGGACAATTATAGGGGATGTATTAGGTCCAGTTTTGGGTAAAATAGTGAAAACTCGAAACGCCCGTCCAAAAAATATTGATGCGATCTGGAATGCTATTGTAGATCTAAAATATGCTAAGTATACAAGAGTAGAAAAAATTTTAGGGGACACTTTATATGTGAAGGTGTTGTCTGGCGGTATATTCGCCGACCTTGTGATGATAGGAACTGATGATTTAGTTGCTAAATTACAAAGGCAAGGCAGCTTTCCTTCTATTAAAAAAGTAGTCTACCGGAGGTAATGAACAAAGGCAATGACAAGCATGACTGAAGATAAAGAAAAAAAGAATAAAGACTATGATGCTAGTAGTATTACAGTTTTAGAAGGTTTAGAGGCGGTTAGAGAAAGGCCTGGCATGTACATTGGAGATACCTCCGCTGGTGGTCTTCATCAGTTAGTGTATGAAGTGGTAGACAACTGTATCGATGAGGCAATGGCTGGATATTGTACAGATATTTATGTAACCCTTTGTGAAGATGGCTCTTGTTCAGTACGAGACAATGGTCGCGGTATTCCTGTAGGAAGGCATGCAGATCAATCTAAGAAGCAGGGGAGAGATGTTTCTGCTGCCGAGGTTGTGATGACAATTCTTCATGCCGGTGGTAAATTTGACAAAGATACCTATAAAGTGTCCGGTGGTCTTCATGGTGTCGGTGTATCTTGTGTAAACGCTGTTTCCAAGAGGCTTGCTTTATATATTTATAAAGATGGCGCTGAGTATGATATGGAGTTTTCTCGTGGTAAAGTGTCAAAACTTTTGAAAGAAAAGCCAAGCAAGGAAGAAAGAGGGACAAAAGTCCATTTTTGGCCTGATGAGCAAATATTTTCTGTCTTAGATTTTGATTACACTACAGTGCGCAATCGTTTAAGGGAACTTGCTTTCTTAAATAAAGGCTTAACAATTCATTTAGTTGATGAAAGAAGTAGCGATCATGAGGATGTAACGTTCAATTATAAAGGGGGGATTGCCTCTTTTGTAGAGTATTTAAATGAAAATAAAGGACCATTGTTTAAAGATCCTATTTATATTTTCGGGTCAAGGGAAGTTCATGATGGAACAATTGAAATTGAAGTGGCGATGCAATGGAATGAAACTTATACTGAAAGTGTCTTCTCTTACGTAAATAATATTTCCACAAGGCAGGGCGGAAGCCATTTAACAGGGTTTTCTACCGCTGTAACTCGTGTTTTAAATAGTTATGTTAAAAACCATAATATGCTCAAGAATTTTAAAACTTCTATTACAGGGGAAGATGTTCGAGAAGGGATGACAGCGATTATTTCTGCAAGGGTTCCAAACCCGCAATTTGAGGGGCAGACAAAGCAGCGTTTAGGAAACAGTGATGTAGGGACAGCAGCACAACAAATTATTGGTGAGGTATTCACTACTTATCTAGAAGAAAATCCACAGGTAGCAAAATTAATTGTCGATAAAGCAGCTCTTGCATCTCAAGCAAGGGAGGCGGCAAGAAAGGCAAGAGAGCTTACACAAAGAAAGTCAGCCCTTGATACATTAAGGCTTCCAGGTAAATTAACCGATTGTTCAGAAAAAGATCCAGCCCTATGTGAAATTTATATCGTAGAGGGAGATTCTGCGGGAGGTTCTGCTAAAGGTGGTCGTGATCGAAGAAATCAAGCGATTTTACCAATTCGTGGTAAGATTTTAAATGTGGAAAAATCTCGTCTACAAAAAATACTACAAAATACAGAAGTTGGAGCAATGGTTGCAGCTTTTGGTTGTGGAATTGGGCAAGATAATTTTAACCTCGAAAAACTTCGTTATCACAAAATCATCATTATGACCGATGCTGACGTTGATGGATCACACATTAGAACGCTTCTGTTGACATTTTTCTTTAGGCATATGCTCCCATTGATTGAAAGTGGACATATCTATATTGCTAGACCTCCTTTATTTAGAGTCGCAAAGAAGAAAGAATTTCAGTATATTCATTCAGAAGGTGAAATGGATGAGTATTTACTCTCCCTTGGAGCAAAGGATTTATCCTTTAAGCTCGCAGCCTCAGAAACAATCCTTGATACAAAAGAGGTGAAAGCCTTGGTTAATATGATCATAAGTGTAGAAGATCTTATATCAAGTCTTGAAAGAAAGGGTGTTGTCTTTAGAGAGTTTCTAGCAGCAAGAAATGAAGAGGGGTTATACCCACATTACCAAGTGCATATTAATGGAAATCCTAGCTATGTATACACAGTTGAAGAGTTTGCTCATCTTAAAGAAAAAGATGCCACAGCTCAAAAAACGGTGTTTATTAATTCCCTTACTGAAGACGATCCTCAAAGAGAACAGAAAATCGAAAAGTTCGTGGTGAAACCATTATCTTATTTAGATCTGTTTAAAAAAGAAAAGTTAGATCATTTGAAAAAACTTTTAGCACAGCATAGTTTGACTATTTCTCAGTATTTCAATGATGAGGGAAAAATCTTAGATATCATTACTGAAGAGGGTGTATCTACTCCTTTCCATACTTTGAAAGAAATTATCAATCAGATACGTGTAAACGGTCGCCATGGAATTGAAATTCAAAGATACAAAGGTCTTGGAGAGATGAATGCTGATCAACTTTGGGAAACAACGATGGATCCAACAAAAAGAACTTTAGTAAAAGTTACCATTCAAGATGCAGCAGATGCTGATAAAATGTTTACAGTATTAATGGGGGATGAAGTTCCTCCTAGAAAAGCGTTTATAGAACTTCATGCACTTTCAGTGAAAGATCATTTAGATATTTAAGGAAAAATTAGATTATGAGTAATGAAGAGCAAACTTCAGATGTAATAGTAGAGAGAAATATTGAAGAGGAGATGAAAGAGAGTTATCTCCGTTACTCTATGTCAGTAATTATATCTCGAGCGCTTCCCGATGTTCGTGATGGATTAAAGCCATCCCAACGAAGAATTCTTTACGCCATGAGACAGCTTAATTTGTCTCCGGGTGGAAAACATAGAAAATGTGCAAAAATTGCCGGTGACACATCTGGAGATTTTCACCCCCATGGTGAAGGAGTAATCTACCCAACCCTTGTTCGTATGGCTCAAGAGTGGATCATGAGGTACTCATTAGTAAATGGTCAGGGAAACTTTGGATCAGTGGATGGCGATCCACCAGCTGCTATGAGGTACACTGAAGCAAGGCTCACTGGCCCATCTATGGCCTTAATGGATGATTTAGATAAAGAGACTGTCGATTACGTTCCTAACTATGACGAAACAAAAAAAGAACCTGTAGTATTTCCTTCTAAATTTCCAAACTTGTTAGCAAATGGATCAACAGGAATTGCAGTAGGAATGGCAACAAACATTCCTCCACATAATCTTTCTGAGTTAATTGATGCAACAATTTTAGTCATTGATAATCCAGAGGCAACAATAGATGAGATTATAGAGCTCATGCCAGGCCCAGATTTCCCTACAGGGGGTATCATTTGCGGTAGAAAAGGAATTAAAGAAGCTTACCACACAGGACGCGGTAAATTACGTGTACGTGGGATATTCCATGTAGAGGAGCTAAAAGGAGATCGATCAGCCCTTATTATCGATCAACTCCCTTACGGTGTGAATAAAGCTCAGCTTATTATTAAAATAGCCGAACTTGTAAATAACAAAGTAATGACAGGGGTGTCTGACCTCCGAGATGAGTCAGATAGAGAAGGTTTACGTGTCGTTCTTGATTTAAAACGTGGTGAAATTCCTGATGTGATTGTAAATCAGCTATATAATTACACTGATTTTCAGGTGACATTTGGTTGTAACATGCTAGCACTTGATAATGGCCTTCCAAGGCTTATGAATGTGAAGCATATGATCACTTGTTGGATTAATCACAGGGTAGAGGTTGTTCGTCGTCGTACTCGCTTTGAACTCAAAAAAGCAGAGTCTCGCGCCCATGTATTAGAAGGGTATTTAAAAGCTCTCGATAAGCTTGATGAAATTGTTGCCCTCATTAAGAAAAGCGCTGATAAGCAAGAAGCAAAAATTGCTTTGATCGCAAAATATGAGTTTTCAGAAAGACAAGCAGATGCAGTGTTAGAGTTGCGTTTATACCAATTAACTGGCCTTGAAAGAGATAAGCTAGAGAAGGAATTTGAAGAGCTTTTGGCAAAGATTAAGCATTATCTAGAAATTTTAGCCTCAGAGCAGATGGTTCTTGATATTATCAAAGCAGAGCTTGAAGATATTCGAAAATTTGATAAAACAAAAAGATTGACCACCATCGCACCTTCAGAAGAAGAGGGGCTGGAAATGGAAGATCTCATAGCAAATGAACCAGTCATCATCACCATTTCTACAGATGATTATATTAAAAGAATGCCAATAGATACATTCCGTGAGCAAAAACGTGGCGGACATGGTGTAATTGGTATTGATATGAGAAAAGATACTGATGGCGTTAAAAATGCCTACGTAGCAAATACACATGACCACTTACTTGTGTTTACAAGTTTTGGTAGATGTTATTGGTTGAAGGCATGGCAAATTCCTGAAGGGTCTAGAAAGTCTAAAGGAAAAGCTCTAGTGAACCTTCTTGAGGGAATTGCTAAAGAAGAAGAAATTGCTGCTGTATTAAGGGTAGCAAACTTTGAGCAGGAAGCATCAATTTTACTTGCTACGAAAAAAGGGGTGATCAAAAAGACCTTATTGGATAGCTATGCAAACCCTAGAAAAAAAGGTGTTTATGCAATATCTATTGATGAAGGTGATAAGGTGATTTCAGCAGAGCTTGTAAATGAGACAGATCAAATCATGTTATTTACAAGACATGGTATGGCTGTACGTTTTGATCAGTCCTTAGTGCGTGCTATGGGAAGAACTGCCCGTGGAGTACGTGGTGTATCATTAAAAAATCAGGAAGACTACGTTGTATCCTGTGTTGTTGTCAAAGAAGGGCAGTCATTACTTGTTGTTTGTGAGCATGGGCATGGAAAACGTTCTAAAGTTATTGATTTCAGGCAGACAAATCGTGGTGGTAAGGGAGTTAGATCTATTATCACAAATAAACGAAATGGGCTAGTTGTTGGGGCAATTACTGTGACGGATGAAGATAGTGCATTGATGATGTCTAATTCAGGGCAAACTCTTAGGACTTCTATGGAAGATATCCGCATCATGGGTAGAACAACTCAAGGGGTGAAGATTGTTCAATTAGGGGAAAAAGATCATTTAGTAGCGGTTCAAAGAATTGAAAATATAGTAGCAGTAGTTGAGTAGGCATGGATACAGAAGGGTTCTTTATCACTTTAGAAGGCGGTGAAGGTGCAGGAAAATCAACCTTAATAAAAGGGTTGGAAAAACACCTTCTTTCAAAGCAACAGCAAGTAGTAGCTACCTTTGAGCCAGGAGCCACAGAATTTGGTAAAGTCATTCGGTCCATAGTACTTGATATTAAAAATACTATGCCCGCAGAGTCTGAGTTTTTTCTTTACCTTACCGACAGAGCCTACCATGTAGAAAATGTCATAATCCCTGCGCTAAAACAGGGGAAAGTAGTCATCTGTGATCGGTTTACAGATTCCTCTGTCGCCTACCAAGGCGCTGGCAGAGGTTTTGTTTCGTTAAAGGAAATAGAAGAGATGAGCCTTGTGGCTACAAAAGGTCTTTCTCCAGATCTAACATTTTATTTAGATATCGCCCCAGATAAGGCATTGAATAGAATCAAAGGACCAAAAGATCGATTAGAGAGTGAAAAAATCTCTTTCCATGAAAAGGTAAGAGAGGGGTACCTTATGTTAGCACAAGAAAACCCACATAGAATTGTCGTGTTAAATGCAGAGAATTCTATTGAAGGGGTCCTAAAAATTGCTATAAAGCATGTTGATGCTTGGCTACAATCGAAATTATAGGGAGACAATGGCAACAGGAATATTATTTCATGGAGAAGACCATGATTTGGTACTGAAAAGGATGCATTCTCGTGCGATGGAAATCCTCGAGGTCCCTTCCCTAGAGGCTTTAATGAACCATGGAGATTATCAAGAGGTGCAGCCAACATCAAAGAGCTACCTCTATTCGATGGATGTGATCCATTCTGTTGTGGCAGAAAGCGCCCTCCCTCCATTTCGAGCCAAAAAGCGTGTGATAGCCCTTCTATCAATAGACAGAATGCAAAAGGTACATGCAAATGCATTGTTAAAAACATTAGAGGATGCCCCAGAGCGTTTTGTCCTTTTGTTAACGACAATTTGTTATGATGATATCCTTAAAACAATCTTATCTCGAGTGCAAAAAGAATATGTAACAGGGGGAGGAAATTATCCAGAGTATACCGGACAGATACAAGAGCTTTTTTCCTTATTGCTCTTGAAAAAATACGATTCTTTTTTAAAGAAGATTACAGAGCTAGATAAGGTGATGACCGAAAATGTAGAGTTATCGGAAAAAAATCTTCGAATTTTTTTTGAAGATTTTATCTCTGTATTTATTGCAAAGGAAAAAGCGCCACATTTAGTTAGTTCTAGCGCCTTGCAAATAGAAGAAACTATCAATAATTCTTTAAAAAGTTTTCATGTCAATATTCGTATCAAACACATTTTGGAGAATCTTTTCCTGGAAACCCAACTACTGCATTGTAGCAGATGATTAAGTGATTTACCCCACCTATTGATCGGTGAGGTTTTTCCTCCTCAGGAAGTCCATAATACTTTGCAATAGCATCTTTAGAGATAGAAAGATTTTCTAAGCTCTTTTTTGCTAATATCTGTTTACTCCAATACATAGATGCAAGGTCAAGCCAGTAGTAAGGAAGGTTTAACCTCTCCTGTGTCGTCACGTCAATAATACCTGAGAAAAAAATACGATCAAAACTTGGGTTTTGACAGATGAATACAGCTTTACCCCTTTCTATATTACTATTTTTAAAAATTTCAAGAATCTCTTTTTTAACAAGTTGCCTTTCTTTGCCTGATTTCAGCAGGGACTCTTTCGAAATCCCTGTGAAATGCAAACTTTCAGGATCACTTCTCTTCCACTCCTCTTCACTTGGGGTAATCAAAGCATCATAGGTAGCTAATTCTTCACCAGTAATTAAATTTTTAATAATAAAAGAGATCTCTAAAATAACGTGTATTGTCCAATCCAGACCGTTTGTTTCAGAATCTAAAAACACACCAAGCACTCGTATTACCTCATTTTATGTTTTAATAGTCATAGTGCTTTAAATTTGAATTGAAAACACTATAAATTTCACTCATTTTAAATTTATAAAAAAATATATCAGACTTATTTAAAGCTGATATAGAGAAAATAATTTACAAAATCTTCTATTTAATTCATGTAAACAAACTAGGCATTGTGCTATACTCTTTGAAAATACCTAGAAAGAATAAAAAGTTATGGAAGCAAACCCAAGAAAAACCCGTGAAATCTATGTGCAGCTCTTGTATGTACTCAATGAAAGAGAGGAGATTTCCCCAGATTCTATAGAATTTTTTATGTCTATTTTTCAGGCAAGTAAAAAGAATGTATTGGATTTTGTTAAGCATGCTAAAGAAATTTATGACGAAAGAAAAACTTTTGATTGTTATCTCTCAAATATATCTTTAGAATACTCAATAGATAGGATAGCAAAGGTAGATTTAGCAATTTTAAGGGTTGTGCTCTATGATTTAATTCAGGAAATCATCCCAGTAGAAATTGCAATAGCAGAGGCAATTAGGATAGCAAAAAAATTCAGTAGTTATGGATCTCCTAAATACCTCCATGCTATGATCGACTCTATTTATAAAGAGATGAAGCATGGGGCAGCCCTTTAAAGAAGAACATGATTTAAGCAAGTACCATACCTATGGCATTCATGCTAAAGCAAGGTATCTTATTGAAGTTACAACAGCAGTTGAATTGATAGAGGCAATAACCTTTGCTCTATCAAAAAACATTCCCTATTTGTTCCTCGGTAGAGGATCTAACATCCTTTTTCGTGATGATTATTATCCAGGCCTTGTCATTATCAATAAAATGAATGCAGTTAATATTACTGATACAATAGTCTATGTAGAATCTGGAATGAGTTTACCATTGCTTTGTAGAAAGACAACAAAGAGCAATCTATCAGGGCTTGAGCCATTAGTGGGAATTCCCGGAAGTGTTGGTGGAGCTATTTTTATGAATGCAGGTGTTTCTGGAAATGAGATCTCAAAGCATTTAGTTTCGGTAACAGTATTGCAAAGAAATGGGGAAATTCACCTCATAAAAAAAGAAGAGGGGCAATTTTCCTATCGAAAGTCGATCTTTCAGGAAAATGGCGATCTAATATTAAGTGCATCCTTTTCGTTAGAAAAGTCGGTGGAGGGGAAAAAACAACTGCTAGTACATCTAAAAAATAGAGTGAACTCTCAACCTATAGAAATGAAAAATGCGGGGTGTATTTTTAAAAATCCTGACCATGAGCTCTCCGCTGGGAGAATAATTGATAGATGTGGCCTTAAAGGTTTAAGATATGGTGGCGCCGAGGTGAGTGTTAAGCATGCAAACTTTATTAATAATTTAGGTAACGCCACCTTTAATGATGTGTTTAGTTTGAGCAATAAGGTGCAAGAAAAAGTTTTTACAGAAATGGGGGTAAAGCTTGCATTCGAAGTTTGGGTCATTTGATCTACATACGCACAGCACATTTTCAGATGGGACAAAGACCCCTTTTGAATTGATAGATATGTGCAAAGCAGAGGGGATGAAAGGATTTTCTATCACCGACCATGACACAGTTTCTGCTTATTCAGAGGAAGTTTTTGCCTATGCAAAAAAAGTCGATGTAGAGCTTATTTCAGGTGTAGAGTTTTCTACAGCTTATGAAAAAATAGATGATTTTGAGTCTATTCATATTCTAGGGTATAATGTAGATGTAAAAAATGAAACCCTCTTAAGTTTTTGTAAGCACCATAAAGAACGAAGGCATTTTAGGATCAAAAAGATACTATTGAAGTTGAAAACTGCTGGGTTTAATCTCTCTGTTGATGAAGTTTTCTTTTTAGGTAAAGAGTCTGTGGGTAGACCTCATATTGCTTTATGTTTAATTGAAAAAGGGTATGCAAAAGATATGAAAGATGCCTTTAAAAAGTTTTTAGGGGAAAGGGCTCCTTATTTTGTACAGTCAGACATGCCATCTATTGAAGAGACAATTGCAGTGATAAAAAAAGCGGGCGGAAAGGTAATTCTTGCCCACCCTGTTCTTATCAAAGGTCAGAAGATTTTAAGAAAAATTCTAGATCTATATAGTTTTGATGGAATGGAGTGTTATTATGGAAATTTCAAGTTATCAGAGATTGAATATTTACTTAAAATGGCTGATGAGAGAAATTTGTTGAAGACGGGGGGATCAGATTATCATGGCGAGCATCGAGTTTTTGTCTCAATGGGATCTTCGTTTACAATAGATAGTAAGGTGAGGTTGCTGCTATCGACTTCATAAAAAGTTATAAAGAATTTAAGAAGGGAAATTTTCTCGCTAGGACCTTTTCAGAGTTAATAGAGATTCATGAGGCTTTAGGATTTCCTAGTGATAGGTATAAGACAATACATGTTGCAGGTACAAATGGAAAGGGGACTGTCTCCCTTAATATCTCTAAGGGCCTTCAAGCTTCGGGGTATAAGACAGGGCTTTTAACTTCACCACACTTTATGTGTAAGACAGAGCGTATTGCTATTAATGGTGAGAATATCTCCAATAAAGAGTTAAAAGAAATTTATGAAGAGAATAAAGAGATTTTAGAGGGGCTAGCTTTCTTTGAGCTTTTAACATTTATAGCATTTATCTATTTTGCAAAGAAAAAAGTTGACTATGCAGTAATTGAGGTGGGCCTTGGAGGGCTTAAAGATGCAACAAATGTGATCAACCCTATACTTTGTGTAATTACAAATCTAGCATATGATCATGTTGAGTTTTTAGGACCAACCATGGATGACATTGCTTATAATAAAGCTGGGATTATTAAACTCAATACCCCTGTTGTGTTGGGACGTAACGCTCAGCACCCCGAATGCTACAAAGCAGCAAGAGCTAAGGGGGCAAAAGTATTTGAGGTAGAGATGTCCGATAGTGACTATTTGCAAGAGAATAAACGTATAGCAGATAGTGCTCTAAAGGTTCTTGAAATAGAGCCTTTAGAAACGATATTTAGACTTCCAGCACGCTTTGAAGTCCACGGGAATATTATCTTTGACATGGCCCATAATGAAGATGGGTTTTTAGCTTTAAAAAGAAAGGTGCAGCAAGAATATCCTGGAAAGAAGATCATTTCATTGTGGAATATGTCTACAACCAAATCTGCAAAAAATTGCCTTGAAATATTACGATCTTATTGTGATGAGGTGTACTTTTTTGCTCATGATTTTGACTGGCTTTTATCCAAAGAAGATGCAAAAAAATTAGGTGTTAATGAATATGCTGGGGAGAGCTCTGAGGTGGTCCTTGTATGTGGAAGTATTTATTTTTTAGCTGAAGCAAAAAGACAGCTCATTAACAAAGGGCTATTGCAGTAGCTGTAGCGTACTCTTTACAATGAGAGAGGGAAAGGTGAATCTTTGGATGATTAAAGCAAATAGATGCACTTTCTGATAGAATAACATGTGGTTTACCAGCTTCATCTTTAGAAATTTCTATATCAAGAAAGGAGAGCTTTTCTCCTAACCCACACCCTAAAGCTTTGGAAATTGCCTCTTTTGCGCTAAAGCGTACTGCAAAAAAGGGGGTGGGATCAGCGTGCTTTTTACAGTACTCTTGTTCTTCTTTTGTAAAGAGCTTATCGATAAACTTTTGATCATATTTACTATAGGTTTTGGCAAATCGCGCTATAGAGATGATGTCAGTGCCAATTCCAATGATACTAAGGACCGCTTTCATATGCGTACTCACCCTCTTCACTGTGAATCATCGCATTGGTAAAGATAATTCGTCCTGCAGAGGTTTGTTTAACAGAAATAACTTGTGTCTCAATTATCTCTCCGATAAATTCACCCCCATTATTGATTACAACCATCGTACCATCTTCAAGATACCCAACTCCCTGCTTAGGCTCTTTTCCGTATCTTTGGACCTTGATTTCAATTGTTTCACCAGTAGACATGATGTTTTTTAAAGAATTTGCAATGGCATTAAGATTTAGATACTGCACTTCGCTATTTTCACTATCAAGTTTAGAGCTATCACCTACCAAGACTTTTGATTTAGTGAGCTTAGCAAGCCTTAAGATCTTCTTTTTTACATCTGAAATGTCTGTAAAATCTGTCTTATTTTCTTTTAAGTCGAGGTTTTTCATTGCTTTTAGCTTATCAATCACTGCAACAAGCTTTCTAGCATTTGCTTTGATAAGATCCTCTCCATTTTCCATTTTGTCTTGAAGACTTTTTAAGACAAAAGAGGGGAGGATTAAGCGATTGTTTAAAATTCCAGTGGAGAGAAAATCTAAAATTCTAGGGTCTGATAATATTGTTTCATCTAAAACGATGTCTTTTTTATCTTGCATTACTTCATTAAATCGAACAAAAGGGATGGAAATATGTAGATCTTCTTGATAGGCGGTGGTGAGGGTAGTCCCTAGATGAATACCTGTAAGGGTAAGAAATACTTTAGTTAAACTTGTTATAAAAGGCGGGATATAGGAAAGGTTTGCGATCACAAGGAGGGTATCGAAAATACTCACTAAACTTTTACCTAAAAAGATTCCAATACATAGACCAAGGACGATGGTATTGAAAATTTTTAGATTACATTTCCTGCAGAGAGTATCAAGGGCAATTAAAAAGGAAGAAAAGATAACACTTAAGGCAAGTCCGAAAAGGAGGTGTGTTAACAATGACCCTTGAAAAATAGGTCTAACAATACATACGAAAATAGTAATAAAAAGCGTGGCTATGAACGAAGAGACAATGCGAGGGTATGTTACATTGAAATTCATTTTCCATCCTTTGGTTAAAGTATTTGTATATTAATCTTCTACCACTTTTTTGTCGAGATCCTCTTTTATCTTAAGAGATTCTCGGATAAGATAAAGCCCACAAAGGATCATCGGGATGCTTAATAACTGTCCAATTTGGATAGTTCCGGTATAATCATAAATGGATTGTGGGGTTTTTAGAAACTCTAGAAAAAATCTTATAGAAAAAGAGATAGTTAAAGCAAGTCCAGTATATAGCCCTGTCATCTTTTTATAGGTGTTTTTGTTCCACAGAATGAATAAGAGTGCAGAGACTCCCATATAGAGGATGAACTCATATAATTGCATCGGGTGGCGAGGGTATACACGCTCTTGACCTGCTGGATTCATAAAAATAATTGCCCATGGAACTGATGTTACATTTCCAAGGATTTCTTGATTTACAAGGTTGCCAATTCGAATCCAAGCACACACAAACATGGTTGGGATACTGATAAGATCCATAAAGGTTAAAAATGAGATGGTTTTTTTTATTTTAGTAAAAATATAGGCCGCTAACAAGATGGCTAAAATGCCCCCATGGCTTGCAAGGCCGCCTTCCCAAGTCTTTAGGATGAGAGAGGGGGAGTTGATAAACGTCATGATATTTTCATAAAAAAGAATATGACCAAGACGCGCTCCGATGATTGTAGCCGAGATGATATATAGCAAGGCGGACTCAGCAAATTTTGTTGCAATAGATTGCATAGAAGGAATTTTTTTAGGAAAGGTCTCTTCAAGGAATAATTTTAAGCCAAGTCTTTCTAAACAAGCTTTGTCAGTAGTTCGTTTTTGAAAAAATGTATAGAGCTTTTGATTACGCTTATTTAAAATGAATGAGGGAGGAACTTTAGTATTTTTGTACTCTTCTGGAATTGTAATATTTGGAAGGGTATGCCTTGTATAAATCCAAATAAAAATTATATACCCAATGTAAAATGAAAATGAAAATATACATCCGTACCAAGCGATGGGATGTTCGATAATAGGAATAACAAATGCTATAGGATCACAATTAAAACGTATCCATAATAAAAATTCCATTAGATAACCTTGTAAATCTTTCCTTAGTCTAGATGTTTTTGTAATTTAATGATATAGTGTTTTTATGGGATATAAAGTAAGAATATTTTGTGTCGGAAGACCGCATCTACCCTACCTTAGAGAGGGAATTACCTCTTATGAAAAAAGGCTTTCTGGCCACTGCTTTTTTGAATGGATTATCCTAAAAACAGACTCTGAATTAAAGAAAAAACTGATAGGCATTTCGTACTCATGTCTAGATGTCTTAGGAGTGCCGCATACAAGTATTAGTTTTTCCAAATTAATAGAAGGAAATCTTTCCTGGAATTTTGTAATTGGAGGAGCTGAAGGGCTACCAAAAAGTGTGGTAGATGGGGCGGATAGATTAATTAGTCTGTCAAATCTTACATTTCCCCATGAGATGGTTAGATTAATGTTGATTGAGCAAATTTATCGAGCTTTAGAGATTAGTAGAGGCTCACCCTATCACAAGTAGAATCTTCTCCTTGTAGGATTTTAGAGACATAGGATTCTATGAATGGAATGTAGGGAAGCAGTGATTTTGTTATTGAGGCAAGCTCGGCCATAGTAAACTCTTTAAAGACAGATTGCTTACCATGAGTGAGGTTGTATAAATGCCATTTTTGGAATCTATCAAAAGGAGTTTCATTTTTTTCTTTCAAATAAGAGAAGTAGTAATAAAGGAAATAGAGCGATACACGTTTTTGAATCGATACTTTCCAGGGGATTAAGCCAGGATGTTTCTTTAAAAAAGCCTTTGTTATAGATAAGATGATCTCCTCATGAGACAAGTTATGTAGAAGGGGGGATTTTACCTCTTCGAGGAGCACTTTGAAAATTGGGTGATCTTGAGAAAATTTTAAATGCGAAGAAAGGGTTAAGTTCTGAACGCTCCAATAATGAGTCCGTTCATTTAAATCATTAGTTTTTAATTCACTTATCCGTTTAAGATGTTTGATTGAAAGCTCTACAATTTCAGAGAAAGGGAGCTTTGCATGGTCTAAATATAAGGATGCAATCTCATCTTCAATTGTTTGAATAAGGTGCGTTGGAATTTTCCAGCTATCTTGTAAATCATCCTTCATATTCTTCCATACGACAATCTCTAATAGCGGTATATTTTCTACAGGAAAGACCGGAAGAGTTTGCATACGGTCGAACATCGAAATTAATTTATCAATAAGATAGGTTTTTACGTTTTTTATCCCCTTTTTTTCAGCTAGTAAAATTTCTCCATTGATGAAGTGGAAAATTTCTCTACGAATTACAGGTTTTCCTAAATTAAAATCACTGGAACGAAGAGAGTAGATGTATTCAACGGCAGATTTCAACCCCTGTACTGCCTCTTCTCTTGTTAGGGATTCTTTTAGACGGAGTGTAAACAAGAATTGTTTTGTAAATCCCAACCGAGTTGAGGAAGACATTTTTTTTTCTTTTTTTAAAAGGAGTGCATGCTCCTCTTGTATAAAACTTTCCACCCGCCTAAAATCTTCTTTAGGATAGATACTCATCAGAGGTGATGTTGGGTACATCTTTTCTGCTAGAATTGATGAAATTTGAGGTGTGAGTTCTCGGAAATTTCTAATTCTATTAATAGAAAGGAGGCCATTTATTTTTTTAAGGAGCCTTTCCTGAAGCATTTGCTGGCTATGCAATGGATTTTCCATAATAAGCTCTAATTGAAACCGAATAAGGAGCTTGTCTAATGTATCAATAGATTCGTAAGGTGAGGAGCTTTTATCAAAAGAGGGGATCAACTGCTTTTGCATAGCCCAGATTACTTTTGTCAACTTGCTTTTTTCAATGGATTCACCATCAATTGCAGCGATACACTCAGAGATTTTTCCAGTGATATGGTGAGCAAAATGAAAAGATGAATGAGAGGAGGGAATCCCTTTTTCAAAAAATACAGAGAGATTCTCTCTTATCAAATAGGAAATGTCGAGTTTCCCATTTTGGTGGTATGCATAGTGTTTTTCTAGGTACTTTACATAGTAATGGATTTTTTCCCATGTTTTTTTAAGTGCAGAAATCCCTAAGCGGTAATGGGGAAAATGGGCTCGAAATTCAGGGAGCACCTCAGCAAGGAGAGTCTTTTGAATATTTTGAGACCATCTTTTTGGCTGACCTTCCTTAAGGATCTCTTTTTTCAATCGCTTAGCAAGAAATAAAGAAAGCTCAGAAAAGGGGTCGTGAAAATCATTAGCTTCTTCGACGGGGTATAAAAATCCGTGCTTATAAAGAGCCTGTTCATCACCCTTGGAGTAAATGCGATTTAATGCATCTGGAAGTAACCGTGACTTTTCATTTTGATTTTCTGACATTTTTTTATAAAATAATTTTTACATTAAGCTTTGTTCTATATTAAATTTGCTTTTTTGTCTAACGTTATATTACTTATTTAATAACGGGTTTTTTTTAATTAATACTCAGGTTTCGCTAATCCCTTAGATGACTTTACGTTATGGAATATTTCTTTTTTTGAAATGACGAAAATGGTATTATGTTTTCAATTTCTAATAAAACAAAAAAAAAAGGTTCTGATATGAATTATACATGGATAGCAGGTCACTTAGGTTCTGATCCTGAAGCAAGATTTACCCCATCTGGAAAAAAGGTGACTTCATTAAGAGTTGCTTGTAAATCAAGAAAAAATGGTAAAGATGAAACAATGTGGTGGAGAGTTACAATTTGGGGAGATACTTTTGATAAGATTTTACCTTATTTTAAAAAGGGTAGCCCTATTGTTGTGTGTGGTGAGATGACTCCGCCTGAGATGTTTAAAGGTAAAGATGGGGAAGTGCGCCTATCGCTTGCAATTACAGCAAACCATATTTCATTTAGCCCATTTGGCAAGCCAAAGTCTAATGAAGAGGGCAGTTTCTCTCAAAGTCCTTCTATGGGACCCTCATCAGGAGACCCCTCCTACTTTGAGCCATCATTTGAGCCTGTAGGTGGTGGATTTGCTGGGGAAATTTCTGATGAAGAAATTCCATTTTAATAAAAAATTTTTGTGAACAAAAATACAAAAATCAAAAACACAACCAATGCATGTATCTAACTGCGTGCTGGTTGTGTTTTTTTTATCAAATGATTGCAATTAATAGAACCTAATAGTTTAGTTAGAATTAGATCTCATGCGTTTAGGGTACTGTTTACTCCGATTCGTAGAGAATGTAAAAACAAACTAAATTTAGGGGAAAATTATGAGAAGATTCGCAACATTCGCTGTTTTTTCTATCGTCGCAGTAATGACATTGTCTTGCCAGGATGACAGAAAAGAGGAAAAAAAATGCACTAAGTCAAAATGCAAAACATGTACTTCACTTGTGCAAGTAAGCAATAACTTGGTATCTTAAACAATAGATCTCTTGCGTAATTAGCTTTACTTAAAAAAAATATCGATTTTTTTTTAAGTAAAGCTAATTACGCAAGAGGTCTGGTAGAGCCCTATAACAGGGCTCATTTTTATTAAATAATGGAGAGAATTATGAAAAAATTTGTATTATTCAGCCTGCTTAGTGCTTTTTGCCTATCAATTGCATCTTGTGCTATGATAAATAAGAAAGAAGAAGGCAAGAAAGAAGAGGGTAAGAAAAAACCTAGTGAGTCTGCCTCAGGTCATAGAAGATATAATTCACAAAGCTAATAATTGCTTTGTTTGTCTGGAACAAGGGCAGGGGCAATTATTTTATGAAGAATTGCGGCACAAAGCGCAGGGGCTTGTATTAAATCAATAAGGGCATTGGCTTGTTTTTTAAATAAGTGATTTAAAAATGGTTTGGTAGCTGAGAGCACTTTTGAGGCAATGTGCAAAGCTCCTGTGGCAACTCTTATCGGAGGGTTAATTTCTAAAGCTGTTAGGGTTTCTTTTATTCCTTCTAACTTTTGTTTGCATTTGTCTGAAAGTGAAGATAAATCGATAGTTTCATTTCTTAAATTAAGAAATGTTTGATAGTTAATCGCCTCTTTTTTTGATAATTTGTAGAGTGCTTTTAATTTTTTTCCTATTTTTGCTTGTTTGATTACAGTATTTTTCTTAAGAGCTAGGGTTTCATTTTTCAGTTGTAAAAGTCCTGCAAGATCAGTTTCTTTTTTAGGAAGTTTTGCTAAAAGACTATCTATAACAGCCTTAGAAGTAGCCTTTTTAATATTGGAGATTAATGCTAAAATTTGATTATAGGATGCTAATTGTTCTTTTAACTTATTCTCTTTCATATTTAATTTTTTCATACAGTTAAGTTTAACGAGTAATTTATGGTGGAGATCATGCCGTTTTGTAATTTCCTCTGAGGGGGTTTCTTCGAAAGAAAGAGCGTTTAAATCTAGATTGAGAATTTTTTCCACTAATTGAGCACAGGATGGGGCAGCAACAAAAGCTGCGTAAATCATCCTTAATTTGGATACCTCAGATTTTAATTGGATCATCTCATCTAATATAAGCCCAAGAGTTTCATGTAATTGAGGATTTATTTTTGTGATGTTAGCCCTCTCTTCCATAATATCCTGCACGTAGGCATCCAGCCACCCTATGATAATCCCAAGTTTTTCCTCTCTATCTTGATTAGAATAAGTGGCAGATAAGATATCTCTAACTGCAGCATCAACAAGCCTTTGCATGTTTTGTAATTTTATTAATAGAGATGCCCTTAAGGATTCACTATTTTCTTGCATTCGATTATCTGTAGGCTCTTCAACAGCTTTAGATGCTAGATCCATAAGTCTTTGCCCTGTAGTTTCAAGGGAGATGTGTAGAGTCACTCTTCTTTCTAATGCGCGTTTTTTTCGAGCGTCTTGCACTCCAGTTGTAATGGGAATATTACTTCCTCGAGTAAGGGAGCTATTTAAAGCAGTTAAAGCAGTTGCTAGAGCTTTTTCCAGAAAGCTTTTTGAGGTGATTTTTTTATATAAATTAGCAAGAAGGGGGGCAAGTTGATCTAATCCTTGCTCAAAAGCTGCTTCCCCAATACCAAAAGGGAGCGCCTTGGCTCGCTCTTCAATAGTTTGAGATGATTTTCTATCATGAAGGTTTACAACCTTAAATAGAGACCTGAGGAAATCTTTTACCTCTTGTTTTTGGGTACAGCTGACCTCCTTAAACTGAGGTATTTCTCTTGAAGAATAGTCTTTTTTTAATTCTTTAAGTAAGGATGCATTTGCTTCGTTTAATATTAGCTGAAAAAGGGTGTCTAATAACTCCGTCTCCCTTTCACCATCTTTTCCCGCAAGGACATCTTGAGTTTGCTCGAAGATGTACTTAGCAAGATTAATTTTACATGCAAAATATTTAATTAAATTTACGAGGACAAAATTTAGAAAAGCCTCTAACGGCCTTACAATAATCATTTCAAATAGAAAAATAATAGCCAAAGCTACATAATAGAAAGGAGTTAAAATACATTTAAGAGTAGCGTCTCTTTGAGGGTTTTCAATATCGTTTTTAAGTCTATTTCGAGCTTCTTTAAGCTTTACCCCAAGTCTTAAGGGTTTAAACATGTAGATATCGATAAATCTTTCTGTGATTTTTTTATATTGCTGTTGTCTTTGGATAGATGTACCATTTAATGCATCAAAAAGATATTGAGGAAGTGTCCGATTATCTAAAGGATCACTGTGGCGACTGTCAGCATTTTTTAATATGTAAGAGAACTTATCAAAAATCATGATCATTTGTTTTGGAAAGCTTCCATCTGAATTTGGATGGAGGCCATTTTTTCTATGATTAATGACTTGAGAGTCTAAATGGCCAAATAATTCTCTAGTTGCATGTTTTGCATGACTTGAAATTTGTCCCACAGCAGCGGGGAGAATAATATGACGGAGGAGGAATTTAAGAAACCATGGTGTTGTTCCATTCATTTCCATACTTTCAGCTAAAGCTTCTTTAAATGCTACACAGCTTGTATCTACTCTGCCATTTAATTTATGTTTCATTCGAAATTCTGTGTTCTGAATAATCTTTTCAAAGGAATCTGCAATGCCCCCAAAAAATGTGAATGCGCTGTAAAGACCTTTCAAAGTTAACACTTCTTCTAGAAGTTTCAGTTGAATAGAAATCACACCTCTATTATCTAAATTCCCAGTATCTTTATTGGAAACAGGATGTTCTGGAAGATCAGCATATCGTCGATAGACCTCTTCTAAGCTTTCTACTTTTTCATCATCTTTTGACCCACCGCCACTGAACATTTCAGTGGGCATTGTCACTCCATCAATAATTACAGGGTGATGGGATAATATTGTTTTAATTTTTTCAAAGATCTCGATAGGATTTTCTAAGTCGTCTTCAGAAATAACATCAATACATTCCTGAATAATATCCTTGGCCCCCTGATCATTTTGTTGTAAGGCTATTTTCTCTAATATTTTACCTAAATACATGAATCCTGAGGCTGTAGAAACATGTTTATTTATATAATCTTGAACCTTTTGAGCTTGTTTTAAAACATTGTTAGTGGTGTTATAGGCCCCCTCAATTGTTTTGTATAAGCTGTTGCCGGCTGTTGCGATTGCATAAAACAAAGTATTTCTCCTTTTTACAAAAATAGTATAGCAAGGAGTAATATAAATGAAAAGATTAGAATATATGTGCAAATATTTGTTATTCCATGTAGAATAAGTTTCATGAAACGCATTCTCTCTGTAACTTTTTTTTGTGGAACTCTTTTTGGTAATGCAGGGGTTTTTTCTAAGTCTGGTATAGGGCTTTATATTGACGCGGCATATGCTCCAGGGTGGAGGGGGTGTTTTCCAGAAACTCCTATTGTTTATAAAGCAAAAGAGAATAATACAGCGGAGTTGGGTCCGTTTTTTGAAGAGCTTGTATTTAGAATGAATCAAAGTTGTGATGAATATGCTCCTGGTTTAGAAATTCGTGCAGATTTGTCAGCAAATAGAAAGGCTTCTGTTCAGGCAGTATTTTATGGATTGTATGGATGGAATTTTAATAGAGCCACTATTGAGAATAAGATTAAAATAAGAGAAGTGCAGTATCAAGAGCAATTTAATTCAATAGAAATAAATTATCTAAAACATCTTTCACCAAGGTATTTTGATTATGTATCTATTTCACTTCTTGCCGGAGTGCGAGGGATACAGCAGAATAATAAAATCCATCTTTTTGAGTCTGCACATCCTGGATCAGAAGGGGAGGTTACGGACATTTTTGCACAAATGAAGCTTAATAACGTCAATCGATTGATTGGTTTGCAAATGGGTGGAATTTTCCGATACAGGATGTCTAATCGAGTCTATCTGGACATTCCTGTGAAAGGGGCCGGCTATGGAAATCTTCTTGACTATGCATCCTTTATTGGATACCCTGCTTTAAATTCTACCCCCCCTGCATCTTTTTACTTAAAATACTTATCCAATGAAAATAAAACGCGAGTATTTGCAGCCGCAAGTGGCGAGATTGCCCCCCGTTTAGAAATTCACCTTGGAAAAATGTATGCTTTTATAGGTGGTAGTTACTTGTATGTCTATGGTATTAATCAGGCAGTGAATCAAATTCAAAGGGAATATGTGAGTAAAATTCAAGCCTGTGATAGCTTTTCTATAGCAGGTATTCTTATTGGTGGAGGAGTTCACTTTTAAACAAAAAAATGCTGGAGAGTACTTATGACAAAAACTACTTTCTTAAGGCTGCTACCTTCCAGTCCTGACCTGATTCGCAAGGCTTATTCCACAAGGTCCCCAGCAAGAAATAAATATATCATACCAAGTATTTTGCTATCAACGCTTTCTTATTCTTTATGATTTCCTGTAGCGTTCCAATATCCACAATCTTTCCACCCCCGTTACCACCTTCTGGGCCTAAGTCGATGATAGTGTCACTATTAGAGATAATATCAGTGTTGTGCTCAATAATCCATAGGCCGTGACCTTTTTCAAGCAAGGTATCAAATAATTTTAATAAAAGCTCAACATCGGAGAAATGTAATCCAATTGTGGGCTCATCAAAAACATAGAGGGTATGCCCTAGATCTTTTTTAAGTAATTCTAGGGTAATTTTTAGTCTAGAGGCCTCACCACCAGAAAGGGTTTTTACACGCCTATTTAAGGAAAGGTGATTTAACCCTGTATCAATCATTAGTGATAGCGCCTTTTCAATTTTTGGAATTGGGGGAAAAATCTTTAGGGCTGTCTCTACATCTGATTGTAAAAGTTCAGAAATGGACATCCCTTTATATTTTACTGAAAGGCTGAGTGGATTTAAACGCAACCCATTACAGGAGGTGCACTCTAATTGTACAGGGGGTAGGAAGTGTAAATCAATCCATTCCTCGCCATGACCCTTACAGCGCTTACAATGCCCACTTTGATGGTTAAAG
>CAMDFS010000015.1 GCA_945897715.1 Chlamydia trachomatis
TGAGAGTTCCTGTGGATTATTTTGAGAAAAAGTAGTGTTTTCAACATCAAAGTCTAGTTGTACAAAACCTATATGTTTAGCCCAATTAACAAGCTCTTCTGATAATTCCGTGGAATTGGAAGAAAAGCCAAAATACCAATCTGAATTAGAAGCATTAATACCCCCAAAAGCTATTGCTGTAGTAACTCCTTTTGCTAACCACCTATTAATCATTGCGTTGATTACAAGACTCACATTCGCATTACTTTTATTTAAACTAGTATACATCATTCCAAAGGCATTATTTCGACTAAGCTCAGAAAAATCATTTTGAGTCATTTTAGAAATATCACATACTTGACCAAAAGAAAGAATCACATGAGATAATTTTTGCTCTATTAATTGATCGGCAAATGAGTCTAAGTAACTATATAGCGCTTTGGTATTTAGAGTGCCTGTTGACCAATCCATAAATAACCATGCTTGAAAGGATCCTAAATCGAAATACTCTGCTGCTTTTGCAAAAGCCATAAAACCTCACTTTTTCTGGATTATAACCATAGGTTTCAAATAACTCTAAGTGATAGATAATCAACTTACCAAAACAACTGAACTCTTGCGTGACAGTATGGAGTTTTACCGCTCTTGTCGTAATAATTTTGATGATACTCCTCCGCTTTATAGAAAGTGCCCGCTGGGACAATTTCAGTCACAACTTTAAGCCCACTCTTTGTTAAGATCTGCACTAGATCTTCTGCTATGATTTGCTGCTTTTCTGTGAAATAAAATATTGCAGAACGATACTGTGTACCAATATCAGGGCCTTGTTTCATTCGTTGTGTGGGATCATGGATCTCAAAAAACACTTTAGACAATGTTTGATAATCAATCATTTTTGGATTAAAGATAACCTCTACAGCCTCAGCATGACCGGTTAATCCTGTACATACTTCTTCATATGTAGGATTTACTACTCTACCACCGATATAGCCAGAGGTCACACTCACTACTCCCTTCTCACGTTTAAGAAGATGCTCCACGCCCCAAAAACACCCTCCGGCAAAAACAGCCCGCTCATACCCCTCTTTTGTAAAGGCCGCAGCAAAAGATAGTGCCATAGAATTAACGCAATGCCTGGTATTTTTATTCGTTAAATGCTCTCCTGTAAACACATGTCCTAAATGTCCTCCACAGCGTCTACATAAAATTTCGATCCTTTTTCCATCTATATCTAATTTACGCTGTACAGCACCTTTAATTTCGTCTTCAAAACTCGGCCATCCACACCCTGAGGCAAACTTATCTTTCGACAAATAAAGAGGAGCATCGCATCTTTTGCATATAAATACACCTGGTTCATAAAATTCGTTATACATTCCAGTGCCAGGCCTTTCTGTCTGTTTATCAACGATAACAGCATTTTCTACTGAAGATAATTGTTTAAATCGGATCATTTTTTTTCTCCTGAAGTTAACTGCTATTTTCGTTCGCAAGAGGTCTAATGTGAGCGGGCAACAAAAAAGCACCTCAAAGAAAACTCTGAGATGCCTTTCTGCTCTATGCTCCGGCTGCTGGGCTCGAACCAGCGACAAATAGATTAACAGTCTACTGCTCTACCAACTGAGCTAAGCCGAAAAAGAAGCATTGATTGTATCAAATAAGAATATTGCTTACAATAAAAAAATGAAAAAAAAGAAATCCTTTCAAAAAAATCTAGAAGAGATCACAAACAAGACTCTCTCCCCCCTTCCAAATAAACCTGAGTTTTCCAATTTTGACGACATCACCTACCAAGCCTCTGATCTTACTCACCTAAAAAAATATAAAGATTTTGATATAAACACAAAAAAGAAACTTATTTTCTTCACATGGGTCATTCCATCAGGCCTTGGTGATCTTTCTATGCAGATCCATATCTCCAACATCATCCATAAAAAAAACCCTCACCTTCAGATTGAACTTGTAAGTGTAGTAGAAGAGAGATCCCCAATTCCAAAAGGACTAAAGTCTTCTCTCCCTCATCACATTATCCGATACACCCATCCCACTGCTCCTGTTTTTTCGGATAAAATAAAAGAAAAATTACTCGATGCATTTTCAGTGATAGAAATGCCCACTGCCTATTTTGACTTTATCAACTTTAAAGAGATGCTTGTCAAAAACAATCCCCATCCCCCTATTATTTCAAGAATTGGTCAATATGGCTTCATTGACACCCCAGACTACAATCCTTCGACAAAGCAGCGCTGTATGGGCCTCTATTTTCTAGAAAAAGGGATCATCACTTTAGAAAAAATCCCTCCAAAAACTCGGAATCCAAATACCTACTTTGCATACCTTATCACCGAAAATGGAATTCTCACTTATCTGCTCTCCATTTTTCTCTCTCGGATTAAGGATCAAACCAACCTTACCATTGCCACTCCTAGTTTAGGAAAAATACTCCCCGTCTTAAAAAAAATTGACTTTGCAGCTTATAACATTGCAAAAATTCATATCAAAGATACAGAACACCAGACTACTCTAGACATCCAAGAGAAAGGAAAACATATCCATATAGAGCAATTAAACCACCTCACCCCCCCTCAAATACTTGAGCTCATGGCATCATCGAATCATTTTGTTGGTGTCCGAGGAGATGGATCATTTACCGAATGCCTTTCTACCGATGCAATTTTTTTCTATGATGCTTTAGATCATGCGATCCCTTTTCTTACAGATCTAGCAAACATTGCAAACAAAGAGCTCCTCCCATACTTCTCCTTATGTAATTACTTAGCACAGCTAAAAAATACGAAAACTTCTCCTCTTATTAGAGCTGAAAAAATCGCTGAGGCTTTAGATTGCCCCTCTATCTATGTGGGTTTAGAAAAACTTCGCAATCTTCTGTATGAAAAATATAGCTTTAATGAGGGGTTAGATCATCTTATCAAGAAAAATTTTTTTTTATATAATGTCTAAAACGACCCTGTACAATAACAACCTTTACGAGTATCCTTTCCTTCATGGAAGAAGAGCTTACTGGGACAATCGATCACATCATCTTTGCAAGTCCAGAGACACATTTTACTGTAGCTTATCTACAATCCACTTCTAAAAAAAGTTGTATCGTTGGAAAGCTCCCCCATGTATCAATTGGCGAGCACCTCACCTGCAAAGGAACGTGGAAGGATCACAAAGAGTATGGCGAGCAATTTGCCATCTCTTCTTTTTCCACCTCATACCCAGAAGAAGAGGAAGGGATTGAGCTTTTTCTTGCCTCTGGATTTATTAAAGGGGTCGGAAAAACCCATGCCAAAACAATTGTCCAAGCATTTGGAAAAGATACGCTAAAAGTATTAGAAGAATCTCCACATCGACTCCTCGGCTTAAAAGGGATTGGTAAAGCAAAAGTCACAGCCATCGTCACAAGTTTTAAGGAAAAAAAACATATAAAAGATGTCATGCTCTTCCTTCGCGGCCATAGAGTTTCTGAAGGTCTCGCCCATAAGATTTATAAGCAATATGGAGATGAGACAATCCGAATCTTAAAAGAAAATCCCTATTCAGTAATTGGTGATCTTACTGGTGTTGGATTTTTAACAGCAGATCACCTTGCCTCTAATTTAGGGATCGAAAAAGAAAGTCCCCAAAGACTTGATGCAGCGGTAATTTACCACCTCCTAAAACTCTCCGAAGAGGGCCATTGCTGCTATGTAGAAGATGAATTCTTAGATAAAATCTCCTCTACCCTTGCTGTGGAAAAAACCCTATGCCATCGCGCTATCACACGCCTAGAAGAGAGCGGTAAAATTAAACGTGAATTAATCCCAAACATCGATGAAGAAGTTCCCTGTATTTGGCTTGCAAAACTCTTTTATTCTGAAATTGGCATTACAAAAGAATTTTTGAGAATTTCCTCCTCAGATTGCAGCATCCGATCGGTAAAAGTTGATAAAGCACTCGATTGGGTAGAAGAACAACACCATATAAAACTTGCCAAAGAGCAAAAACATGCCATCTCATCGGCATTAGAGGATAAAGTCCACATCATCACTGGCGGCCCAGGAACAGGAAAGAGTACCATCACAAAAACAATTCTCTCCATCCATGAAAAACTCTCTGATAAAATCCTTTTGGCAGCTCCAACTGGTCGTGCTGCAAAACGGCTCTCTGACATTACAAAAAAACACGCTAAAACAATTCATAGCTTACTGGAAATGGATTTTACAAATAAAGGTTTTAAAAAGTGCCATACTAACCCCCTTGAATGTGATCTACTCATCATCGATGAAGCTTCTATGATTGATACATTTCTCATGTTTTCTCTCTTAAAAGCTGTGCCAAACAATTGCCGTGTTATTTTAATTGGTGATATTGATCAACTTCCAAGTGTTGGCCCTGGTTCAGTACTCAAAGATTGCATCGAGTCTGGGACTTTGCCCATCACGCGCCTCCACCAGATCTTCCGCCAAGCAAAAAAATCCCTGATCACTAGAAATGCCCATGCTGTCAACAAAGGCATTATGCCTCAATTAGAGACCTCTGTTGAGGACGATTTCTGGTATATAGAGCGGGATGATCCAGAGGATATGATCGAAGAAATCTTAAAGCTCATCCAACATACGCTCCCAAAAAACTTTAACTTCCATCCAACAGAAGATATCCAAGTGCTCTCTCCTATGAAGCGGGGTAAAGCAGGAATTGATCATCTCAACAAAGTGCTTCAATCAAAAATTAACACCTCCGATCAAATGCTCGTACGTGGAGAGACCACCTATAAAATTGGTGATAAAGTTCTTCAGACAAAAAATAATTATCAGAAAATGGTGTTTAATGGAGACATTGGACATATCATTGATATCGATAATAGCACCAAAGAGATTATCATCAAGTTTGATTTCAAAGAAGTAGAATATAGCTATGAAGAATTAGTAGAGATAACCCTTGCCTATGCGGTCTCTATCCACAAATATCAAGGGTCAGAATCTCCATGTATTATCCTTCCCCTCCACACCTCACAGTACATTCTACTTCAAAGAAATTTGCTATATACAGCAATTACCCGCGCGAAAAAACTCCTTGTCCTTGTCTCTTCTAAAAAAGCGCTTGCCCTTGCTGTACACAACAACCTTACAAAAAAACGTCTCTCAGGGCTCCAGCACTTCTTGACTCAAACCCTCGGCATCTAATTGATTAAACCTTGGATCTGATTGCATATCAAAGTTTTCTATATAAAAATGACCATTTCTATAAAAGGTTTTTACTGCTGGATGAATACGACCAAGATCTTCACTTTTAAATCGTAAATGATCACACCCACTAAAACCCACAAGGCTAAGTTTT
The DNA here is from genome assembly GCA_945897715.1 of Chlamydia trachomatis. Taxonomy (GTDB): domain Bacteria; phylum Chlamydiota; class Chlamydiia; order Chlamydiales; family 2-12-FULL-49-11; genus JAJACQ01. The sequence continues at coordinate 5,305 of CAMDFS010000015.1, forward strand.
TTTAATGACCTATCTAACCCTATTGGCAGCTCTTTCAACTCTTTTGCATTTGTAATCACACACCAATTAAGCTCTTTACACCCAGAAACTTTTAACCTCCTAAGCTTAATGGTATCAAGAAGACAGATCTTTTCCAGTGCTTTACAAGGAGAGAAATCGATCTCTTTAACAGGGTGGAAACTTACATAAAAGGTCTCTAACGACAATAAAGCTGCAACACTTTGTGAATCTATCACTACTTCTGGACAGTTAATGATTTTTACCGTTCTCAAACTTGGCAATCTTGAAAGATCTACATGGATATTTGGACAATTAATAAACTCTATATGCACAATAAAAAATGGTGCATACATGAATTCAGGGAGCTTTTTCACCACATCATCCCCTTCGAATTTTAACTTAAACCCTCTGCGGGATCCAGCAATCTTTCGCTTATCAAAATATAAAGAAAGCTGTTCAAAAGAGGCATTTTGTAAATCCTCAACCCCATCTGCAAAAGTTTCATCCTCATCAAAAATATGCATCATAAAGAAAGTTACTGCTGATAACTTCCTTGCCTCTATCATTTCTTGAGTTACAATTTTTTTCACTGGTTGTGTTACTACTTCAACCTCCTCTACCACCTCTTCAACTAATGATAGCTCTTCTCTTTGGCTTGTAATAGGGGTTAAACACTCATTTTTTTCCTCCACTTCAAGAATCACCTCTTTAGGGGATGAAGTTGGAGTTGGAGTTGAAGGATAAACAGGCGTAGAAGGCCTTTGCTCTACCTCAATAGGTTTACCCTCCCCTGCACACGCTTGAACTAATGCATACAATGCAAACGAAAGCAACGCTAACCCAAAGGTTATAATCACAATCACAGCAATCATAATCACTTTTATTGTTAACCCAACTTTATCAAATACTCTACACTTCCATGGCTGACAAAAAACCCTCTCCCATTCACTTAACTCTCTTCTATTAATGATATTATTCTTACACATATTAAACCCTCCTTTTTGTTAAAAAGTTATTTTAATACATATAAAGAAATCTTTATTAAAAATAAATACAATATTTTTTTTTATTTTGATGAAAGGTTGTTTAAAGATGAAAGATTTTAGGTTTTTTTAGTACTCTAATGTCTACTTTTTGAAAATACATATTGCATCAGCAATAGGCCTATCCACTCTTGACTGTGTCATAATTTGATCACCAATTACCATTTTAGAGGAAGATCCACCATCTAAATTGACCGCATCTACAATTTCTAGCTCAAAGATAAAATTTGATAGTTCTGTAATGGTCATGCCGCCCAGCCCTTTTTTAAATTGATCAATGACAACAAAAACCCACTCACCGTTTCGTCTAATTCCTACCGCAGTACGAGCATGCTTATTAAGACGAAAGCTTTCAATTGTTTGCTCACTTTTATGATCTGAAACAACTTTTCCATCTCTTATAAGTATTAAAGCTCCGCCTACAATATGTGTTAGATCTTGCCAGTTTTCTTTCTCTGTATATCCAGATTGGGGGTATACATAAATAACGTTGTTTTTCTTTTCTGTCAAAAGCTGATCTATATACACTACCTTGCCACCATCTTTCCAGCCAATTGCACCTCTTGGTTTAACCGGCAGGCCAATAAAAACCCCATCACATTTTAATATCCCAGCAGGATCCCCATTCACTTTCCAAAACCCACCATTTACGGCAGCAAAAGCATTTGAGCTTGAGACAAACGATAATAAAGTATTTCGATAAATTCCATTTTTTGCTTGGGCTCTTTTTGAGGAAATTTCAAATTCACTGGGATCAACCACTAAAATATGAGCGTTAGTATACTTATCAATAGTCTGTTTTGTATACTTAATTTCTGCGGAAAGGTAAAGACTTGCTGAAATGAAAAATAAAAATATTTTATACATCAAACTTTTTCTGTTAGTTTTGCAATTTCAGCATCAATTTGCTCATCCTCTATTTTTGCAAATAGAATTTCTGGTTTATTAATGAGAGACCCAGGAGTTAATTGTAGATCTTTTGCCTCATCCCAGGAGATATTTTCTAAGCTCCCTTCTAAATTCAACATATTCCAGATTTTTGTAGCTGTCTCTGGGATGATAGGAAAGGAGACTAATGCTAATGCTTTAACTCCCATCAAGGAAAGATAGAGAGTTGTTAACAACTCTTCAGTTGTCTCTTTATTTTTAAGTAATGCCCAAGGTTTTTTATGATCAAAATAGGCGTTACAATGAGCAGAGAGTTCCATGATCAATTGTGTTGCCTGCCTAACTGAGTATTTTTCATAACTTTCAGCTATTTGTCTAATTTTAAGATTCATTTCGTCAAAAAAAGCGCTATCTTGAGCATCATATTCAGAAGGAGATGGAATTACATGATCTACTTTGTTATAAACAAAGGTTAAGCTTCTATGGACAAAGTTTGCAAATTTTCCTACTAGATCGCTATTTACGCGCCTTCCAAAATCTTTCCAAGTAAACTCACTATCGCTTGTTTCAGGGGCATTTGCGGCAAGGGTATAGCGAAGGGCATCGGCACTATAGGTGTCTAGAAACTGGCTTAAATCAATTGTCCAATAATTTGATTTACTAAACTGTTTCCCTTCAAGGTTTAAAAACTCATTAGCAGGGAGGTCATCTACTAAATGAACATTTGTGGATTGGCCCATACACATACAAGGGAAAATCACGCTATGGAAAACGATATTATCCTTACCGATAAATTGGACAATCTTTGTATCTTTGCTCTTATAATAGGTTTCTAGGGCGTTAGGTTTACCATGGAGATCTCCCCATTCTTTTACAGCTGTCAAATAGCCAATTGGGGCATCAAACCAGACATAAAAGACTTTGTCCTCTTTTCCTTTTAAAGGGAGCTTTACACCCCACTGCATGTCTCGAGTAATGGCTCTTGGTCTAAGGTCTTCTATATAGGGTTTTACAAAATTTACAACACTTGGCTTCCAATTTTTTTTTGATATCCAATCCAAAAGTCTTTCCTTAAAAAGATCACATTTTAAGAAAAAATGAGCTGTATCTTTAAGTTCTAAAGGACCCCCCGTCATTTTTGAAACAGGATGGATTAAGTCTTCTGCTTCAAAGTTTCCACCACATTTAGGGCATTCATCTCCGCGTGCTTCTGTAAAGCCACATTTTGGACAGGTTCCTTTAACATAGCGATCTGCTAGAAATTTATTTTCTCCCTTAGAATATAATTTTTTGGAGGTCATCTCTTCAATAAAACCATTTTTTAGAAGATCGAGGAAAAATTGCTGTACTAAGGGTTCATGATCTTTACCGGTTGTGCGACTGTAATGATCAAAAGAAATGTGCATTCGCTTGAATAAAGCCTTATTTGCTTCGTGGTAATGGTCTACCTGAGCTTTTGGCTCTCTTCCTTCAATTTCGGCAGACATTGTGATTGCTATTCCATACTCATCAGAGCCTGAAATAAACAATACATCACTATTAGTCTGTCTTTTATAGCGTGCATAGATATCTGCTGGTAGAAAAGCCCCTGCTAAATGACCGAAATGGAGATTTCCATTTGCATATAACAAAGCCGATGTGATCAAAACCCTTTCTTTCACAAAATTACTCACTTATGATGTTATCAATATCTTCTTTAGTGTCGATAACTGTATCTCTTTTTTTAACGCAAGAAACTTCATCTAACACTTTTTTCAAAGAAAATCCCTTTCCTTTTGCCAAATCTTTGTAGGCAGCTTCAATAGCTGCTTCTGCTAATGAAAAATTGTTGTGAAATTCTTTTAACAAATGCTCATTTGTAAGTAGTTTTTTTGGCTTTTTCATGATTTATCTCCAATAATTATGTTTTCACATTCAGCAATTGCTTTTTCTAAGTTATCATTTATGATGACATAATCAAAGTGTATTGCCTGCTCGATCTCTTTTTCAGCTTCTGCAAGCCGTATTTCTATCTCTTTAGGTTCTTCTGAATTTCTACTTAAGAGACGCTTTTTGAGCACCTCTATGCTTGGTGGAATAAACAAAATATATGTTGCATCCATTTTTGACTCTCTAAACTTTTTTACTCCCTTGCTATCTAAGGAAATAATTTTTATACCAGGGGCAACAAGATCGCTTTTTAGCACTCCATACATGTTTCCATATACTTCAGCATGTTCGAAAAATGCACCTTGTAGTAAAAGCTCTCTAAATTCAATTTTTGACAAAAACCTATAATCCACGCCATGGATTTCTCCATCACGCTTTTTTCTCGTTGTGCATGTAATTACTCGGCTCAATCCGTGGATTAAGGAGACAAGTCTTTGAACAATTGTTGTCTTTCCTCCAGCAGATGGAGCCGAAACTACATATAATTTGTCATTACTAGTTTTACCCATGGTTCAACTATATGTATTTATTACAAAAAAGTACACCAAAAGAAAATTACTCTTCAAATAGTGTTTCCATTTCCCCAGTGATCTGTTTACCAACTTGCATAGTAACCTTAGCAGCTTTACCAAGTTTACCTCTTAAGTAATTTAGCTTAGCTCTGCGAACAATACCCTTTCCTAGTACTTCAATGTTGGTGATGTTTGGGCTGTGTAGCTGAAATATCTTCTCATTTGCATATCCAAAAGAAATACGACTTACTGTAAATGTTACAGCAGATCCTTTTCCTTTGCGAGAAACTACAGTGCCTTGATACATCTGTACACGCTCTTTTTCACCTTCAACAATCTTTGTAAACACTTTCACCTGATCACCCACAGCGAACTGAGGGACCTGTCTTTTCATGTGCTTTCTTTCTATTTTTTCTACTAACGAATGCATGATGCCATCCTTGTGTTTTTATTTTCTCTATCTTTTGTTCTTAGCGCCCCTCTCTCTTTTCTCCATACAGCTATTTCCTGATGGTTTCCAGACTGAAGCACTTTTGGAACTTCTATTTCTTTATAGACTGCAGGCCTTGTGTACTGCGGCCCTTTGAGCCCTTCTTCTCCATGAAAAGTGTCCTGGTATGCTGAATCACTATTTCCAACACCTCCTTCAATAAACCTAAGTGTCCCATCTAATAAGACAAGAGCAGGGATCATTCCGCTAGTTAAAACGTAATCTCCAATGCTAATTTCCTCATCCACCATCAGATCGATTGCTCTTTGATCTATCCCTTCATAATGCCCACAAAGAAGGATAAGGTGGGTATGGCTCTTTGCCATTGCCTCACACTTCTTTGCGCTCAACACCTCTCCCTGTGGAGATAGATAGATTACATGACTCTTATCGGTTTTAACAGACTCTATAGCTTTCACTATTGGATCTACCTTCATTAACATCCCTGGCCCTCCGCCAAAAGGTCTGTCATCGACAATTTTATGCTTACCTTCTCCAAAATCACGGACATTTACAAGTTCAACCTCGATGATGCCGTTTTCTATAGCTCTTTTCAGCATGCTACTTTGTAGCGCGCTGGTAAAAAAATCTGGGAACAAGGAAAGTATTGATATTTTCATAACAATGCACTTTTCCTAATTACTTTTTACTAGATTTTTCTAAAGATCTAAGGACTTCAGGGCATTTTTTCTTCAAAACTGAGAGCATTTTATCTGTTGGTTGCACCCCTTTTTCTAGCCACTGCTGCACTTTATCTGCGTGAACAACCATTCCGTCCTCTAGTAGAGGATCATAATGACCAACACAATCAATGTACTTTCCATCACGCTTACAGCGGCTGTCAGCCACTACGAAACGAAATACTCTTCTATTTTTACGCCCTTGTTGACGCATTCTCATACTTAATGCCATAAGTAAAACTCCTTTTTTCAAAATTCTTGACGGCTATTGTAACATACTCTAGGAAAAAAAACGATCAAAATGTGGATTCTTTTTCACAGTACCTATTTTTTTCATTTCTTGTTCTGAAAATTTCTTTTGCATCGCCGGCATATGCTTAATCATTTCCTTCATTTGGTTAAACTTTTTTATTAATTTATTGACATCTCCAAGTGATATTCCCGACCCTTTAGCAACCCTTTTTCTCCGTCCCATGGTCAAATCAACCTCTCCCTGCCTCTCTTTTGGAGTCATAGAATAGATAACTGCCTCAAATTTTTTCATCTCAGCATCGGCCTCTGAGGTGTCAGGGGCATCATTTCCCATTCCAGGCATCATTTTCATAATCCCTTTTAAAGACCCCATCCTTTTCATCATCTTCATCTGTCTTAAAAAATCATCATAAGTAAGGGAAGCTTTTCGCATTTTTTCTTCCATTGCCTCTGACTCTTCCTCTGAGATCTCCTGCTTCATCTTTTTGACAAGGTTGATCACATCTCCCATGCCAAGAATTCGATCGGCCATAGACTTTGGATTAAATACTTGAAAGTCATTAATTTTTTCTCCAACTCCTTCAAAAAACAAAGGTTTTTTCGTTACCTCTTTAATGGAAATTGCAGCTCCAGCACGAGCAGACCCATCAAGCATTGTAAGAATTGACCCAGAAAGGGCAATTTTCTCATCAAAAGATTTTGCAATATTGACCGCCATCTGCCCACTTCCGCAGTTAGCTACAAACAAGATATAATCTGGCTTAACGATGTCTTTGATCTCTGCTAATTCATCCATCAGTTCATCATCTAAATTTTGCCTGCCGGCAGTATCATAGATCACTACTTCTGAATCAATTGTTAAAGCTTGCTTTGCAACCTTAATAGGATTTGTCTCTCCCTGAACAGCAAAGACTAAAACCCCTGCCTCTTTCCCTAAAATTTGTAGTTGATCAATTGCTGCGGGTCTTTTTAAATCTAAAGCTACAAGGGAAACGCTCTTTTTTTCCTCTCGTTTGATATATGCGGCAAGCTTAGCACACGTGGTTGTTTTACCAGCTCCTTGTAAGCCGCATAGTAAAATTTTTGTTTGTTTCTTTTTAAATGATAAAGAGACCTCATCGCCGCCCATTAAAGCAACTAATTCTTCATGGATGATATTGATAAATGCATCTGATGCGGCAAGCCCCTTATCTATCTGCGTTCCGATCACTTTTTCTTTAATGTTTTTTACTAAAGAGCTAACTACCTTAAAATTTACGTCGGCATCGAGGAGGGCAAGGCGAACCTCTGTTATAGCCTCTTTAATATTATCCTCAGTAAAACTTTTCTCTTTTGAAAATTTTGAGACTAATTTATGAAATTTTTCTGTTAATTCGTTGAACATACAAATACTTTATTGAACCTCTGAGCTTTTTTCAAGGAAAAAGAAACGGTCGTGCCCTGAATAATCTTTTTCTACCACTTTTTTCACCCATATTGTTGCATCAAATAATAGTGGAACACTTTTTCCCTGATCTTTGCCTATCTCTAAGCAAAGTATACCTGATGGGTTCAAAATTGCATCCACAGATTGGGAGAGTTTTTTATAAAAAAACAATCCATCTTCTCCCCCAGTAAGGGCTAGTTTTGGCTCAAAATCTTTTACTGAAGGATCTAAATGTTTGTATTCTTCTTCTGTGATGTAAGGGGGGTTGCAGATAATTCCGTCAAATTTCTCCCCTATAAACGGAGTTAAAAAATCCCCTTCCACTATTTCCACATCTAATTGATTCATTGAAGCATTCTCTCTTGCAATGGCAAGGGCTTTTTTAGAAATATCTGAGAGGGTAACTTTAAGTGCTTTTCGCTCACTTTTAAGCGCAAGCCCTAAAGCACCACTACCGGTACAAAGATCTAAGATCTTCCCTTGCTTAGGAAATCGCTCTAAAGCTCTTTCTACTAAAAGCTCACTCTCTAGCCTTGGAATCAAACAATCTTGAGATACTTTAATCCTAAGGTCAAAAAATTCGACCCAACCATCCTGATATGCTCTAGGAATGTCACCTTTTTTCATCAAACTGCAATCTCTTTTGATAGTAAAAAGCAACCAATGGACCAATTACCTGATCTAAATCTCCATCCATCACCTCTGCTAATGAAAACAATGTGAGGTCGATTCTGTGATCGGTTAATCGGTTTTGTGGGAAGTTGTAGGTACGGATCCTTTCAGATCGATCACCCGATCCAACTTGAGCGGCTCTATCAGAGGCTATCTCTTTTTCCTTCTCAAAACGGGCTTTGTCTGCAATCTTTGCGCGCAATAGACGCAATGCGGTGATACGGTTCTTAATTTGAGAACGCTCTGCTGAACAATAAGAGACAAGACCTGTTGGTATATGAGTGATACGAACGGCAGAGTCTGTGGTATTAATATGCTGACCACCGGCCCCTGACGCTCTATAGGTATCAATACGAAGATCTTTATCCACAATATGGAGTTCTTCTTCTGGATCTGGCTCTATTAGAACTGCAATAGTGATTGCTGAGGTATGAACCCTTCCTTGTGTCTCTGTTTTAGGCACTCGTTGGACTCGGTGAGTGCCGCCTTCGTACTTCATGAAACGGTATACACCATCACCTGTTAACACAAATTGATATTCCTTAAAACCCCCGTCTGATTCAGTATAACTTAATATCTCAAACGCCCACCCCTTGGTTTCGGCATAATGACGATACATACGAACACAATCACCGACAAAAATACCTGCTTCATCGCCGCCAGTACCTGCTCGAATTTCTACAATTGTATTCTTATTATCCTTTGGATCTGGGGGAATGATTACAAGCTCAATCTCTTTTAAAAGGATCTCTTTATCTTTCTTCAACTTAACAAGTTCCCCTTCGATTTCGTTTCGAAGTTCCTCATCCGTCTCGGTTTTTAAAAAATCCTGATCATCAAGAATTGCAGCATCTATGGAAGTAAGACGATCCCACTGAGCTTTTAGCTTCATTAAATACTTATGCTCTGAAGCAAGCTCTGTATACTTTTTTCGATCAGAAACAATCTCTGGTGAGCTCATTTTCTGCTCAACATCAGATATTTTTGAAAGCATCCCTTCAACTTTAGTTTTCATCGTTAAGCCCCTGCTAAATGGAAAAGCTTAGCTTCCCTTTTTTGACTCAATTTTAGGCTCAGCAGCTTTAGCTCCATAACGCTTCTTAAATTTGTCCACTCTTCCTTCTGAGTCTACAAATGTAGAATCTCCAGTGAAAAATGGGTGTGAAGATGAGGAAATAGAAACTTTCACGCAAGGGTAAGTTTTTCCTTCATATTCCACAGTTTGAGATGTCTTTACTGAACTTCCGCAAAGATATTTTTTTTGAGAGCTCATATCTACAAAGCAAACATTTCTATATTCTGGGTGTGTATTCTCTTTCATAATTTCTCCTAATTCATAAAAAGTGCACTTAGGATAGCTGAATTCCTTACTAAAATACAAGGAAAAGTTGTTTTCTTTTAGTAAGTTTGATATAATATTTAATAAATGGGCAGGAGTGGTGCATGAAGCAGGCAAAATCTATAAAAATATTAATTATTTTAATCACAATTTTAAGCCTTTTATCAGGCACTGTGGATAAAATATTTCCTACATACTTTTCTGTTCCGAATCTGACAACCCTTCTTTCTATTCAGCTAGGCTCTTTCTCTCTAATGGGTTTTTATCAATTTATCACACATCTCTTCTTCTACCCTGCGACACAGGGTCTGCATATCTTTTATTTAATAAATCTTTTCTTTGGAGTAATGATTTTACAAAGGATGGGCTCTGTTATTGCATCTTTAAAAAGTGAAAGGAAATTTTTAACTTTTTTCTTTACTTGTGGAATTGTATCTGGAATTGCTGCCTATTTAACCATTTCCCATTTTGGGACAAAAGCAATTTACGCTGGACCAACAAGTGCTATATATAGTCTATTTATTGCTACCATGTTCTTATTTCCAAAACTTGACATGATGATGCTTTTTTCTTCCCCCATGAGAGGCAGAGTCCTTTTTCCAGCAGTGATAGGAATTATTTTATTAATGAACCTTTCTGTAGGAGATTATGTTCATTTCTTTGCTACCCTTACCTCATCAGTTACTGCTTACCTATATATACTTTTTTTCTGGAAAATCCCTAGCCCCTTTGTTTCGATGCAAAAGTTTGATAGCTGCATTATAAATCTTTCAAATGGTAGATTTAGATCGATTTTTGAGCCTACAAAATTAGATTCGTACACTGCTACTTCTAGAATCTATGATATTCGGACAGGAAAGGCTATCTTAAATGAAGAAAACTTTATCAATGCTGTCCTTGAAAAAATTTCAAAAGAAGGGAAAAAATCCCTTACATTCTACGAGAGATTTAGACTATATAAACACTCTAGAAAAAATAAGAAGAAAAACTCTAAATCTACTTCAGACTATAACATTTTCAGAACTTAGAGCAGCTTTTGTGGAAAGAATTCCATGTAAAATCCCCTCTTCATAACGAAAATGGGGGTGCCTTTCTAGTTCAGGAAAGTCAAATGGCTGCAATAAATCCTCTTCTGTAATGCCTTTTAAAATCTCATTTGCAAGTTTTAATAGCTTTGATTTTTGATGAGAAATCATCTCTTCCATCATTTTTTGCATAATTTCTCCCTTTTTTCTTTGAAAAATCTGCGAAGTAAATTTGCTGATTCCTCTTCATTAAGTCCTGACTCAAATTCTACTTTATGGATTGGATGTTTACCATCAAAAAGATTATATAGAGTTCCACAAGCACCTATTCGAAGATCTTTTGCTCCCCAAATGACTTTTTTTATTCTAAAACTATGCATTGCTCCAGAGCACATACTGCAAGGTTCTAAGGTGCAATATAGAATTGCCTCTTGAAGTCTAAAATCTCCTATTACTTTTGAAGCGTTTCTTAAGCAAATGATTTCAGCATGCATTGTAGCATCTTTTGTTGCGTTTACAAGGTTGTGCCCTGTTGCAATGAGCTTTCCGTGCAGAAAGAGGGCAGCACCTACTGGCACCTCGTTTTTATCGAAGGCAAGCTGAGCTTCTTCTAAAGCAATTTTCATTGCCTCATGATCGAAGGAATTAAATTTTGGATTCATCATCTGAAAGATACTTGTAAATTCAATTGCTCTTATTATACTAAAGATGGTAAAATGATTGCAGTGAAAATTTGATGAATAGGAGAAAAACCATGACTTTAGATAAAAGTACAAAAGATGAAATAACAAAAAAATTCCAACTACACGAAAAGGATACAGGATCTGCTGACGTTCAAATTGCAATTCTTACAGAGAGAATTAAAGAAATGGAAGATCATTTGAAAGAATTTCCAAAAGATCACCAGACTAGACTATCTTTGCTTAAGCATGTTGGACAAAGAAGACGCCTGCTAGCGTATCTTAATTCTACAGATACACCGCGTTATCAGCAATTGATCCAAAAACTAGGTCTTCGTAAGTAATTTTACAAAGACAGAGACTGACTTAAAAACAAAGCAAAGAGACTAGAAACGGAGATTTCATAATGATGGAAGAAAAAACGACCCAGGCAAATATTCAAGGGAAAGAAATTATTTTTAAAACAGGAAAAATTGCACGCCAGGCAAATGGTGCTGTGATGCTTCAGTGTGGCGACACGCACATTTTAGCAACTGCTTGTGGAAATAAGACTGCAGCCCCTGATTGTGATTTTCTTCCATTAAGAGTGGATTATCAAGAGAAGTTTTCTTCTGCAGGAAGAACTCTTGGTGGATTTATTAAAAGAGAAGGAAGGCCTACAGAGAATCAAACTCTGATTAGCCGCCTAATTGATAGACCAATTCGCCCATTGTTTCCTGAGGGGTACTTTAATGAAGTACAGCTTCTTGTGTATGTATTGTCCTATGATGCCAATCATCCACCTGAGCCTTTGTCAATTACTGCCGCAAGTGCTGCATTAGTGATGTCCGACATTCCATTCCCTAAACCGCTTGCTGGTGTAAGGGTTGGGTTAATTGGTGAGAATTTTATCATTAATCCATCGGTTGCTCAGATGAAAGAGTCCAAACTGGATTTAATTCTTGCTGGAACAAACGATGCGATTCTAATGATTGAAGGATACTGTGATTTCTTAACAGAAGAACAGGTCATTCAAGCTATTGAAGAGGGTCACGAAGCAATTAAAGAGATTACGACAAAACTTTCTGACTGGCAAAATGTTGCTGGAAAAGAGAAGTTTGAAGCAGAGATCACTGTCACTCCAGCTGTAATCTTAAAAGAAATTGAAAAGAAATACACAGCTACTTTAGAAACTGTTTTTGAAATCAAAGATAAAGGATCAAGAGAAGCTGCGCAAAAATCTATTGAAAAAGAGATTAAAGATACATATCTCAACATTGAAGAGCCAAAGTGCTCCCCTCTTGCTATGAAGATGGCAATTAAGCAAACATTTGCTAAAGTTCTTCGTAATAAAGTGCTAAGAGAGAAGAAACGTGCCGATGGAAGGACCTCTTCAGAGATTCGTCCAATTGCAATTGAAACCTCCCTTCTTCCAAGAACTCATGGAGATTGCCTCTTTACTAGAGGAGAGACCCAAACCATCGCTGTATGTACATTAGGTGGTGAGTCTATGGGTCAGCGTTACGAGACTTTAGAAGGAGACTTTTTACGTAGGTTCTACCTACAGTATAGTTTCCCTCCATTTTCAGTTGGTGAGTGTGGAAAAGTTGGCGCCCCTGGTCGACGTGAAGTGGGCCATGGTAAATTAGCCGAGCGTGCTCTTGAGAGCATCCTCCCTTCAGCTGAGGCATTCCCTTACACAATCAGATTAGAGAGCAATATTACTGAGTCTAATGGATCTTCTTCTATGGCTTCAGTTTGTGGCTGCTGTCTAGCGATGATGGATGCTGGGGTTCCAATTAAGCGATCAGTATCAGGTATTGCAATGGGATTGATCCTTGAAGATGATAAGTATATGATCCTTTCTGATATTTTGGGACTTGAAGATGCATTAGGAGATATGGACTTTAAGATTACTGGAGACCGTGTAGGTATTTCAGCATTTCAAATGGACATCAAAATTGAAGGGATCACTAAAGAATTGATGAAAGCTGCTCTTTTACAAGCTAAAGAAGGTCGTATTCATATCCTAACACAAATGGATAAAGCTCTTTCAAAATCAAGAGACAACCTTTCCCAATTTGCCCCAAGAATTGAGTCTATCCAAGTAAAACCGAGTAAAATTGGAACAATTGTCGGCCCAGGTGGCAAGATGATCAGATCAATTGTGGAAGAGACTGGTTGCCAAGTCGATATTAGTGATACAGGCCTTGTAAGCATCATTTCAAATGACGGCCCAAGCTTAGAAAAAGCCAAAGCAATCATCCTTAACTTAGTGGCTGAAGTCGAAGTTGGAAAGATTTATAAGGGAGTTGTCTCTAGCATTGTTCAATTTGGAGCCTTTGTTACCCTCCCAGGTAATAAAGATGGTCTTTGCCATATCTCTGAAATCTGTCACGAGCGCATAGAGAAAGTGGAAGATTTCCTTAAACAAGGTCAAGAGCTTGAGGTAAAAGTCCTTGATATCAATGACCAAGGAAAGATCAAACTTTCGCGTAAAGTGCTCCTTCCTAAGCCAGAAAAAGCTACTTCTTAATTTTACACAGAGTGCCTACAACGCGCTCTGTGATTTTTTTTATAGATGAGCTTTTAATGCTTGCATCTTACCATCAAGCACGTATCTTAATTTACTTTCATTCCCATGCATAGCACAAGTTATACTTTTATGACTGTATTTCTCATATAGTTGAAGTATTTTTTCTTTCATCTCCAAACACAATCGAGAATTATCTTTACTATTATGGTCATCGATTGAAAAATAAACATCTAGCGCCTCATTCAATGTGTTCCTGGCTTCCACATGATTCATTACTTTAATGTTCTGTTCTAATAGATTATCTAATTTATTTAATGTAGTAAAATAGTTAGCGAGCTCTTTTCCTGTCTTTTGTATGCGCCCTCCAAAAATTCGTAATATCAAAGCATGAACACAGTTTTTACATATTGTTACTTTATTACGTAATGAAATGATTGTGTAGTTTTGAATTCTATCTCCTTTAAGAAAATCTGCTTTAACTTTCTCAACTGCATTAGATAAAGTCATATTATTAATATTTTGTTGAGCTACCGCTGTTACTTGTTCGTGTTTGCCTCCTCTATTCACCTTTGACTCACTGGATTTGTTTTCATTTGAACCTAACCCATGTACATTATTCTTGCTACTCCCTTGATCTGATGGTATTTGCATATTTCATCTCCCCTTTAATATAATCAAATCATTATTCATCATATTCTACCTCAAAAATGTATCATTTATTTAAAAAAAAGCACAAGTCATTGATTTTTAAAGTGATAAAACATAAACATTAATAACCAAGGAAAGATCAAACTTTCCCGTAAAGTTCTTCTTCATAAACCTGCAAAGGCTATGCCATAATCGGATAAGGAGCCTCTACTCGGCGTTCCTTATTAATTGGAATCATTCAATTCAAATTACGATTGTTTCTTAAAAATATTTATTGCTGTTTTAAGTTCATTTGGTATTTCTCCACTTCCTACCTGATTTTCATATTTATCAATTAAAGCATGCAGCTTTTTTTCAAACTCATGATCCGTATGCCATGTACTAACTTTCAATAATGTAGAAAGTTTTTCTTCAAATTTTTCATCAAAAAGCGTGTCTTCATTGATGCTACTGAGTTCTTCATCAATTTCAAGGTTTTTATCCTTGTTAAATACCTCCGTTATATAACCATCGATATGCTTCTGTGTTATTGGATCTGTTCTTAAGTCTGTTATTGTATCACTTTTTATCTCATTCATAAATGCAAGTATTTCTTTTTGAACATCTTCTGGAATTTTTCCTTTCCTTTCTTTATTATTTTCTGCTATTAAATTACATATCTTAATTTCTAATTCGAGCTTTTTTTCTTCAGGAATATTTTTATATTTGCTAATCACATGATAATCACTTATCATCGTCGTGATTTGCTGCTGAGCAGCCTCTTGGCTATAAGAACGCCCATCTAACATTTCATTGACCTGTTGCATTCTATTTTCTTTGTATATATCAGATGCTAAATACCCAGGAAGCGCTTGTTCTACTTTATTTCTCCTCCCTCCAAAAATTCGAAGGACAAGGTCATGAATACAATCCCTACAAACAATAGCTTTGTCGTTATACATCACAATCGTATAGTTTTTAACGTTTTTCCCTTTATGTGCATCACTATCAATATTTGTTAAAGCTGTTGAAATACTAGCGTACGTTGTG
>CAMDFS010000016.1 GCA_945897715.1 Chlamydia trachomatis
TAGGAAATAAGCAATCCACGGTTCGCTTTTTTAAGCTTTTTATGATCTATTGAGGATTTTTCTTTTAATTCAATCTTCATCTCTTCCTCAGTCATGTTATCCACATCATAGCATCCATATTTTTTGACCGCTTCTTTCATTGTCATCCGAACCCAAGGGGCTTTGACATCAATTTGATGGTCATTACCTTTTCGATCTTTTCTCTCCCCTATCGCTGTTGTTCCAAAGATCTGCATGGCAAGGTGAGCATACAAATTTTCTGTAAAAGTCATCATATCCTTGTAATCCCAATAAGAGGCATAAAACTCTATCATGGTGAACTCAGGGTTATGTGTTGCGTCAATTCCCTCATTTCGAAAAACTTTCCCAATTTGGTATACTTTTGGAATTCCACCCACGATCAATTTTTTCAACGGAAGCTCTAAAGAGATGCGTAAAAACAAGTTTTTATCCAGGGCGTTTAGAAAGGTCTTAAATGGTTTTGCCTGGGCCCCTCCATATAAAGTTTCTAATACTGGCGTCTCCACCTCTAAAAATCCCGCTTCATCAAGATAGCGGCGCAAAAGGGTTAAGATCTTGCTACGAGTTTTGAAAGTTTTAATCACATCGCTGTTAGAAATCATATCAAGCCAACGCTTACGATACCTTGCCTCTTTATCCACCAGCCCATGATGTTTATCAGGAAGAGGTAGAACTGCCTTTGTTAAAAGAGTCACCTCATGAGCAAAAATGGTAATTTCACCCTTATTAGTACGAAATACATACCCTTCCACTCCAACAATATCCCCTAAATCGAGTTTTTTTTCTAAAAACTTGTGGGCAGAAACCTCTCCATCCATCAACCCATGAACTTTTGTAATATCTCTATTAAATAAGACCTGAAGAGAAACTCCATCCTCTTGAATCGATGCAAAAATATTCTTCCCCATACAGCGATGTAAAACAATTCTTCCTGAAACTTTAATATGGTCAGAGCGTTTCTCTTGTCCATCTTCAAAAGAACCAATTTCTTCTCCCTCTTTGTAATTAGACAACACTTCTAAAATACTATGTGTATTGTCATATCGATGAGGATAGGGGTTAATTCCAAGCTCACGGATCTCATCAAGTTTCCTCATACGGTTTTTATACTCTTCATATTGATGATATTCTATTTCATTTGTCGTTTGCATAGTTCTCCTTTTTCTTAATTAAGCACTTCTCTTTTGTATCTTCTACTAAATATCCAGCCTTTTCAATAACATCTCTCATCAAATCTGCACGTGCATAATCTTTTTCAGCCCGAGCTTTAAACCTTGAGAGTGCAGCATCTAAAATAAAGCTTTCTATCACCTCATCTTTTTCTGAAAAAATAAACCCCAAAACTTTATCTACTTCATGTAAAAATGCTAAGACTTGAGAAGTATTTACATTTTTTTCATCGATCTTAGCATTTACGAAACGAATCATGTCAAACAAAGTTGCAAATGCCTTTGGGGTGTTTAAATCATCAGAGATTGCCTCTTTAAAGTCTTTCTCAAAAGAGGAAACATCAATTATCTCTCCTGTTTTGTTATGAGTTAGCCTTTCTACAAATGTATCAAGTCTTGATAAACTCCTTCTAGTTGCAAGAAGCCCATCAAATGTAAAGTTTAACTGTGTTCTATAATGACTTGCTAGAAATAAAGCCCTCACCTCACGGCCAGAATACCCTTTGTCTAATAAATCTCTTAAGGTATAAAAATTGCCTAAACTTTTAGACATTTTTTTTCCTTCGACAAGGAGATGATCGCTGTGCATCCAATGCCTTGAAAAGGTCTTGCCAGATAAAGCTTCTGATTGAGCAATTTCATTTTCATGGTGGGGGAAAATATTATCCACACCTCCAGTATGAAGGTCAAAGGTATCCCCTAAATAGTGCATACTCATGCATGAACACTCCATGTGCCACCCTGGGCGACCTCTGCCTAAAGAACTCTCCCAAAAAATCTCTCCATCACGAGATGGATCATAGGCTTTCCATAACACAAAATCTGTGGCAGATTCTTTATCATATTCATCGGCATCCACACGTGCAGAACGGCCTATCTCTAGGTCCTCAAGGTGGAGGTGTGAAAGCTCCCCATACTTAGGAAAACTTTTAATACGAAAAAAGACATCACCAGTAGAGGTGTTATAAGCCACTCCCTTTTTAATGAGTTTTTCAATCATCTCTACCATCTGATCAATAAATTCTGTAGCTTTTGGATATTTTTCTGCTTTTTCTACATTTAATGTTTTTAGATCTTCATGAAATGCATCTTCAAAAGGTTTTGTAAATTCTAATAGAGTCTCGTTATTTTTAATAGCGCCAGCAATGGTTTTATCATCGACATCTGTTAAGTTCATCACATGAAAAACACCCATCCCTAAAAATTTAATCGAGCGACGAAGTAAGTCCTCAAAGACAAATGTACGGAGATTTCCAATATGGGCAAAATTATAAATGGTAGGGCCACAGGTATACATGCGCACAGTATTGTCTCTTTCTGGAGAAAAAGAGACTTTTTTGCGCTGCTTTGTATCGTAAATGTGCATTTTTAATCCCCTCCAGCTGAAGTCACTTCATTCACTTTGTCAAACAGCTTACGGTAACAAATTTTACCAGATTTAAGAATTGGCATTTCTTCTAGCTTAATAATCTCATTGATTTTATATAATCTTGCAAATCCCTTATCCTTTAAGGCGGTATTCACCTGATCTATAGAAAGATCTAGGGTTGTAAACAAAACAATTTTAGTACTTGAAGCCTGTTTTTCTTTGGGAACAACAGCAAATAAAGCTCCTGAAACACTCCCCTCTTCTACCCATTTCTTCTCTATGGCACATGCAGCAAGGGTTGTCTCAATTGCTTGAGAACTAATCATTTCACCACCCCTTTTAAAGCTTAACTTCAAACGACCCTCTAAGTGGAGGTTTCCACCCTCATCGAAGTATCCAAGATCCCCTGTTCGATAATATTTTTTCCCATCAATAGTAACAAACACATCTCTATTATCTTGCTTATAGTACCCTGAAAACACTGACTCACCATAGCAAAGGATTTCCCCAATCTGATGGGGCATGGGTAACTTTTCTAAAGATTCTGTATTCATAATAATCACTTCGCATGAATCTACAACCTTTCCAACTCCAACCATAGAATTCTCATACACCGAACCACAAGAAAGAATTGGCGAAGTCTCTGTTAATCCATATCCTTCGACAAATTTTACATGCCCGAGCTTTGCAATAAACTCTAATAAATTCGCCTGTGCTTTTTCAGCCCCAGAAATAACTAATCGTAGAGTCTTTAATTGACCAATACTTGCTACTTTAAATAGATGTGCTAGAAAAGTTGGCGCCATCATTAATATTGTACACTTCCACCTTAAGATCTGCTTTGCTAAAGCTCCTCCATCTAGTGGATCTGGTGAGAAACAAACTCTTACCCCACATAATAGTGGTAAAATACTTAAGCTCCACCCAAATACATGAAATGGTGGAAGACACTTTAATAAAACATCATCACTAGATACATTAATATTTTTTAAAGCTGCCTTTTGATTGGACAAGACATTTCTATGTGACAGTGGAACAGCTTTTGGAAGAGCTGTCGATCCACTTGTAAAAAGCATCACGGCAGTATCATCTGCAGATAAATTTGGACAGTAACTTCTAATAATTGCTCTTGTTGATCTTTTTGCTTGTATTACCCCTTTGATTTTATCCATGAAGGAGATGCTCTCCTTGATATCTTCCACTGTAATAATTTTATCAATAGCTTCGCCAAGATCGACATTATCCAACCGCTTCAAAAACTTCTGCGAAGAGATGATATGCTTAATATCTACAAGTTTGATCGCATGACTCATAAAATAGGTCCCTACAGTCCAATTCAAAGGGACGGGGGTCTTTCCTGCAAGATAAATTGCCATCTGTAAAATGTATGTTCCAGCTGTCGCTGGGAGTAATACCGCAATGTACTCTCCATCCAATTTACGAATTTTTTCAGCTAAAATAATTGCTGACCTCTTCATCGTATGGTAATCTAAAATTCCAGAAACTGGATCACTACAGGCCGGCGCTGTTCCCATTCGATCGCAAGAATTTAAAAAGGCTTCAATGACTGTTTCCCCTTTAGCAAATTTCGGAGCTTTTCTCTCCCTTCTCTCATGAGGCCACCCTTTTGTGGAATTTGCCTTCTCCTCTCTCTTCTTTTTCTTGTTTAAATGCATCGCTGCTAAAAATAAATCCCTTACAGTTTTTAAATCTCCAGGCTGCACATCTGCATCCAATTCAAAATGCGAGTCAATATAGGCATAGACGGTTGCAATGTCCATCGAATCAAGACCTATATCATAAATTAAATCATCCCCATCTTTGATCTCCTTTACAGACTTTCCAGAGAGCTCTGAAAGCTCGAATAAAATATCACGCCGCACTTGCCCTGGAATAAATAAATCCTCAAACACACAAGGCTCTTTTTGTAAAACCCTTCCTTGAGGGGTCTTACTTGACCAAAAAAATTCCTTCCGTAAAATCATTGGTTCCTCAGAAACCCTCTCCTCTTCAGAAAAATTTCCACTATATAAATTCTCTTCTGTCGGATAGGAATTATAAAAATCCTCTAACCGCTTATTGAATTCTAACTTTGTCCCATGATTTGGAAATAACTCCCCGGGACGTACAAACTCTATTAATACCCTTCGCCTAGGCGAAAAGAAAATTCCATTTAACAACAACTTATAAACGCTTTTTAAAAACATCTTCGTCATGTTTGGAGTATCCCCATCAGTCTGCGCAGTAGAAAATGAACTCCCCCAAAGACCTGAAATCCTCACGAGCAAAAGCTCGGTATCAGGGGCATCTTGCATCAATTTATAAGCTAACGACCTGCCTCCAATCCTCTCTTTTGCTGTCGTTTTTAAGCCACCTGCAGGAAACATTAAGATCTTCTCCCCCTGTTTTAACTCCTCTACAACTTCATTATAAAGCTTCTCTGTTTCTTTAAATTTATAATCAGTTACCGCTGTATCAAAAGACATCACAGGCTTTGCTCGAGTACACCACATAAACAACCTTAGGATGAACACATGAAAAAAATTCTCTGTCACAAGAGGGATCATATCTAACTTATTTCCAGAAAATTTTGTTACAAAAAATGGATCTAACCCAAAAGTTGGATGATTTGGAAGGATCAACACCCCTTTTTCTTGCAACTTTTTATCAGTGATATGCTCTTTGCCTTTGACAATAATTTTATACCGTAAACGCAAAAGTAGATCTATCTTAAGAGTAATAATTTTACCTAAAATTCTTCTTATCATTGATGAAAACCTCGTAGTTATTTTTTGGTCTCTACTATACAAGATTTTGGAACTTTTGCCCATCTCTTTTTATTATTATTCTTGACTCTGATGAAATATTGTTTTAAAGATAATTATATACAACTTTTTTAGGAGTAAAGATGCACCCAATAAATCAAAATCTATTTTTACCAGCCCAAGCTGAAGGAACAAAGACTAATTTCTCTAAAGAATTTTCCTTGGATGTTCCAAATAACACAAATATGATTTCAGAAGTTGCAGAAAAATATTTATTTTCCAGCATGACTTCAGAATTTTCTTTGAAAGGTAGAGTTGAAACTACTTAACATTGCTACTTTAGTGATAATAAGAAGTTTTATAGCATCGCCTAATAAAAACGGAAGAACACCTAAAGAAAGAGATTTAAGTGGTCCAATAAAACTTGATAACCAGAAAGCGCCAAATAGGTAGATGATGGCATTAGCACCTGTAAAGAGAAGGAATGTCTTTACGTAGGTTGTGGGTTTATAGTTTCCGATAAAAATTGCTGCCATGAAGTACCCTGCAAGATAACCGCCTCTTGGACCAAGTAAGTTAGCTAATCCAAAAGCACCTCCAGAAAATATTGGAGCTCCCATAGCACCTTGTGCTATAAACATTGCTACTGCTATTGGGCCACCTCTTTTTCCTAATAAGAATGCAACAAGTAGCGCTACATGAGGTTGAATAGAAAGTGGAATCAGAGTAAATGGTAATTGGTAAGATAAAGGAGCTGCCATTGCAATGACAATACTTCCACAAAATGCTGCCGCAATATCTCTAACAATCTCTTTGATCCAAGCTCTTTTCTTTGCTATTGTATCAATCATTACACTCATAACCCCTCCATTATTTCCATTTTAGAATGAAAGTCATTGTGATAAGATCTAACAAAAAACACAACCTATTTCTGCTCCTAATGTCTCTACTCCATAAGGGTAATGATTTATCTGCTACAAATTCCAAGTGAAGTTGCGATCACACCAACTATGAGAGCCTTAACAATAGTTACTGATAATAGCCAAATAGCAAATACAGATAAAGTTGGAGCAAATACGCTTACTACAACAATTAAAATTATAGCTATTACTAAAAGCACTATTCCTATTATAAGTGGTACTGGTTGACAACTACCTCTACTTGATGGATAATCACAACCACTTGACCCGGTATAATAAGAAGAAGAAGTTTGAAAAGCCATTTTTTACTCCTATTTTAGTAAATTTAAATAGATTATAAATAAAATGGAATAAATACGCAAGAGGTTTAATATCGTTAACCCAAATACTCAGAGATGACTATTACAGAATTGTGCCCGCCAAATCCAAAAGAATTAGAGATTGCATGCTTAACTTTATGGTCAATTTCCCCATTATCTACCAGATCAAAACCCTCTGCCTCTTCTTCTCTTTGGGTAATGTTCATCGTTGGGTGAAGTTTTCCAGTTTGCATTGCCATTAAAATGGCAGCAAGCTCAAGCCCTCCACAGGCTCCCAAGGCATGACCTATCATCGATTTAGTGCTATTTATTTTAGGAATATTTAGATTGTTTCCAAATACAGATTTGATAGCCTTTAATTCACAGACATCTCCAGATGGGGTAGAGGTTGCATGGGCATTAATATAATTTATATCCTCAGGGTTTAATCCCGCATCTTTTAATGCTAATTGGATACACTCAGCAACACCTGACCCATCCTCTTTAGGATTTGTCATATGATGTGCATCGGAATTTAATGCTCCGCCGCTAAACTCTGCATAGATTTTTGCCCCTCTTTTTAAAGCATGTTCTTCACTTTCTAGAATAAATACTGCAGCACCCTCTCCCATCACAAATCCATCTCTTGTCTTGCAAAATGGTCTTGAAGCAGTAGTTGGGTTGGTATATAATTTTGATAAGGCATGCAAAGCAGAAAATCCTGCAAAAGCAACTTCATTCATAGCAGCTTCAGCACCGCCGGCAAACATTACATCACATTCTCCATTCTCAATATGACGTTTTGCAGCCAATAAGCTATAATTTGCTGTTGCACAGGCTGTGGAAATGGAATAATTTGGACCTGTGATTCCAAATTCAATGCCGACAATTGCTCCGGGCATATTAGTAAGTAAATGTGGGATAAAAAAAGGTGATACTCGAGAAAAGTTTTTATTATAGGCAGTCATTAAATTCATTGAAGCAGTTGTCATGCCCCCAATTCCTGAACCAATAATTACTCCAGCACGATTTTTATCAATTGCAGAGAGATTTAGCCCCGAATCTTCTAGTGCAAGCTTTGCAGCCCCCATAGAAAATGCCATCACAGGATCGGCACGTCGAGCACGTTTTTTATCAAGATAATCTTCTGCATCAAAACCACTAACGGGTGCTCCAAATAAATTTTGTAGACCAGAAACTTCTAATTCGAAAGGCTTTACACCACTAACACCTGCTAAAAGTTTTTTATAATAGAGGTTGTTATCACTACCAAAGCAGCTAACAAGACCCATTCCAGTGATTACACATTTTTTCTTTTTCATAACACATAAAGTGTAATCTAAAAATTAGATAGTTTGCAACTCTATTTGTTTTCCTTCGTTCCAAAGTTGCTCAAGGTCATACCTTTCACGCAAACCTGGCATAAATACATGGACAATAATATCACTATATTCGATAAGAATCCATTCTCCAGAAGCAAGACCTTCTAATCGAAGTGGTCTTTCTGAAAATTTTTCTTTCATCTCTCTTGCAAGTGTTGATCCCAATGCAGAGACATGTCGATTTACAAGTCCATCAACAATTACTAAATAATCTGTTACATTAGAAAAGCCCCTTACGTCTAAAATAAGAGGATTTATCCCCTTTTTATCACTAAGATGGTTAACAATGAATTTTAATCTCTCATTTTGGCTGAATTCTTTCATGTCTAATAGTATACAGGAGAGACAAAATGATAGCTAGCAATAATTTAGTAAATTTAAGCAAAGGCTATTAAATCTTGAAGCGCCCTTCAAACCTGCGTTTTGAAGAGGTTTATTTCTCTATCTGACGCCGTTTTTTCATAGTTTGCTCTGTAACATTCTCTTATAATTAAAAGAACTACCGTAACAATGGAAAGTATAACAAGAGCAAGCACATGAAAAAATTTAGCAAAAAAAGCTGGAACTGAAGGTAGATCAAGGTCAGAATTATGTTCATCAGCTTCAGTACCTTTTTATAGAACCATACCCCCTTTTACGTCAAACCTGTTACTGAGGTCATAGATTGCAAAGTAATCCTCAACTCCATTCCAAATACAATTACCAGTATTTCTATATACTGTAAAAAAATTCTTGTCTTCCTTTACTTCAGGAAAAACAGGAGAACTATTTTGGCCTATTGGACTTATACTCATATATCCCTCAATTATGTATATTATTATTTAATTATATATATATTATAACTTTCTGTCTTTATATTCAAGGATTTCTAAGAAATTGTAGGCGTTTTTTAGAAATGTCCCCTTTTGGCTCAACAAAGATTTCAAAACCTTAGCGATGAAATAGTGGTATGTATATGAGTATGAATGAGTTAGACCGTGTAAAGCTAATCCTCAAAGTTATTGAGAAAATCTTTGTTCAGCTCAAGTTGCTGATATTCTCCATGTTAGAACAAGGTAAGGTTAGTAAAAAAGTTAATTTTCTTCAAAATCTGAAATAATTATTTCACATGCCTTTTCCATTGAAACTGCGGACAAATCAATCCATCTGAATAAAGGCTCCTTACGAAACCAAGTAAACTGACGTTTTGCATAATGCCTAGAGGCCTTTTTAAAGTTTTGGACAAAGACTTCCCAATCAGCATCTGTTTGCCTTGTCTCTAAAAAAGCAAGAGCCTGCCTGTAGCCGATCGCATTTGCTGCAGAAGGGTTATTAAGAAGCCCCTCATCCTTTAACCTCACCACCTCATCAAGGAGCCCATCATCAATCATCTTATCACATCTGTCTTCAATACGTGTATATAAAACCTCTTTAGGGTGGTGCAGAAACCAACATCTGAAATCGATATCTTGTGGGGCATCCTCTCGTGATGGTTTAGGGATTTCAGAAACTTTTTTTCCAGTGAGGGCCATGATCTCAAGGGCTCTAATGATTTTATGTCTATCGGAAGAAGTAATTGTCTCTGCATAATCAGGATCAAGGCTCTTTAGCTTACCAAATAGCATCTCTAACCCATATCGATCCACATCCTCTTCTAAACTTTTTCTAAGGACTGGATCTGATGCAGGGCCTTTTGGAGGGCCATATAAAATTGTATGAATATAAAAACCTGCACCACCGACAATAATCGGGGTGCTATTATGATTAAAAATCTCTTGGCATGATGAAGTTACCTCATCATGAAAATTCACCACTGAAAAATACTCTCTAATATCACAAACATCTAATAAATGATGAGGAAGACTTTTTCTCTCTTCCGAGGTTGCTTTAGCACTTCCAATATCTGTCCCTCTATATAACTGCAACGAATCTGCAGAAACAATCTCACCACCAATTGCTTTACCAATAATTAATGACGCCTCAGTCTTTCCAGCTGCAGTAGGTCCTGCAATGATAATCATCTTTTTCTTTTTTTGAAAAGAACCTCTCTTTTTCTGCAGCTCTGGGATAGGTTTATCATATAGATTTCTTACCACAGCTTCTTCCTATATAAGAGCAAGACTCTCATTTGCAAATATTTTTAAAATCGACTCAAAACCAGCAAGACGAATAATTTCCATTACATCATCATGGATTGCAAAGAGTTTAAAATACCCGTCCATTCCTTTCAATCTTTTTGTCATCGAAAGCAAAACACGCATCCCTGCAGAGCTTAAATATTCAATTCCAGAAAAATCTATCAATAAATGTATATGCTTTTTATCAATTTCTCGATTCAAAACATTCTCTAGCTGAATAGAGGTTGTTGCATCAAGGCGCCCTTCACATCGCAAAATTATTACATTCTTTTTTTCATCTATTGTTACTAACATACATTCCCCTTTTTTATCTCATCACCTGATCATACATCCATTTAAGATATTGATCATTTCCATTTTCTATAGCAAAAACTAGAATTTCAGGAATATCATAGGTGTGATTCTTTTTTATTAACAATTCTATTTTTTCAAAATGATGACCCATTGTTTTCATAACAACCTTCACCTCCTGCTCAGTGACTACCTCTTCTTCCCAAACATACCAAGATTCTACAGATGGAAAGATGGATCCACAACAAATTAACCGCTGAGAAAGTAGCAATTCTAAGATACCTCTTGCCTCGTCTAAATTTGCTGCTATCCATTGAATTTGTATGTAGTCTTCCATTGTGACCCTTTCCTTACTTGAACTTCTCTATAAATGCTGTCGCTTCAAACCGAAAATCAATCATTAAAGTTCCACTCTCGTTTTTTAAAGTATTACAAAGTATAATATAATTAGAAACTTCATTCAAATAGTTTCTTTTCGACAGCCTCAAAATATCTTTTCTCTGGGGATAGTTGATAGAAATTATCAACTCATTTTTCCCAAGACTTTTCTCCTCAATTTTAGAAACATCAATACCACTAACATTTCCCTCTAAATTAAAAGCATGTAGTTCCTCAAGCACCTTTAACGCAAATTCCCACCTTGTTTTTTCTTTAAGAGCAAAGATGTCATCCCCCTCATAGATCTCTTCTAACCCTAAAAAGACTTTTGGCAGCCCCCTTGGAGATAAAAAAGGTCTAATTGGAAACAATTTTCCATGCTTATCAATCCCTACATTTTTAAAATCAGAGATCAAAGCGACAGGATTTACATGATAGTACTTGACCTGAATATGGTCAGGAGAGATAAAAGAGATCTCTGCATTATCAATTAATGGGGAGGATAAAAGATTTTCCCTTGCCTCTATTAAGTCAAACTCATCACGACAAATTGTTTTATCATAACTTAAGCCCAGAAGCTCTGTTAAATACAATGAACTTACAGCCTCTTTTTGCAAGGAGAGTTGCGAAATTTTTACAATGGGTTTATCTACTATCACGTTATATTTCTGAAGAAAAAAAGCACCCAGTAAAGTTAAAAAAAGCAGTGCATAGATCAAAAGTCCCTTTTTCACTATGCCTCTTCCACAAACTCTCTAAGTTTTTTATCCAAACTTCCAGCAGTTAATGCAACTACCTTTTTTTTCTCGTTACTTAAATAGTTTTTTATCCCCTCTAACGAAACGTAGACAGATCCTGTACGAAGACAAAACTCTTGTAAAAGGGGCAAAGAATCCACTTTAGTATCTTCACTTGCTTCAAAAACATCTGTTATGACCACATTTTTAAAGACTTTGCAAAATCCATTCAGTTCATCCTGGAAACGAGTAATCCTATGTGGCTCAAATACAATTGCAATATCCTCAGAAACTTTTGATAGAGCATGAAGGACAGATTTTACTTCTTCGGGGTGGTGAGCGTAATCAGAGTAGATATTCTTTCCTAAATACTCCATTCTACGAACAACCCCCTTAAATGTTTTAAATCCCTCGATTATATCCACAGATGAAACCCCTAAAGAATCTAACAACCCATAGACTGCAATGGCATTTTTTATATTATACTCTCCAAACATGGGGAATGAAAGTTCTTTTCCCCCGATAGTAAAAGTGCTTTGAGTAGTATCTAGATGGATGTTTGTTGCAAAATAATCAAAATCCTTATTTAAACCGTAGCTTTTTCCACCCACTTCAAATGTCTTTAGGTATGGATCCTCTCCATAATAGAGAAAGTTTTTTTTAGATTTAACCATTGAAGCAAATTTTTTGTAGGATTCATGGAGCGCCTCACCATTTTTCCAAAATGCTAAATGGTCGACATCACAACTTGTTAAAATTGCGCCAAATGGGTCTGTTTTCAAATGAGAGCCATCACTTTCATCCCCTTCGAGGATAAAATACTCTCCTTCAGAAATCCTCCCATAACGATCTAAACTTGGACAGAGTCCACCAACGGCAAATGAGGGGTTAAAACCACACCTTACCATGCAATGGGATAGCAAAGCCGAAGTTGTTGTCTTTCCATGAGAGCCCGTTACCACAAGTTGCTTTTTTCCTTTTGCCAAGTATGCAAGGAGCGTACTTCTAAAGACTGCTTTTTTTGCTGCAAGAACTTCTGGATTATGATCTTTTACTGCTCGAGTTCTACAAAGTAATTTATTTTCCACATGCTTCTCTTCATGGGTGGAATAAATTTTTACCCCCAAAGCTTTTAATCGATCTACATTTTTTGAGGCAGCAGTATCGCTTCCTGTGACCTCTATTCCTAAATCAAGGAGCATTTCAGCAAGGGCTGTCATTCCCACACCGCCAATCCCTGCTAAATGGACCCCTTGTTCTAAATCCTTTTCAAATAGCTTTTCAGAGCAAAATTTCATCTATGTATTCCCCTTTTCGACTTGCTAAGTATTTATCAATATTCTCCTGCATTTTTTCTCTCCCTCCTTGGGAAAAAAATTCTTTGAGCAAATCCGCAAGCTTTTCTGTTGATATCTCTTTTTCTAACAACATTTTTCCCGCCCCCACCACATTTTGCATAAACATGGCATTGTGCCCTTGATGGTTATTCACCGCATGTGGATATGGGATTAAAATGGTTGGGGTACGTGAAATCAAAGCCTCTTTAATAGTACTTGCCCCTGCCCTACATATTGCAAAATCTGCAGCCTCCCACGCTCTGTCCATATCTTTAAAAAATGTAGTCACAAAAGCTTTTATCCCATGCTTTTCGTAGATTTCTTTAACTCCTTCGTGGAGCCCAGTTAAATGGATCACCTGGATCTCTCCTTTTATATAAGCTAAAGTATCGTTAAGAAGAGTGTTGATCGATTTAGCGCCCTTAGAGCCCCCAAATATTAAAATTGTTGTGACATCCTCATCAAGACCAAATTCTTTACGTAAAAGCTTTTTAGAAGGGAGCTGCTTTTGTTCTTGAGGATTTTGAGATAAATGGAGAAGCTTTACACTCCCATACAAATGCTTCTGGACATCCTCGAATAAAATAAGCGTTCTTTTTGAAAAAAATGAGAAAAACTTATTCACTTTTCCAGGAATTAAATTTGGCTCATAGAGGGTGATTGGAAGTCGTAGATACACTGCCGCTAATAAAACAGGAAAACTATGAAACCCACCCATTCCAATAACGTGAGTTGCCTCTTCTTTTTTTAATATCTTTACTGCTTGAGAAGTCCCTTTCAAAATCTTAAAAAAACCTGAAATGATGCCGCCGGAAAAGTTTTTTCCAAGGACATTAAAGCGCTTAAATTCCTTTTGAGAAACAAAGGGATTTTCACAGATTCCAACCCCTATTAAAATGCGTTTCCCCTCTCCAGGAAGCTTTCTAGCAATATGTAAAGCTGGAAGGACGTGACCGCCTGTCCCACCGACAGCAAAGGCGACACTTTCTTCCCCATGCATATACTCCGTCATGCAAACCCTCCTAGAAATTTTTTTTCTGTTGCGCAAGTTTTTTTGTGAACGCTAAGGATAATTGCTATCATCAATAAATTCGATAAAAATGACGATCCTCCTAAACTAAAAAAGGGCAAATTGGTCCCTTTACTCGGTAGCATCCCTGATACAATGCCTAAATTCAGAAATGCCCCAAAAGAAATAATAAATGTATAGGTGATTACAAGAAAATGCGCATACATGTCTTTAGTTGCAAAAGCAACATACGATCCCAGGGCTGCAACCAATGAATAGAGAGAAACCAGGATAAATATCCCTACAAACCCAAACTCTTCGGCAAAGATTGCCGCAATATAATCACTTCTTGCCTCTGGAAGGTAGTGATATTTTTGCATGCTCTCACCTAATCCCTTTCCAAAAAAAGACCCACATCCTGCTGCAATTTTTGCTTGATAAGCTTGATGCCCTTTTCCTAAAATATCACTCTCAGGATTTAAGTAGGAGGTGATCCTTGCTGTTACATGGGGCATGCTTAAGGCAGTTGATAACATCACCATCAAAAAAAATCCTGTAGGAATTGCCCAGTAACGAAGTTTGATCTTTGTGATAAAGAAAAGCAAAATCATGGTCACAATTAAGATAAACGCCGTTCCATTATCAGGTTCCATGATAATTAAACAAATGGGCAATACTAAAAACATTAGCCAAACACAGAATCGTTTGAAAGAAACAGTATTATCGGCAGTTTTAAGAAGATAGAGATAGAAAATAGGAAAACCCACCTTCATAAATTCTGATGGTTGCAGTGATAGACCGAATATATTGATCCATCGAGAAGAACCATTTACACAAGATCCAATTTTTGGAAGAAATACTGCGATAAGCAAAAAAATTAGGAAGGCGTAGATTAGCTTTCCTCTGTGTAAAAAAAATTCATACCCGATAAAATAACATAATACTCCAATTCCTATTCCAAAAGAGATATACATCGTTTGTTTTAGTAAGGGGATGTAAGTTACTACACCTTTATCAATAATTTCTGCCGAAGTAGTGTTAAAGACCATCAATAACCCAAGACAAATGAGGGCAGCAACGCCTAGAATTATAAAGGACACTGTTCTCATGATCTATCTAATCCGTAGTTTGTCTCCAGGCTTAATCTTCTTAGCTCTTGCCTCGTTCAAATCATTTAATTCTAAAAGTTCTGATACTTTGATATGGTTCTTAATTGCAATTGTCCAAGGGCTGTCGCCAGTTTTCACCGTATAGTATTTTTGTTCTATTTCTTTCATTGGAGTGGAGACTGCTTTTGTTACCTGCATTTTTTTACGGGTATTTTCTTTTACAAATAAAATCTGTCCGATGCGAAGCTTTGTGCTTTTCATTTTGTTTAAAAACATGATCTCTTCGACAGTTGTATGATGACGTTTTGCAATTTTTTCAAGCACATCACCTCCTCTTACAATCACTTCAATTGTATGAGTCTCTTCTGTGGGTAAAGAGTCCATTGAATGAGCTTCTTCTGAAGGTGTCGGCTCTGGGAGAGGTTTTGCTGGATGGTCAGCTTTTGCAATATACTCTTTTAATATTTGATCTACTTGATCAAGATCACTGCTTTTTGGTGTTTCTATATTTTTTGACTCATGTACCATGACCACTTCATGAGAGTCTAAGTTCATCTCCCCTTTCAAAGTAGGTCTTAAAGCAAATATGAATAGTGCTATTAACAACCCAGTATTTACAAATACTGAAAACACAATGATTTCTTTTCTGTTCATATCAACACTTCCCTTTTAAACACTTCACCCCGTTCAGCAAACCCTGAAAATTGATCAAAACTTGCACAACCTGGGGAGAATAATAACGTATCTCCGAGAGTTGCTAAAGATAACCCCTTAGAAACTGCCTCTTCCATCTTATGTACTGTATAGACAACAAAATTGCTCTGCAATGCTTTTTTAATATTTTCTGCAGAATGTCCATAACAAATGATTACTTTTACTTTCCCTTTGAAAGAGTTATTCCATACTGAGAAGTTACTATTTTTATTACTTCCCCCAGCAATTAATAGTATGGGTCCTTTTACATTTTGTACAGCATAAGATGTTGCGGCAGGATTTGTTGCCTTGCTATCATCAATGATGACTACACCATTTCTTTCTGTGACAAATTCTAATCGATGAGGCAGAGGGATGAACTCTTGATCTGCTTTTTGCATGTTTCCACCAAAGCGTTCCTGTACCTTACGTATCATTTCAGCAACAGGGCCAAAAAAGTACTTTATTGGAGCAAAATCCCCTTCTTTTTCAACTAGACATATCCCCCCATCTTTTACAAGAGATCTGATGGAAAGTTTTGCCTGATAATACTCCTCAAAGTCTATATGGATATCTAGGTGATTGTCAGTAACCTTTAATAAGATAGCGCAGTCTAATTTTTTACTGCTCATTAGTTGTAATTGAAATGAGCTTAGCTCAACTATTGCCCACTGATCTTCTGTAAGGTAGGGTAATATATCACAGGCAGGAATCCCGATATTTCCACATACTTTTGCATCTAACATATGGCCTAAATAGGTGACTAAAGAGCTTTTTCCATTGGTTCCTGTGACACCTATCATCTTACATTTTGTATATCTAAAGGCAAGCTCAACTTCAGCTATCACTTCCATTTTTTTTGCTACCTCTTGGACAAAAGGAAGCCTTATACTTATGCCGGGAGAGACCACTGCAAAGCTAAATTGACTATTTGGAAGGTCTTCATCCGTATTCATTACATGGACAGAGAATCCCTTTTCCCTTAACAGCCTTGTGGCTGAAATTCCACTTACCCCTTTACCTATTACAAGAACATTTTCCATAGTCTCACTGCATTTTTAAGGACGCAAGTCCGATTAAAGCTAAAATCAACCCTATCATCCAAAATCGTATCACAATTTTACTTTCGTGCCACCCTTTGATCTGAAAATGGTGATGGATGGGGGAACATAAAAAGAGCCGTTTGTGAAAAAATCTGAACCAAAACACCTGCAAAATAACAGACATTGTTTCGAGGACAAAAATTCCCCCAACAATAGCAAATAAAAATTCTCTTCTCAACAATATTGCCGATAGGGCAATTGATGCACCGAGTGCAAGAGAGCCTGTATCACCCATAAACACTTGTGCTGGATAGCTATTAAACCACAAAAAGCCTAATAAGGCGCCAATCATGGAGAATAAAAAGATGGCAATTTGCCCTGCCCCTTCTATGTAAAGGATATTTAAATAATCTGCCACCACGTAATGATTGGATACAAATGCAATGATAGCAAAAACTGCCGCAACAAGGAGCATGCACCCTGTAGCAAGCCCGTCAAGGCCATCGGTTAAATTCACCGCATTTGATGACCCTATTATGACAAACATCGTAAATGGAATTAATATAAGGGCTGAACTAAAAATCAAAGGGTTTTTGAAAAAGGGAAAATAGATATATTTCATGAAGAGAGGGAAACTTCCCTCTTGCCCACTTCCTTTGATTTGAGGGGTGATGAAACTCATTACATCATTAATGACAGAAAATACTGTTTCACTATGTAAATATAGGGCAATAAAAAACATGGTTAGCAACTGCATGAAGAATTTAAACCGAGCAGAAATCCCTATTATTTTCATTTTACAATAATCATCAAGAAAACCTATAGAGCCAATAGAGAGAAGGGTAAAAGAGAATAAAATGGTAAAGGGGCTTTTAATATCCATCCATAAGAAATTGGAAAAGATCATTGAGAATATGAACAAGATGCCTCCCATTGAAGGAATCTCTGCTCCTTTAGAATAGCTTCCAGCAAGGGCAGTAACTTCAGCAACTCTTACTTTATGACCTATTTTCATCGAAACAAGCTTTGCAATAAATACTTTTCCCACAGCTAAAGTTAGAGTGAAACTTGTTATTGCTGCCATAAGCATTCTGAATGTGGTATAAAAAAACACATGCGGAATTGCAATATCTATACTTTGTAGCCAGTGTAAAAAAAGTAAAAGCATACCTTAAGAATAATCTATATAAGTAATACTTTCAACTCTTATTAGTTAAAGGATTCAGAAATTGAAGTGAGCCTATTAAACAATTAAACGCTCTTGATTTGTTTGTGCTTGATCTATTCCACAGGCTTGACGGATTAGGGGGAAAGCACAGGCCAGACTTCCTACACCAAAACCTACGGAACACAGAACAATAAACATACCAGCACCATTCTCCTGGTTATTATAAAAGGATGCTGCTATAAAAGCTAAAGCAATTGTTACAGTTAGACTGATTATTGTTGTTATAAGTAGACATCGTCCTTCAAAATGCCTTACTCTAAAAACATTTGGCTCCCTTACGTTAAGAGCTTGTGGTATTTCTGTGAAATCTCTTGATTGGTTTGGTGATGGCTCTGGTGGTAATGGATTAGTGCCGTACATAATAAACTCCTTTGTTTAATTTATATTAACGATATTAAAATGCAAATACTATAAAATTACAGTAGATATTAGTCAATTAAAAAAGAGTAAAAAAGATATTAGAATAATAAAATTAAAAACATGTGACCCCCTATATGACACAAAGATTTTTACTAGATCCACAACTATTTCTCCCGCCCATACAAGGCTTACTGCTAGTAAAAAGCTACCATTGATGAGTTTTTGAGGAGTTATAATTTTTGATCCTTGGATCTCACAATTTTAAGAGCCTCTTCATAAGGTTCTAAAAATATATACTTGTCATTAAAACTTTTATCTGGTTTAGAAGCTTTATAACAGATTTGTTTATCTTTTCGTATGATCACATAAGCAACACTACCATCTGTATGTACAAGTCCCTTTTCATCACAAAAGCAAAGAAGAATGTTAGCTCGAAATGGGGTAAATGGATATTCTCTTAAATATGGCCGTAGTTTTTCGTGTTGATTAACTACTTCTACAAATCTGTCGGTTAATTTTAAAAACAGATCTCTCCCTTCTTCCACTGTTCCTTTCTTTTTAATATGCAGATAAACAGTAATAGCTTCCACATCAAAGGGGAGCCCCCCCCCCGATCCGCTGCAAGTTGCTCCAAATTCCTTTTTCGCAATTTTTAAGAACGTGTTAGTCACTTCATGAACGTAAGCAGGAGCCATCGTTCTCTTAGGCATCTTTCTTTTTCCTGGTGGAAGTGGAGGTTTTTTTTGTAAAAAACCTTTTTTGTAATTTGCGGAAAGAAAATATTTTCCATCTAGATCCCACCCCTCTAGAGCACCATTGAGTTTACCATTTTCATAGTCAGCAGCAATCCACAAACCTTTTATTTTATGATCTCGAGTTGCATTTCCATCAAGCTGCCCTTTTTCATCATATGTGAGAAGACGGGCTTTATTTACATGCCCACTTGGCTCTATTCTAAAAAAAGTAATATGGACCCCTTGTTTTAACCCTTCTTTAAAATGACCCTTAAAAGCATCCAGTCCATTATCATACCAACCATGAATATGACCATTTGCTTTTCCGTCTTTATAAGGTAGTTTTGCTTTTAACACACCATTTTGCCAATATTCAGTATATAATCCTTCCCCTTTTGGATTATTTTTTATAGCTTCTTTAATTCGCTCAAAAAATGCCTGATCAAATGTCTCATCAACGAGCCCCTCAACCATTTCATGAACAGCCTTATCTAGTTCTGTGACTCCATATTTGATCCCAAAGACTTTTGTTTCCCACTCTTTTGTGATCTCTTTTGGTGCATCCACAACTATTTCCCCCGCCCATACAAGGCTTACTACTAGTAAAAAGCTACCTTTGATAAACTTCATGAAATCCCCCATGATTCTCTTGACACTCGTTTATAAATTCATCCAAACCAGTGCTATAAGTATTTCCAGCAAAACTGTGATCAATAAAGCCAAGCATCTTTTGATCGCTGGTAGCCGTTGAATCGTACCACTTTATATTACAACCACTAGTTAAAAGCAAGCCCGCAAGTCCTGTAATAAAGTCCCTCTTAGAATAAATATTTAAAGAAAATTTTGTGTATTCATCTTTGATAGGCCGGGCACTACCGACGCCTAAAACAGCCATATACTTCTGCATTCTTTCCTGTTCTTTTTTTGAAGATCTTTCAAAAGCTCTTGCGTAAATAAGCCCCGCTTCACTATGAGCAATATGCATTGCGTAAGCTTTAGGATTGTATCTTTCGATCTTTTCCAACATAGTTTCGTTAAAGCACTTAAGGATTCTTATACTCTTAGTTAGGTATCCAAAATATTCCATACCTGCCCTACCTGAATCAGCAAATGCGTTAATTGTTGCATTATAAATACCAATCAAAAGGGTCCTTTGTGAATATTTTTTCGCAATCCCCTCGCCCATATCTGAAAAGTT
>CAMDFS010000017.1 GCA_945897715.1 Chlamydia trachomatis
GAGCATGGGTATAGCACCTCGTATGAAGAGGCAAGTGGAATAATAGGAAGGCTTTCAGCAGAGACATTGCTGAAAAAATATCCAAATATAGAGAGTGATTCTGCTTTAGAAAATCTACAGGAGCAATTTAGAATTGCCCTAGGCTTGTCTAAAAAAGATTTAGTCATCGCAGCTTCTGATACTATCACTTTTGACAAGATGTTAGCAGATGTCGACGGAAGCATTTTAATAGATAAAATGGTCGTCAAAAAACTATATAATGACAGTGTAGAAAACCTACATGCTAAAATCATTCAGGATCATCCAAACATTAATGTCAGGTCAATAGAGAGCGCATTAGAGTTAGATTGCTATCTAGAAGCATTAGGCGACAAAGACGGATTTCTATCAGTTCCAAAAGCTCCATATGACCAAAAAACTCTCCTTGAAAAAACTCCTGAATTAAGTGTCAAAAACTATAGCATAAAAGTTGCTTCAAGATCAAAAAATCAAGTGGCAGATACCATCTCATTAAAGGAAATTTCAAACTATCAAGTGAGCAATGATGGCTGGGAAAAAATTTCTAAAAACTTCTCCTTCGATAGTAATCTTGCTAAAGAAAATAGATTTGCCTTTATAAAAAATTTAGAAAAAGAACAAACAGATAAAGTGGATCAATTTTCTCGACTAGAAATTGTTGCCGGAGATCATGACTTGATTAGAAAAGAGCTAGAGATCCAAGAGCTTCTCAAAGGAGTATATGGGTATAATAAGCTTGTCCCTTCCACACTCTTTGGAAAGAATTTCAATGATAAGCTCCTAGTAAATGAGATAGACAACCTCTCCATAAATGAGGAACTATCTTGCTATACTCAAGATGGGGATCAATTCTTTCGTGTGATGTTATTAGAGAAACCTCAAGAGTTAGAGTTTGCAACGTTTGATTTTGCTAAGAAAAACCGATATTTAACAGAATTGGTCAATGCAAAGCTTAAAGCCCTAAATAATGGCTCTGAGGTAGAGGAAGAAAAAAGAGTTGAGCTTTTAAAAACGTTATTAACAAATCTTGCTGGAAAAGAAGTTTTTGAGGCAATTGAAAAGGCCATTAGTGAAAAGAAATTCTATGCAGCCCATAGCGAAAAAAGATTAAACGCTCAAAAAGAGGGGAGCCTTAACACTCAAGATCATCCTCTCTTAAATCAATTTAGTATCACTGAGAAAAAGGATGTCATCTCAAGAGTTGGTAACACAAAAGAGTTTGCATTAGAGTCTTATTTTCAAATGAAGGCTGGCGACCTCTCTGCTGTCGCCTCATTTAACAACGGCCTTGCTTACTACATCGAATTGTTAGCGTACAAATTTGATGATAAAAAAATTGAAAAATATGCAGACAATATAAAACTTGAAATAACTAAAGAAGCTCAAAATGCGGTCTATAAAGATCTCATAGCACATTTTGAAAAAGATAACATGATCGCCATCGAACGATTCAAACAGGAAATCCCACAATGAAAATTACAGATACCTATGAATGGCTCCTTTTAATCCAAGAATTGGTAAAAATAGGGATCACCTCAAAAGCACAAAAAGAAATTGGCGAAATTGTCCATATCCACTTTCCTAAAAAAGGGCAAATCATCGAAAAAGGTCATCCCATTTTAGTCCTAGAATCGACAAAGTCTGCAATTGATACCTACGCGCCCATCTCAGGGGAAATCATAGAAATCAATACCTCGTTACTCAAAAATTTACATCACTTAAATGAAGACCCTGAAGGTAAAGGCTGGCTACTGCATATCAAACCCAATAAAATAGATCAGTACCACTTACTAGAAGATTATAAAAATTAATACTCCTCATAAATGTCTCTCCAAGTAAAATTAGGTAGGGGAATTAGCCATAGTGAGTAAAATATTGCCAACACTCATTGAAATTCTTAAAGCGAAATTTTTCAAATTGTCTTTTGTTAATTTATGTAGAAAAAGCTCACCTACATATTCACAATCAGAATAAAAACGTGCAGCAATAGAGTCGAAGGCGTCACAAGGGATAGCAATTGTTTGGTCTGCTTTAAACTCATCCAAGTCAAAGATAGCTATTGCGATTTCTTTCCCTTTATTGGGAATTTGATAGAAAAGGACCTCTCTTTTGTCTCCATAGGGTAAACAAACACGATGATTTAATGCGCTACAAAATATTTGTGTAGAAGAAATAGAAACAGAAAGGATTGCGGCATTCATGCTTTTTTTAATCCCGATCATTTTAGGTATA
This sequence comes from Chlamydia trachomatis, assembly GCA_945897715.1. Lineage (GTDB taxonomy): Bacteria > Chlamydiota > Chlamydiia > Chlamydiales > 2-12-FULL-49-11 > JAJACQ01. The sequence continues at coordinate 2,251 of CAMDFS010000017.1, forward strand.
CTTACAGAGTATCTTCTATTGCTTTGCCTTCTTGTTACAATAAATGTTTGATCATTAGGTTGAGTTGACATGGGTATGATTTCTTGCATAAAAAGCTCCTTTAAAAAAAATAGCATAGCAATTTATATTTTTTTTGTATAGAAATTTTTAAGGAAAGATTATTTTGTTATGTTCATGCCAGAAAAAGCCATAAAGGCCAGGGCAATAAATCCAGTAGAAATAAATGTAATTCCCATCCCTTTTAGGTCAGGGTGAATTTCACTATAGGTCAGCTTCTCTCGAATAGAGGCAATCAGGACAATTGCAAGGTACCAACCAAGGCCAGTACCAGCGCAAAACAAAATGTTTGGAATAAGGGGGTAGTCTCTCACTACACTAAATAATGAGGCCCCCAAAATAGCGCAGTTCACAGTAATCAGTGGTAAATATACCCCAAGGGCCCGGTAAAGCGGGGGAAAGAGGTTTTCCAAAATAACTTCAAGAATTTGCACAAATGCAGCAATGGTGGCTATAAAAATAATAAACTCAAGGTACTCAAGCTGAATAACTTGAGAAAATGGGAGAAAGGCAAGGGCATTTTTTCCCGTAATAAATCTATGTACAAACCAATTGATGGTCCCAGAACAAGTAATGACGATAAAGACGGCAAAGCCAAGGCCATTTGCTGTCTTTAACTTAGTGGAGCAGGCAAGGTAAGAGCACATCCCTAAAAAATAAAACAAAAGAATGTTTTGAATAAACAGGGATTGAATAAAAATTCCAATGAGAGAGACAATAGTGTAATTTCCTAACCACATAAAAATCCTTCAATTTTATTTATATTAAACTTTTTTTATTATTGAGACAATCATGTTTTTGTTCTTTATTTAAATAGACAGATTCTTTATCATTTTTGTAAAAAAACAGGAGTTTACCTATGATTTTGTTAAATTTATCAGATAGTCCAAGATCAGTCTTAGATGATATGAATTCTTTCCAATCTTTAGATTGTCGGAGGCTTAAAGAGGCAAAACCCCATCGTTCTTTCTATCTTTTGGAGAAAATTGAAGAGACAGCAAGGAAAATATTTCCTAAAATAGCCGCTCAAGCTGCACAAGGTGGAGAAAAATTTCTCGAAAAGTTAGCATTAAAAAAACAACATAAAAAAGAACATGAAAAAAAATTAAAAAAAGCAAAAAAACAAAGAAAGGCAAAAAGAGTAGCAGAAGAGAAAAGACTTAATAAAATTGCCGATACAGAAAGAGGAAAACCTCAAGAAAAATTTTCTAAAAGAAATTTTTATGGAAGTGCAGTTCAGGCAGCCTTTTCAGGAATAAAACAAGTGAAATTACCCTATGATATAAGGTTAGCTTCATTTTATAAGAAAATTGATGAATTTATTGAACAAAAAATAGAGAAATTAATAGACGACTTGGAACATTCTTGATTGGATGAACCGAATCTATTTTTAGATTATACTGAAGCATTAAAGAATAGTGAAAAAATATTTTTAAATGATTTGCGTATATTTATAGATGATTCGATAATCAAATTTTTTAATCAAAAAGAAGAAAAAAATGTGAATGCAAGAGATATTGTGCAGCTACATCAAGGGCAATTTAAAATAGTGTTTACCCACGCAATTATTGAAGATAGAGCAGCATTTATTATGGGTTCGCAGCTTCATGCAGCTGATGCAATCGAAGAGTATATTCAAGGAAAAGGGTTTCTTCCTAAACATCTTTTAAAACTTGAGGAGAAATATAGAGCTCTATGTGAGGAATATATGGGAAATGAAGAAAGAGAACCTAAGTTTGGAAATTTTTATTATATGGAAGAAGCGTTTAGAGATTATGTCGATAGATTAGTAAGTGTAATGTCTAAAGCTGCTCAGCCTATAAATCATGAGCATGATCCACTTCATAATATTGTAGCAAGTCTAGATTAATACTTTTTAAGGGTGGGATTTTGAAAAATAGTTGGTCAACCAGATGAAAAGTCCAAGGATGAAAAATGCTGAAGGCGCTAAGGTCATGAGGTTATTGTTCACATAATAAGAGGGGTGATCTGCAGTTGCATAAATACAAGCGGGAAGCACTTTAAATCCGAGCACTGAACCGAATCCAAAAAGCTCTCTTAAAAAGCTCACTGCAATAAGGATAATTCCGTAGCCGGTAGCGGCCCCAGCGCCATCTAAAAAGGCAACCAAAGGCAATTGATGCCGAGCAAAAGACTCACATCTACCCATCACGATGCAGTTAGTAATGATTAGTCCAATAAATACAGAAAGAGTGCGTGACAAATTGAAAAAATAGGCTTTTAAGAACTGATCGACAATGATCACAAAAGTGGAGATAACCACAAGTTGGGCAATCATCCGAACACTATCGGGAGTCACTTTTCGAATTAAAGAAACAAATAAGGAAGAAAGGCTTGTGACAAAAATTACAGCAATTGCCATAACTATTGCTGTCTGCATCTGAATTGTTACAGCAAGTGCGGAGCAAATGCCAAGGATTGCTACAAGAATCTGATTATCTTTCCAGATCGGGGTGAAAAAAGCTTTTTTGGCAGAGATTTTTCCCATATCTGAAACATAACACATTTTTTAATAAAAGGAACTAATTGATCTTAATGCAGTCCTCATGCATACTATTTCGCTAAAATAGGGAGAAATAGAGTGATTCCAATAATAGAGTTTCGTGGTAATCCATTACAGTGTTCTGAAAAAGAATTTGAAAACCTCATGAGAAGGCTTCAAACTCGTGATAATGAAGAGATTGAAAAAAAAACGGAGCAAATCTGGGTTCAACATATTTATGATGTAATTGAAGAGGATATCGGTTCATTAAATGTTAACAAGAGCAAGCTAAAAAATATACAAGAAGTAATCGATTGTAATTTACTTCAATTAAAGCCGAAAATAACAAAAGAAGCTAGAAAGTTTGTGCAGTCTAAATCTCATAGCAATATTTCACAACTCATAGCTATTGCAATTTCTGTTTATAAAGATAATTTTGCACGTATTCATCAAGAATGTAAAGAAAAGCAAATTCAATCAGAGGGGTTTTTAGCCTATAAAGCAGAGCAATTTATTGCAATAGATAGAACTACACTATTTGAAACAGATAAGAAGAATTTATTAAAAAACATTTTTGATAAAATTTTGCAACGCTATGCTCATCAAGATACCATGTTAACAATTGATCAAGTAAGTGGTGCATTTCTTGAGCAAGTTCTCAGGATGTCTAAAAATCAGGGTTATGATGTCAAAGTTATCCCTAAGTCAGTTGAAAATAATATTTAATAAAAAGGAGAAAAAATATGGATTCAACGGTTTCACGTATAGCATGTATGCGTAGATATGAGATGAGAATGGCTGAAAGAGGATCAGAATCTTTAAAGGAAGAGGAAGAAGTAGGTGTTGATGAGGAGAGAGAATTTTTTATGCAAGAGGCTTTAGATTTTATTGCTATGTGCATACCCCCTGAAATTACTGAAATAATTCATTCTCCTATTAAAAGTTGTGTAAAAAAAGAGCTAATGGAAGAAAGAAGAACAGAAGAAGATCTTGCAAAATTTAAAAAACGCTTTGTTACATTAAACAAATCTCAACAATTACTTGATCATTGTTCTGAAAGTAGACACAAAGCTGTGGAAATGTTAAGTGCTACAGGATCTCCAAAATTAAAAACGTTCGAAAAAATTTCCAATCTTATTGGTAAGGTAATGCATCAAGGGGACTTTAAAAACTTGCCAAGACTTGTGAAGAAATATATTGGATTTGTCCTTGTGACAAAAGAAATAAAAAAGGAAGTTCTTCTTTCTAGACATGACATTAAGATATGGAGAAAATTAGCGTTTCTGCATCGTCCGAAGTAGTGGAATGTAAGGAGAGAGAGAATTTTTGATGGCATTTTGTACCCCATCAGTGGTTATTGTCGCACCAGAGATGGCGTCAATAGAGTAATCTTGATCCTGTGGAGGTAACAAGGCAAGCATCTGGATGGGAATAAATTGTAAACCAAAGGTCTCCAGTTTTTTCCCATGAAAAATGGACTTTCCTTTAAAGTTTTTTTGCCATTTGGGGTTTTGGATCTCTCCACCAAGGCCGGGGGTCTCTTTTTGGCTATACCAAGAGATGCCTGTGATGGTAAAACCATTTTTTTCAATGCCAATAAATCCATAAATTGCATCCCAAAGGCCAAAGCCATTGACAGGGAGGATCACTTTGCCCCCTTTCACTTGATAAAAGAGTTTAAGAGGCATGGTTGCATACCCTGTTGTCTCTCCTTTTTCAAGATAGGTATTTAAATCGAGATTCTTTTCTGCAAAAGTAAAGATGTTTCCCTGATCATCAGTTAGCATGGGGGTTAATTCCTTTTCCGAAATCTCTTGGATCTGTTTATAGGTAGCTGTTTTTGGTAGTAAATCTGCTGCCTTTAAAAGCTCTGCATTTTTGTAGGAGTTTTGTGCATGGATCTGTGTGGGTTTTAAGGCTGTAGATACAACAGAAAGGGTGAGGGCTGAAATAGAGCACATGATGATGATAAATAGGTAGGTTCTGATGTCCTTCATGTTGTAGCCTGCCTTATTTTCCCATTAAAACTTTTTTTTCTGTACCGAAGGGCAATTCTATCAAGAAGCGGAGCAAAGGTATTTCCGAATAAAATTGCAAGCATCACCCCTTCAGGAAAAGCAGGGTTAATCAGTCTGATTAAAATTGTTAAGGTTCCAATCATGCCTCCATAGAAAATTTGTCCCATTTTGGTGGTGGGAGATGAGACTGGATCTGTTGCCATAAAAACAATACCAAAAGAGAGCCCTCCCATAATGAGGTGTTTATAGGGCAAGAGTGCAAAGTGTGCAGGGCTCTGTTGGTCTCTCATCGCAAAAAGGTAAAAGCATCCTGCTGTTAAAAAGGCAGAAAGCATTGCTGGGGCAATAATTCTAAAAGAGATAATTCCAGTAAGGAGCAAAAAGATCATTCCAATATGTGTGGCGAATTTGGAGGTTTCACCAAAACTTCCTGTAATATTTCCAAAATAGAGGTTGCTTGTAGTGTATGGGGCAATCCCATATAAAAGTTTTCCAAAATGAAAGGCATTTTCTAGTTGATCTTCAGGAAGGTTTAGCCCTTTTGTGACAAAGTCTATAAGCTCTGATGAGGTGAGGGAATCAATGTGCAGTTTTGGGTTAAAAGAAAAAAGCTTTTCAACAAGCTCTTTTTTTAGCCCAACATCGTTTTTAAAAGCTAAGGAGAGGCCATCAATTTGCAGGCGGGAGATGGTAGAGGGAAGTTCACTAATATTTAAACACGATGCAGTGGTGATCGTATCATAGGATTTTGGATTGATCTCTTTGTTGTACGTGATGAGATTTTTAGAGGTAACAAAAGAATTGCTCCCTGCCCAGATATTGCCTGTCATATAACTTGGGAAAGAAAAGTATAAAATACATCGACAGATGAGTGCTGGGTTGAAGATATTCATCCCCGTTCCACCAAAAATTTCTTTGCCAAGAATAAGTCCAACGCTCACACCAAAAATTGTCATCCAATATGGGAGGGTGGGGGGTAAAATAAGGGCAAATAAAAGTCCTGTAACAAAAAAACCTTCTGAAGCGGCTTTTCGCTTTAGTGATGCAAAGAAGATTTCAATTAAACCCCCCGTAGCGTAGATGATGATGAGCTGGGGGATAAAAAGCATGCACCCCTCCCAAAAAAAAGAAAAAAAATGGGTAAAGAGAAACTGAAAATACGATAAGGTGGAGGTTGAAGCGGTAATATATTCCTGCATGAGAGGGATATTCACATGGTTATACAACACTTTTAGCATCCCAGAATTTAAAATTGCAAAAAAAGTTGCCGGTAAAAGGGCCACTACCACAATTGTCATAACTCTCTTGATATTGACAGAAGAGCGCACGTAGGGGGCGCTTTCAGGATGTTTACTAGAAGATCCAAGGAAGGATTTTGTCGTTTCGATAAGGGAAAATAAAAAGGAATTCATTTAATTTAACAACCCTATTATGATATTAGTCAAATAAGATTATACCAATTTAAAACGTCCATGTCAAAAAAACTTTTTCTATCGAAACGTTCGTTCTTTCTCTTTGCATCGCTATGTTTTGTAGGAACCTGTGTTTTGTTCAAAGGATCGATTTTTCATTTTGCATTAAAAAAGTATGTCTCCCATAAAATCCCTTTGAATGGGGATTGGGATTTTAACTATTCCTATATTTCTCTGCAAGAGCATGGTATTGCCTTTCATGATATCAATTTGAGTTCTAAAGAGGGGGGGCCACGTTGTAAGATTGGGAAGATTTCTTGTAGAGCACCACTGCTAGAAAGTATCTCTTTATCCAATCATTTTGAAGTAGAAGATTTAGACGTCACTTTCGGGAAAAAAATAGGGGGTAAAAGCTCTGTATCTTCAGATCAGATGCGATCTATTTTATCTACGTTGTTACAGGTAGAAATAAAAAGTGGAGTCATTCATATTCCTGGCCATGATCTCTCTGTATCTCTTGGCAAGTCAATCACACCGCAAAAACTTGGAAAGATTGTTTTTTCTAAAATAGGGGAAGGGCAGGTGAAGCTTGACCTATCTTTATGGGCAGATCAGTGGATTGTAGATGTGGAGGCAAGGCAAAGCAGTATTGCCTTTTATAAGGCATTTGCAGATTTTTTCATGGGGGGAAAAATTTCTGATTGGAGAATAAAAAATGGCAAGCTAGATGGACGGGCTTTTTTTGCCGTTTCCTCAACAAATACAATCAAAGATGCCCGTATTCATATGAGCTGTTTAGAAGGGGAGTTTACAAATGATGTAGCCGGGATTACCTCCTCTTTTGACCGTATCTTTGTTGATATGAACTATCCAATTGCTTTAGATACGGAAAGTATCATTGAAAACATCAAAATCATCTCATCAGTAGATAAAGGAGCGGTTACAGTTTTTGATGAGAAAGGGGATGCCCGTTTTTCATTTAAGGATTTATCTGGATACATCACGATGGATGCCTTTAAAGAAGCTGCTATGGAAATTTCTGGATTTATTGAAGATAGAGATCGTTTGTTACCAATACAGCTTGCAGGGAAGCCAATTAGTAAAAATGAAAAAGGGTTAGAGATAGATTTATCATTACAGCTTGATCCAATTTTTGATCATCAGGCCCATGTAAATGTTATCTGTAGTCATAGTGATGATACTTTTTTTATTAAGTCCCGATTAGATTCATTAGAAGTGCGCCAAATGTTGATTTTACAGGTGGGACTTGGGTTGTTTGATCCAAGTTTTAAAGACTATACGATTTCAAAGGGGCGCTATTCTGGGGATCTGCAGATGGAGATTGGGTATGATGGGATTAAGGATTTTTCTTTAAAGAATTTGCTATGTGAGGATTTAGGGGTCTATTCAGAAAAACGGGATATTAGGGTCGAGGCACAAAAAATTTCTGGGCAATGTCAGATTGACCTTTTTAAAGATAAGGCAATTGCTTTGACAAGCTGGGAAATGAAGGTAGAAGAGGGAGATGTCATCATCGGAAGAGAAGGGCACCCTCCCTATCATTTTGAAAACGGTAAGATCAATGTAACAGTGTGCGATGGAGAATTTATTGATACCTACCTTACAACTGAAATCGGCGGCATTAAAGGGAAGGTGTTTATCGAAGGGTCGATGGATACACCTATTTTTGATGTGGTCTTATCAGCAAGTGGTAATGATGCTTTAAAGTGGTTTAAAGATGTCGAAAAGTTCTACAGCACAGAACTTATGCTTACAGCAAGGGTGGATAAGCTCTGTGGGGAGTATTTTGGCTCAGGGAGTGTGCATTTTGTAGAGGGCAGTGATACAAGTGAGGTGCTCTTTAACTGTTGCACTACAAATATGGGTGTTGATTTTTCAACGAAGAAATTTTCTGGAAATTTATTCCCCTATTTAAATGAAATATTTGAATTTAGATGGTCTGTAGATGGAAAATATGCCTTTATTGGTAGATATACCCCTGAAAAATTTTATATGGATGTAGAGGGGGAAAATTGCACCTATCGTGAAAAGCATTCATTGATAAAAGATGCTAAGGGAACAGCTCATTATGAGCAGGATTTTAAGAATGGAAATTGGTTTGTAGATATTGCTTTAGTAAAAGGGCAGAAAAAACTTTTAGCAGGCCAGAATTTTTTCTTAGAAAATGCAGAGCTGAAAGTAAGTTCTGGAGATAAATTCTTGATGGTAAGGGGTTTAGAAGGACATCTTGAGTTAGGAGAGCACATTCCTGCCCTTAGAGTTACAAGCAATAAATTTGATATTTCAAAAAATGGCGGTATCGATTTTGATATTGCATTTCATAATTCTGCTCTCGAGCTTGCCCGTTTTGCGGGAAATGTTAGAGAGAACGAAGCTGTGTTTAATGAGTATACCCATGTTCTTGATGAAAATATCCATGCGCATAAGTGCAATTTCAAAGAAGGGTTACAACTATCTCTTAGTTGGAACCTCTCATTAAAAGATGTTTGCTTCCCACAAATTGTTCGTGAGCAAAATATCAATGATTTACGCTGTGATTTTAGTTTCGATAAATGGCGCTATCTGTTGTCATGCAAAAATGCAGGGTCTGATTTTGTATTAGATGGGTTAGGGTCTGATTTTACCATTACTTGTGGAGATGGAGGGTGTACAGGAAGAATCAGTGATGAGGCAATTCACATTCAAAAAGGAGCAATTTCGTATAAAGATATTTCTTTAGACATCACCTCCCTAAAGGTAGATAGCGATACATTTACATTTGTTGGAAGTTATCAAGATGATCGGTCATACTTTAATGGAAGTGTTACTGGAAAGGTTCAAAATTCCCTATCTCTAAAAGGGAATGCAATGGCTGGTTTTGTTTTTGACGATCCTTTTGGAATCAGTATAGATTCTTTAGAGGAGTTTTCTTTTACCTATGATCAAAAAGGGATGATTCATGAGGGAAGGTTTGCAGTAAGTGAGAAAGACAAGAAACTTTGTGAGGTCTATGCAAAATCTATTGGTTTACATAATCATTTAGAGAAAATTTCGCTCCATGGGGTTAAGGGTGTATTAAGCAGCAAAATTCTGTTTGAAAAGCTAGGGATAAAAGTCCCTGAAGGGGAGGTAGAGTTTTCTGCTGAAGCTGATATTTTACCTTTGCAAGAAGATTTTTGGTTTAGTGGAAATATTGGGAAGCAAAAATTTTTATTGCTAGGTAGAGAAGTTGAGGTTGACTCAGTACATGTAAGGGGAAATAAAAAAGCCGTTGTTATCGATTGTGATTTGCCATTGTATGGATCAAATATAGAACTTAACTCGCATCTATTCCTCGATGAGAAATGTAACTTTAAAATAGAGGGGAGAAGGGATAATAAGAAGGTGTTAGAGGTCGATGGACGCTATGATGGAGAGGTAGAGATTTTTCGGATGAAAGGGGACCTTTTGGGTATAAAATTTGATCTTACTCCCACAAATAATGTCCAGGAAAATGCCTTTACAGCAGAGATGAGCCTTGATTTACAAAAGATGAAGCCAATTCTCCCTGAGGGGGTGATAGAATTTGTCGATAGGCTAAGTCTTGGAGAGGGAATAGATGTAATTGGAGATCTATCTTATAAAAATGGATTTTGCTTTGATGGGCTTATAAAAGGTACAGATTTTGATTTTGCAGGGTGTTGTTTAAGTAGTTTGTTCGGGACAATACAGATTGAAAATGGCCTCTGTACTCTAAAAGATTTTTCGATTGCAGATCGCTCTATGTTGGCAAGCTGTAAACTTGCAACTTTTGATGCAAGTAAATTGGGCTGTCATCTTGAGGCAAAAAAATTTGATATAGAAAATCTTCGCCCCTGCCTTATGTCAAAAAAAGGGGAGAGAAATAAACTCTCTAATCCTTTTATGATCGAGAGATTAGAATTTTGTGATTTAAAGGGGGATTTGAGCGACCTCTTTAGCTTAACAGGGAAAGGCTCTGTTCGATTTATCAACTCTTTTGATAAACGCACTAATCCGGTCTTTGGCTTGGCTAAGGAGATCATTGGACGCATTGGCCTTGATCCTGTGCTGATGATTCCTGTTGTAGGAGAGATAGACTTTCTTGTTGGTGACGGAAAGCTCAATTTCTTAAAGATGCAAAATAGCTATAGTGATATGGGAAGGTCGTATTTCTACCTATGGAATAAATCTCAATCATTTATCGATTTTGATGGCAATATACATATCGATATTCGTATGAAACAATATGTGCTGTTTAAGTTTGCAGAGCTTTTTGTCATCTCTTTAGATGGACCGATTTCTTCTCCAAAAGTCCATTTAAAATGATGGTCATAAAAAATCTCCTTTTTCCAAAGCTTTGTCATCGATGTCATACCCCTCACAAAAACTTTTTATGTGAATTATGCCTCTTAGGCTTTGAAATTGCCGCCTATAAGGGCGGGGATGTATGCCTGCTCTTTGATACAGGTGCTGATTTTCTCCATAAAAATCGTTCTGACTACCAAAAGATCATCCAATCTTTTGCTCTTATTCAGCTTGTAAAAATACGTTGGAAGTTTTCCCAAATTGAATGTGAACCAGAACTTGCTCACCTAAAAAAATTTCTAGAAAAGAGCCATCCTCAAGATGGCCACAAAATTCTTTATCTCCTACACCGAAGAAAAGATCCCATTTTAAAGGAACCAATTCGTAAAAACTCTTATATTCTTATTGTCTAATACTCAAGGAGGGTTGAGTAGTAAGTGCCCTTATGGTGAGCTATAACAAGAGTGTTATATCTTTTAAATGGGATGAGGGAAAATCCACCATCATCTATTTTTAACCTTCTTAGTACTACTGTCACTCCTGTATGAGCATAAACAATCCCTCGAAACTTTAGAAGGAAATAGATGCTGTAAAACACAAGTTTAAGAAGGATAGGAATTCTTTTTGGAGTGTTAGAGCTTATAAGAGCCTTTATGTCTATAAAAAAATAGGGGATGGTATCACAAGGATTAATAACTCTGTATACCCCATAAGGAATATATTGCTGTACAAGAGTATCAAAATCTTTATTTCCAATCGATGGTGGTGCAAAGGCATAAGACTTGATGTTAAATTTTTTTGGAAATGTTGCCTCAATCCATAAGGCAAATAAGGGCGCTGCTGCTCCTCCCTCACTATGCCCTGTGATTGTTAAATCACTTCTTTCAGCAAGAGTCTCTAAACGCTTTGCTAAATTCGGTGTTAATTCCTCAAACATTTGGGTAAGTCCATGAGATATACGTGGCTTTAACAACCCTGTCTCCATTTTAATTGGAAAATGCATTTTCTTAAACACTTCGATATCTAAAATCAAATCCTTCACTTTTGATAGATCTGTTCCCCTGATTGAGAGGGTATAGCCATAACTTTCATTACCATCTAATACAACTTTGAAATTATTATGATCGGGGGCTTCAGCCCAAATCCCACGATAGTCATTGTATACAGCGTTATTAAACGCCATACAGGCTATTGCTTCTTTGTGATCATACCCTTTTTCCATCTTTCCACCTTTTATAAGAGTATAAAGGAAGGAAAGGAAATTATCTTAAGTGGTTAAGATTCAAGATCTTGCTGTGTCATTTGAATTTGACGACGTAGAGTTTCATCAGTTTCTAGCTGTTTTTTGATTTTATTCCATGAATGTAGGAGAGTGGAGTGTGTCTTTCCTCCAAAAGAGGAGGCAACTTTCATTAGGGATTCGTTGATCATCTCTTTTGCTAGATACATTGCTACTTGTCGAGGAAAGGCGATCTCTTTAGCACGGGAATTTCCCTTTAGATCTTGGACACGTACATTGAACATTGAGGAAACGCTTTGTAAGATTTTTTCTACGGTCACTTTCTTTTTTGGAGCAAAGGAGAAGAGCTCGCTTAATGTTTTTTCTACAATTTCTTGTGTCACTTCAATGCCCATTAGGCCGCAATAGGCGCCAAGGCGGTTAATTGCCCCTTCTAGTTGCCTGACGTTATTGAAGATGTGCTCTGCGATAAAAAACGCTACTTTATTGGGGATATAGATCCCTTTTTTTTCGGCTTTGTATTGTAGAATAGCAACACGAGTCTCTAGATCTGGAATTCCAACGTTAGCGACAAGGCCCCACTCCATGCGAGCGATTAAACGTTCTGAAAGTTTCAATTGGCTTGGTGGTTTATCACTTGTGATGACAATCTGTTTATTGTCATTTATTAGTGCTTCAAATGTATTACAAAACTCCTCTTCGAAATTGAGTCTACTTTGTAAGAACTGGATATCATCGACAAGTAAGATGTCAAGGTTGCGATAAAAACGCTTCATTTTGTCTACTGTCTTGTTTCTTAAATTATCGACAAGGTCATTGATGAAAGCTTCTGTGGTGATGCAGTGTACGCGAAGTTTTTTATGTGTTTTGTTAATTTCGTGACCAATGCTATGTAAGAGATGAGTCTTTCCAAGGCCTACACCACCGTGGATAAAGAGGGGATTGTAAGATTGCCCTGGTCTATTTGCAACACCTAATGCTGCTGATTTTACAAACTGATTTGATGGGCCCTCGATGAAGTCAGAAAAGGTGTAGCCCTTATTTAGTCGAACACTTTGCCGTGGTTCATATCCAGGAGTAAGTATAGTTTGGGGAAGGGAAGACTCTTTAATTTCAGCCTTACGAATAGGTTCAGCTACTACAAAGGTAATTAATGGAGATTTTTGCCCATCACAGGGAAGAAACATCGAAAGTTCCTTTTTGTAATTAGCAAGAAGATAATCGCTGACAAAAACGTTTGGGACTTCTAAGGTAATTCCACGCTCATCACCATCAATTGCTGTAATTGGTGCAAGCCAATTTTGGAATTCAGCGCCGGAGCATTTCTCTTTCATAAAAGAGATGAATTCATCCCACATTTGTTTTGTTTCTTCAAGTAACATAAAGAAAATCAAGCTCCTAAATTAGTTCAATATTGTATTTATGAACAATGTTTCCACAAACTCTTTAAAGAGCTAATGTTATGAGTAAACTCTAACACCTAATATAAATAGATCTCAAGTTAATTCCAATAAAAAAACCGAGTATGTAGGTAAGGTATTAAAGCTTACTTAACTGTATGCAAGAAGTAATGCCTCAGCACCATCTCTAATATGAGGAGTCTGTTTTTTTGAGAGGAGTTTTGATAGAGTTACCCCTTGAGAGGTGTAACCTAAAACAAATAGGGTCTTTGCACGATTTAATAATGTGTCTTCATGATGAGGATCAAGCATCAAGGCCTTATCAATTGTTTTTAATGCTTCCATGTTGTTGCCCATCTCTAAATAGATCGCGCCGAGAGTTTGGATGTCATAATGAGATTGTGGTGCTAAAATGACAAGAGCTTCGAAGAATTTTAGAGCGGTTTCAAAATGTCCCTGCTTGATATAGGAATAGCCAATAAATCGAAGGTCGCGAAGATCATCACTGTCCCACCCTAATAAATCTAACCAAGCAACATCATTCATCTTCTATCCTTTTTGGAATCGGGTTCGTTCCCCATAACAATATTCTAAGCCCTGATTGATTGTCTTAATTACTCCAAGTAGTGATTGTATCTTATTTGCATTATTTTCAAAATCAGTTATTTCCGTGGCAGGCTTTTTCATCATTTTTTCTTTGGTACCCTCAATGCGAGAGGAAGCTGCTTCTAAACGCTCTGTAGTACATATTGGGGTAAGGTGTGGTCCAAATAGATCTTCTGATTGTGTCTCAAATCCCTCAGGAGGTGCATACTTTCCCCATGTAGGGTTATTTCCGCCAAAAAGTTGATTTAAATGAGTTTCTTGGGCGCGTATATTTACTTGAGAAACAGAGCCTCTAACTTTACCAGAATCATCGATTAGATTCTCGTCATAATCGCGCTTTTTTCTTTCATACTCAATAGAGGTTTCTATTGGAATAGTATAAGTTGTGTGTGTGATTTTAAGATTATCCATAAATACATGGATAGATAAAAATTCAATTTAACGCAAGGATTATATCCCTTTCCTTGAAATTTCAGATTCTATTTTTTCTGAAATGACCTTAAGAGAGATAGGAGCATGGGGAGCAGCTCTCCTTAAAGCAAAGATAATGCCTTTTAATATAGATAAGTTTTGATTCAGTTTTTCTTCGATGTTTCTTTTTCTTCCTTTCACCGCATCACTGATTGGAATCAAGCGCTCACCTAGTTTGATATTTCTGGGTAGCTGGAGTATTTTATCGATAATTTCTTCAGAAAGAGGATTTGTCATTACAGTTGGTTGACGTTCAAGCCAAGAATGATCTCTAAACGTCTCTTTTAAAGAATATATATTTCCCGGTGAGTCATTATCAATTTCCCAAACCTTTCCATTACCATCAACTGCGCTATTTTCTCTTTTACAATCTTGTCTTCCCATAATCCAATTGAAAAGAACCACTTCCTGAGCATGTTGAATATCCAATGCTTGAGCATAATCTTCTTCTATATAAGCTTGCACAAGAATTGGTGATATTTTAGGGTATTTTTGAACAATAGATTGAAAATTAGCAGAGTCAGGGGCTATGTATCTTATCTTAGGGACAACCCTTAAATCCAATTGTTTACTTGCCTGATAAAATAGAATATCAGTTGCTATAAATGCTGGTACTTTTAGTGCTCCTTTCCACTCTTTTATCACCCAAGGGCTATTTATAGGTCTATAAACTTTTTTTATCTTTCCAGATCTATATTGCCCATCGAGTTCCTCTCCACGTTCTAATATTTGTTGGAATGTGTTAGGAAGCTTTGCTCCTTTTAAGACATCTACTTGATCTACTACAGCAGCAGTATGGTCAGGGGGTGGTGTGCTAGGAGCGATATTTCTTTGGGCAAGCAAGCCAAAACCGCAGATAATTGGAAAAATTAGGGTGATATAGGAAATGATCTTTAAAACAATGAAGGTTATTTGCTCTGCAATTTGAAGAGGTTGAGCTTTCTCTATAATTTGCTTCTCTTGAGAAAAGTTAAAATAGTCTTTAAATTGTATAACATTCATATTATCATAAATCCATTAGTAATTATATTATAACAAATAACGAGATAATCCACAATAACAATAATATATAAAGTTTTTTAGAAATGTCTCCTTTCAGTGAAGGAGGTATTTATATGAGTATGATTATAAATGAGTTAAGTCGTTTGGAACTAATTTTCAAGGTTATCGAAAGAAGCCTTAATTAGTCTAAAGTTGCTGATATTCTTAATGTTAGTGCAAGAAAAGTATAATGGTTGAAAAAAGGCTTTAGAAACTTTAAAGAAACCGAAGAAAAAGAGAATATTTCCATATAGAGATAGACTCACAAGAAAAGGTGAGATGATGCAAATGGATGGATCGCCTCACCACTAACTCCAGGGATGAACTGATAAAGGCTATTGATCCTTATTTCGATGGCTCTAAATATATTGCCTCTTTTCCTCTGATTTGCTCTTTTGTTCGATCACGAAGGCCGCAATCAACCAAATAAGAAATAATTGCCTCTCTGTTCTCTTGTAAGTATGTCTCAAAATTTTCTTTGATATCACTGAATGAAGATAAATCTTGAGCCAAAGGAACTATGATTGAGTGGTAAAGAGCTGGTGCTATATTACCAGGTTTTTGATCCTCTGGAAGGTCCATTTGCTTAAATCTCATAGCAATTTCTTTTGCTGCAACAGTAATAATTTCAATAAAAGTGGTGCTTTTCAAGAAAAGTCCATCTTTACTACAATCGTTTGGAAAAATTTTTTGGCGAGGTATAAAACTCATTGATCGATTTGAATTTGGAAGAAGGAATTGTATATTTTCAAAATCTAATAATAATTGTTTTTTTACTGTATCGAAAGAATCTTTATTTGGTATCGTTTCTGAAACGGATAAGGGTAACCCTTGAGGCCAAGGGAAGCTAAAATCCCATGGAGCTTTAAGAGCTGTATCTTGACTTGTTTTTGATGGAGAAAGAGCTGCCGATTCAAAGGCAGTGAACATTAAAAATTTAAGAGTATCAGCTCCTACATAATCTCCAAAGATGTTTTTATCCTCTCTATAGTAAATGTATTGAGACTCAGGAATTAAAATATCACCTTGTGACGGTCTCCCTTGAGCTATATCACCAGTTCTTAACCCCGCCTCAATCTCTTTAGCAACTCGATCCATTATATCAATTTTGTCAGCATGAAAATAAACGCAAAATTCTTTCCCATTTGCGTTTGATCCTTCTTCAAATGAAGTGGTATTATTTACATTGGTAAATTTAAAGCAATGAATTCCATGTTTAAACAAAATAGGTAATACAATATCAAATGCATTCTTTAGGTTTTCATTAGTTCTATGTATAGAAATATGAAATTTTTTCGCTTCAAGGTTGACATGGCCCTTTTTATCACCATAATAAACCCATCCACGATCCATATTTGTGGTGTAATTAGAATCCATGACTTCACAATCATTACCAAGGCAATATAAAAGAAAATTAAAGGGTGGATCCTTTGGGCTTTCTCCGGTAGGAGTTATATTTTCTGAATCTATTATAACAGCACCACTTTCCGGGGTTGCAGGGGTAGAAACAATATTTCTTTGAGCATACAAGCCAAATGCACAGATGATCGGAACAATTAGGGTGATGTAGGAAAGGATCTTTAAGGCAATCAGTGCTACTTGTTCAGCCACTACTAGAGGTTGAGCTATTTCTATAATAGAAATTTCTTTATGAATATTAAAATAGTCTTTAAATTGTATAGCATTCATATTATGATAACCTCATTATTAATTTATTAATTATATTATAATTAATAGCGAGTTATTTTGCTAGTTCTTCCAGTTGTTTAAATTTAGCTGCTGTGAAGCGGTTTGATTTAAGCCCTTCATATACATCTTCACTAGTGTACAGATCAAGATCATATAAAAAATTCTTTGCTTCTTCTGCATTTTTAGGTGTAAAATCTAGTAGGCATTTTTTTGCTACACGAAAAGACATACGATTTAAGAAATTATTTCCGCAACGCCCTTGATTTGCTGGGGTCATTAATCCAAGCATGACTAACACTACAGACTGAGCAGCTTTTGCCTCTACTTGTATAGGGGCAATAACGCCCACTGAGTAATAAGCTGGGGAAGCTATCTGTAATAATTGAAAAGGAGCAGTTATATCGGGTGTAGGCAGCTCTTCTTGAGTAGTTGGGGTTTGTGATCCAGAAATAGGTGAGATAGACATTTTGATTTTTCTCCATTTTTTTTCGTATAGTATACAATACATGCCGAATTTATAGGTAAGGATTTTCTTTTCCCACAAATTCCCATCTTTTTTCCTTTAGTTAATTCCTTTGTATCTGGGATTTTGCAAAGTAAATATTTTAAAAAAGGTGTTTTTTTACCGCTTTTTCTTGTGTAAATTGGGGTAAAAGGGTATTCTGTGGGAAAATGTGGGAAAATAAGAGAAACAAAAAATGGGCAAAGGATTTTTTTCTGGTTCTTATAGCGCAAAACTTGATGAGAAGTCCCGTTTTGTGTTGCCTCAAAACCTACGCTATCAGCTTGTTGAGAACGGTGAGCTAAATTTTTCTATTGGCTTATCTTTAGGCGGATGTTTAGCAATTTATAAAGAGAGTGAGATCAATGCAATTGTAGAAAAGTTTCAAAAAAGAAAACATATTGCAAAATTCCAGAAGTTTTTTACTGTGTTTTTCGGAACCCTCAAACAAACGACCTGCGATACAATCGGAAGAGTGACTCTTCCTCCTGCGTTAAAAAAAGCAGTAGGAGTGGACAAAGAGCTGATGATCAGTGGTGCAATGGATAAAATTGAAATCTGGTCAAAAGAGAAATATGAGAGTTTATTTGCTGTCGATGCGATGGCTTTTGGCT
>CAMDFS010000018.1 GCA_945897715.1 Chlamydia trachomatis
ATCATTAGATGAAAATTTTTCATAACCACCATAAACTCTTTAATTTCTGAAAAAGAATTTATGGTTTATATGAATTATTTGCCAATAAAGATTGTTTAGAAGTGATATTAAATTTAGCGATATCCTTTCCAACCAAGCTTCTGACGTAAAGTAGAGTAGAAGGAATTATCTTTGTTTGGAAAAGAGATCAAATTAAATGTAGAGGGGGATTTTTTGACCGTGGTGACTTGATCTTTTTCAAGTTGATAGGAGGTTAAGCCATCTACAGTTGTGGTAATAGAGCTGTTTTTAGAGATGGATTTAATTTCTATAATCGAGGTGTCTGGAATAACAAAAGGGCGAGTAGTCAGGGTATGAGGGCAGATGGGGGTAATTACAAAGACGTTGAGGGTTGGAAATATAATAGGGCCTCCAGCAGCTAAAGAGTACGCAGTAGATCCAGTTGGAGTAGAAATAATAAGTCCGTCAGATTGAAATGTGTTAAAATACTCTCCATCGATTACAACTTCAAGCTCCACCATTGATTTTGTTTCGCCACGATGAAGGACAATATCGTTAACAGCAAAATACATTCTCCCATCAGGGGAGAGGGCATCGAGCATAATTCGGTGGTGGGTCTTCCATCTTCCGCTAATAATGTCATCTAAGTACACTTCAAACTCTTCAATGCGAATATCGGCCATAAACCCAAGAGAACCAAAGTTAATAGCTGTAAAGGTTGGGTCTTTATGATCTTTATATTTACTAGCAAAATATAAAAGGGTCCCATCCCCACCAAGGGTTATAAAAAGGTCAATTTCTGTATCCTTTTCAATCAAAGGAAGGGGAAAAACACCCTTAACCTCATCATCAATAAACACTTCCACATTATGTCGATGTAAATGTTCCATGATCGGATAGACAAAATTTTTAGCTGGAGCTTTATCGCGGCTGGGACAAATTCCAATTTTCATAATTTATTACTCACTATTTTCTTAAGCTCTATCATAATGAGTATATTTCCATCAATTATTCTTGAATATCTTTATCATGGACAAAGTTCTTTTGTAGGGGATTTCCATCTTCGTCGGTGATAAGCTCTTTTTCTCGGTTTTTCATTAGCATAGTAATTTTCTTTTCTGCTGAATCAATTTTTTTATTACAAGATTGAATTAGCGTATCAGCTTCTTCGTAAAGAGATAAGGAATTTTCAAGAGACACTTCTGCCTGATTGATTTTCTCAAGAATTTCCTCAAGTCTTGCGTAGGATTGCTCAAATGTTTGTTCTGTTGTCATGATTGTATCTCCTTTATGTTTTCTATGATTGCGACAGCCTCTCCATCTGCTATTTTGATATGTATTTTATCATGCTCTTTCAATTGAGCTAAAGAGGTGATAAGCTGTTTATTTTCGTATCTAAATAGTAATGAATATCCCTTTTTGAGTAAATTTGAGGGGTTTACTGAAAAAAGATGTTCTTTGATGGCTAAAATTTTTTGTCTTAAAGTTTTAATTTTTGCAATAGGTGAGAAAAGAGGTAAAGTCTTTTTCTTGCTCATTAGAAATGTTCTTTTTATCTTGATCGAACGCAATATGCTCTTATCGATATTTTGTGTCAGTTGATCTACGTTTTGGATAAAGATAGAGAGCATTGAGTATGGAGAAGATAAAGCTCTTGTTGTAGCTATTTTCAAAAGAGCTGCCCTAAAGTTTTTAAGATAGTTAATGGCTCCTTTAGAGATTGATTCTTTGAGTTTATTAAGGTGCTTTTGAACAAGTTGTTTATCCACAACCACAAGTTCTGCCGCAGCCGATGGTGTTGGAGCTCTAACGTCTGCGCAAAAGTCTGCTATGGTAAAATCTGTTTCATGGCCACATGCTGAAATAATAGGAATTTCAGATCTGTAGATTGCGTCAGCAACAACCCTTTCATTAAAGCAGAAAAGATCTTCTAAAGAGCCACCGCCGCGACCTACAATCATCACATCTACCAAATGATATTTGTTAAAATCATCAATTGCTTTGGCAATTTCAATTTCTGCCCCAGGGCCCTGGACGGCAACAGGGTTTAAAATGAGTTGAAAGTTTGGGTATCTTCTGGATAAAATATGGATAATATCTTTGATTACAGCGCCAGTAGGGGAGGTAACCACCCCAATTTTTTTAGGAAATTTTGGGAGTGGTTTTTTTCTCTCTTCATTAAAATATCCCATTTTAGAGAGCTCTTCTTTCAATAGATGTAGCTTCATCAAAAGATCTCCAACACCAGTTTTAGAGATTTTCTGGGCAATGATTTGATAGCTACCACGTGGAGCATAAACAGAAACTTCCCCTTCAACAATGATTTCGTCGCCATCTTTTGGAAGTAGAGTTTTACTAGCATAACTAGAAAATAATGCAACAGATATAGAACTTGATTTATCACTAAGGGTAAAATAGATATGTCCGCTCGATTGTTTTTTTAAATTAGATACTTCTCCTTTTACTTGTACTGATTTAAAATTGACTTCAAAAAGATGCTTGATTTCATAGGTAAGTGAGGAGACAGTGTGAATATTTTTTACAGTTTTTTCCATAGCTAAAAGAATAGGCTATTGCTGCCAAATTTTCAACTTGAAAATGAGAGAGCAGATTTGCTATAATCGTAAGCCATGAGAAAAATAATTATCGCAAACTGGAAAATGAACAAGCTCCAAAGGGAAACTTCGGATTTTATTCGGAATCTGCCTGCGCAAAATGATGTAGATATTGCTATTATCCCCTCTTTTTTATCGATTAGAGAAGCAAAAAATATGGCTGTGTCAAAAAATATTCGTATAGGTTCTCAAAATATGTCTGAGTATAATCATGGTCCATATACCGGGGAAGTTTCTGCCAGCATGCTAAAAGACGCTGGGTGTGACTTTGTTCTTTTAGGTCACAGTGAGAGACGTAAAATTTTTTTAGAGAATAATCACTGTATTGCAAAAAAAGTAGAACGAGCAATTGTGGAAAAAATGCCATTTGTTCTCTGCGTGGGCGAAACTCTTGACGAAAGAAATCTTGGAGAAACTGAAGAGGTGATCGATAGAATGCTTGATGAGCCTTTATCAGACCTATTTGGTAATCATTGGAAACTTGTTACTATCGCATATGAGCCTGTTTGGGCAATTGGTACAGGACATGTTGCTGATTCTGACTCTATTAGAAGGGTCCATTCCTTGATTCGGAGTAAACTTGAGAATTTCGATCCCGAGCTTGGGGCAACGATCCCAATCCTTTACGGCGGATCTGTAAACGGCGATAATATTTCAGAAATTCTCTCTATTCAAAATGTCGATGGTGTACTAGTGGGCAATGCTTCATTAGATGTGCTATCATTTAATCAGTTGATAAACAAGGCGGTCAGTTAATTATGTCATTAATGTTTTTTCTATTTATATTTTTGTTTATTGGTATTGGCGTAGTGCTCTCTTTACTGATTTTAATACAAGAGAGCAAAAGCTTAGGCTTAGGTGCATCATTTGGAGGGGATAGCTCCTCATCTTTATTTGGAGCCTCTACTGCAGAGGTGGTAAAAAAGATCACAGCCTATTTAGCTGTAGCATTCCTTGCTGGCTCTTTACTTCTAACCTATTGGTCCCATGCGCTTTCAAAAGCCCCAGTAGCACCTGTAGTGGAAATTGAGTCGGTGCAAGAATAATGAAGCAGTTACGTTATTTAGGAGATCCAGTACTTCGTGAAATATGTAAGGAAGTGAGTGAAATTACCCCTCATATTAAAAAGATAGTAGCTGAGTTGCTAGAAACTGTAAAAGCTCATGAGGGGGCAGGGCTTGCTGCCCCTCAAATTGGTTACCCATTACGGATTTTTGTGAACGCTTACTCACATGAGGTTGATTCAGAAGGGTTTGCGCTCTGCCTGGAGAAGCCTGAGGTCTATATTAATCCAGTCATTACGAAGTTTTCTAAAAAGAAATTCACTACCGCTGAGGGGTGTTTATCAATTCCTGGAGCTTCAGCTGATGTATCAAGATCTCACGATATCGAGATTGAATACACCAACCTTAAGGGTGAGCGAGTTCAAGGGGTTTTTGAGACTAGATGGAGAGCAAAATGCCTTCAGCATGAGCTTGACCATCTTAATGGGGTTCTATATTTTGATCATATTTCTCAAAAAGACCTCCAGAGGATAAAACCAACTTTAGTTAAACTTGAAAACAAGACGTTAACCCTTAAGCGATCAGTGGTTATGCCAAAAGACTTTTTGGCGTAACGATCTTTCTTTTTTCAAATTGTAAATTTAATAAAAATCTGTTATAATTAGTTCATAAACATAGGTAATTATGGATATTATTAGTAATAGAGAGATAAATCTGGGTGACATAGAGGGATTAAGCCCTAAAGGGTTAAAAAGGCCAAACACTTTACTGGAAGCTAACACATTAAAGCTTAGGTACAAGTGGCAAGTGCACTATTTTTCTACGATAAAAGATCAGGCTGGGCATGTGAAAGCTCAGGAGAAACTGGATATTGTAAAAAAATGGATTAGTGAGCTTAAAAATCCTTCTAAAAGCGAGCCAAGTAAATTGAGCGAAAGGGATATAGAAGTTCAAAAACTTACTATAATAGAAAATGGAGTCACTGATCAAACTGAAGAGGTTCCCTCAATAAGAGATGGTTTAATTGCTGAAAAGACTGAACTGACTGAAACTCTTAGTACAATTACTGCTGAAATAAAAGAAGTAACCGATAAAAAGCTAGCGTATCAAATGGCGTCGAAAAAAATTTTTACCTTAACTAGGTTGAAAGATCAATTATTTGAGTCAAATACAATAGGCTCCTTTGGAATTGCGATCAACGAATTAGAAATGGTAGCTATTACATTGGAAAAAAAACTTGAATCATTAGAAGGTGACCTTTCTAAAGATATTGAATTTGATAAAAATGCAATTAAAAAAGAATTAGAAATTATTAAATTAAAAATTACACCTTTAAAAGTAAATGTTTTTGTGAAAGTAATTTTATTAATTTTCACTTTCGGAATATTTAACCGTAGAAGAAATAAGGAAAAAGCAGATCTTCAAATGGATTTGCAAAGAGTTGTTCGGATTTTAAATAGTTCAGTGTTGCAGATTGATGAAAAACTGAAAGAAGTTTCCGAAATATTTAAGAAGCATAGCGATGCTATCGGTAACAATCTGGCAGAGGTGGATTTAAAGTTAGAAAATTTACATCGTGAAGCTGAGTCTAAAAAACGACAAATTAAGGAAATAGAGGTTAAAATTTCACAAATCGATGGATTGCCTATTCAAGAAGAGAAAGTTGTTCAAGTAGTAGAAAAGGTTGTTCAAGTAGTAGAAAAGGTTGTTCAAGAGGTTGTTGTGCCAAAAGTGATGGGGAAAGCTTCTATTTCAGAATCTACAAAACAGAAGTTAGTAAATTACTTATCCACAATTAATAAGAGTGGGACACTTGCGTTGGTAAGTAACAAAAAAGTGCTGGCTACACAAGCGGAAGATCTGGCAAAAGAGATGGATTTTTTTACCTACATGGACCAAGTTGCTTCAGATCCAAATGCTAAAACTTCTTTTAAAGGAATATGTAATCAAAGCCCAAAAGCGAAGGTGATGCTTACTCAACTTCAAAAAACTATACAAAGAGAAAGTGGTACTTATAATAAAGATTATGATAAAAAGCAAATTAAGTCCCCTGAGGTAATGCGCTCAGATATTGAATATTATGCTCAAAAATATGGTCTTAACGTAGATGAATTAGAAAAATTGGTAAAAGATGTTTCAATTGCAGATGAAAAGACAAGAGTTGTAAAAACTAAAGCCTTAACCGACTACATGATCCCATAAGAGATCTGCCATAAAACACTTAAGATAAAAACTGTGTTTTCTTAAAAAATCTACACTCTGTAAAATCAGTAATGTTTTGCATTCAATTGCTTGTTAATATTACAATTATATGACTATTATTATAGTATTTTTTTAAAAAATTATTTGGAAGAGAAGATAGATGGAGAAAGTTAAACTTGATGGACCAGTATTAACAGCCCTGTTTGAAGGTCAAACAAAAGTTGTGGATAAAGATAGGCATCTTGAACTTGCGCGAAAGATGCATCTTATTGATTTAATAAAACAGTTAACAATGCCTGCCTTGAAAAGTATGAAAGAAGCGGTTTTAGCTTTGAAAAACCAAAAAATTCAATTGATTCGCATCCCTTCAAAAGTAAGCCATATCATACTTGATTTTATGATTGAAAATCAGAAAAAATTTAAGAAAATACTTGAAAAAAAAGATGTACCTGAACACATAAAAGTAGAAATTACTGCCTATTTGAAAGAATGTAAAGACCTAAAGCCTGAAGTTATAGTGACAGAAGAGATGATAGAGAAACATTTTGCTTTACTTTTTGCGTTAAAAGATATGTTAACACCTCCTAATCAAGAAATTGCGGCATCAGGATCTGAAACATCTATCTTGCAAAATGAATCAGGTGAAATAAGTGAATTGAATGAGAAAATAATACGGCTAGAGTTAGAGAATGTTCAACTAATACTAGATAGGGTTCAACTAATAAACGATAACAATTTAGAAATCATCCGATTGCTCAAAAGCTTAAATGAGTTGGAAAATACGATGAAAAAAGCTTTTCAGATTTTTTTAAATGTGATTACTTTTGGAATACATTTTTATTTTAAAAGAAGGCAAAAAACCGATCTCTTAAAAGAACTCGAAATTTATGAAAAAAAGGAAAGGAATCTAATTACAAATCAGACATCAAGAGCGATAGCAGAGGAACCGCCTAGGGAGGAAAGTGAATTAGAAGTAGAGGTAGTGATTAATAGTACGGCTCATTTGAATCACACAACATATGCTGCATCCGAAGAGAATAAAGTTCTGGTAGAGTTATTTTCTAAAATTGTATCAAAAAATAAAACAGTAGATTTATTTGATGCTAAATTTACCTATGCTAACAATCGAAGTACTCTTGAAGATGAAAAGAATAAGAAGATTTTAAAAGAAAATTCTTATATGTTTATGGTCCAGGGGGTAAAAAGTGAATTAATAGATAACAATATTAATATTTTTAAAAAACTTTTTCTTGATAAAAAGTTAAAATATTATGGTCTTACGGACATAACTATGTTTAATGTTGAGACTATTGTCCCTCAAATTGTTCTACTTGGTAATGAGGATAAGGCAAGAGATTTTTTTCTTGCAAGAGCTGCAAAAGCAAATAACTTTCTTAACTGTGATCCAGACGAAAAATCGAAATATCAAGTAATTTTAGAGCAGGTTGCTTATTTTGATGTGGAAGAATATATGGATGCATATTACCAGGTTGTGCACGTACCTCTGAAAGATATGTTATTAGAGAGAATAACCACAAAAATGGTAGGGAAGCAAGTTACTCAAGAAATGGTCGGAGGGATGGTAACCCAAGCAATGGTAGGGGAGAAAATTACCAAAGAAATGGTAGCAGCATGCAAAAAGTATGACAATACCGTAGGAGTAGTAACTGAATTGATGATTGAAGCAGGTGCAACTCTTCTTCTAGCTTGTTTAACGAAGGTGAATGAGGTACTTGATGGAGACGATGAGGTTAAAGCTGCTGCGCTTGAAAGAGTGAGAGTTGGAAGAATAAGGATAGACGAGACAAAGGATGCTGGCGAATAAGAAATAGTGCTTTCAATTTCAACAGGGAGCTTCGAAAGAGGTTTAATTCTTACATTAGGTCGAAGCTGAAGCTGAAGGGATTGTCTTTTGTACTATTTGTAGCAAGGTAGTTCAGTTGGAGTCTATAGCAATCTATTGCACATTTTTTTAAAAAAATGTCACTTATGTTGATGAATGTGGGTGTTTTTTACCACCTGCGAACTAAAGTTCGCTAGAGATCACAAAGAACACAGAGAAAAAAACTAAATTCAGATTTGTTAAATCTATATCATGTCACAAGTTTTTCTAGCATGCTTTTTCCAATCGGTAGGCGTTAAATCTAGCTACCATGATCTCACCGGTTGCATTATCTCATCTTTTCTGCTGAGTCTATCTCTATATTGAAATATTCTTTTTTTCTTCGGTTTCTTTAAAGTGCCTAAAGCCCTTTTTCAATCATTAGACTAACGGACTGTGCTAACAGCAAATTTTCATGTTATGGACCTTGTTAAGCTTTTCCTGAGCTAAGGTAGGGCCAAAATCATTATATTTTGCCTCCACTAGACCTATAGCTAGCTCTTTTAGCCCCTTTGGTAAGTGGTGGTTACTTGGGGATTCTCTTTTTTCGATATTAGACCCTTTGCGCCCTCAGATCGGTATTTTTTTACTAAGTTTAACTTGCTTTTTGCTAACACTTAGATTATCAGGAACTTAAGAATAAATAACGCTTTTTTCAATAACTTTAAAATTAAAATCCATTCGACTTAACTCGTTCATAATCATATAAATACACACTTCCAAGTGCATTACATCATAGGCTTTAAAATCTTTGTTGTACCAAAAGGTGACATTTCTAAAAAACGCTAATATATAAATTTCTTCGCTTAATTACTTGTTTATGTTATAATATAATCAAGTAATAATTAATTATATAATATTTTTATAGGAGACGAAATGACACCAACAAATTTGCAATTACAAAATTTATTTTTAGGTGATTCAGTAGAGAATAAGCTCAAACTTACTAGATATACGCGAACATTGCCTTTCAATGACCTAGTAAAATTATTAACAGAACCTATATTGAGATCAATGAAAACTGCAGTTCAAAAGTTGTGTGGTAAAAAAGTTAAGTTCTTGGCCTTTCGAAAAATTTCAACACACGAATCTATCGTCCTTGATTTTATCACGTCAAGTGAGAAAAAACTTAAAAAAATGCAAAAGAATCAGGGTGTTAGTCAAGACATAAAAGATGTGATTTCCTCTTATTTTACAAGTAATTCAAAAGTAACGATGGGAGTTTTATTGACAGAAAATAGAATCAACATTTTTTTTAATTTGATTCAGGAGTTAAAGGATAAGTTAGATCCATCATCTGTAGGTACACCTAGTACTAAAGTTAAAGGGAGTGAGATTCCAAAAACATCAGGTTCAGATCAGGACAGTCTAGGAACATTAGAGGAAGATAACGATAGAGAGCGGGCTGAAATATCGGAAGAATCGAAAGAATCGGAAAAATTGGCAATAGAGGCAATGTGGAATAGTCTTAATAGCATTAATGATGAAGTGAATTTATTACTAAAAAAAGTGAATAAGTTGGAAAGTACGATGAAAAAGGCTTTTAAGATATTTTTAAATGTAATTAGTTTTGGAATATATTTTGCTTTTTTAAATAAGGAAAAAACCAATCTCTTAGAAAAGCTCAAAATTTATGAAAATGAAGAAATGGATCTGATTACAAATTGGACACAAAGGGATAAAGTGCCACAATCTATAGCGGAAGGGGAATTAGAATTGGAGGGGGGAGCACCAGCGAGGGTGGAAGAGAAATCAGAAGTAGAAGAAGTGGGTCATTTGGATGACAGTAGCTATCTTGCACCAGAAGGCAGTAAAGCTTTGGTGAATCTATATTTAGAAGTTATATCGAGAAATACATTAATTCATCTAACTAACAAAAAATTTTCCTATGCTGGCGAGTCAGAGACATTAAAAAGTGAAGAAAACATACGTATGTTACAAGGTAACTATTACATGTTTATGGTTCAAGGATTAAATGAGGGTTTAATAAATGGAACTGTAAAAGTTTTTAAAAGTGCTTTTAATGGAAAAAAATTAAATTATTTTGATCCTAAAAAAATAGGACTGAATGCTACAACGGCGGTCCCTCAGATGTTTTTGATTGGTAATGATAGTATGGCAAGGGACTTTTTTCTTGCAAGAGAAGCAAAATTAAGCAATTTTGAAGGTTGCAACCTTTTGGTAAAAAAGAAATATCAAGACATATTAGATCAGGCTGCTTATTTTAATGTGGAAGAAGATATGGATAACTATTTCCGTGCTGTGGCTACACCTCTGATAGATATGGTAGTAGGGAAATTTACCAAAGCAAGGATAGGAGAAGTTGTAACCCAAATGATGGTCGGAGGGATGGTAACCAAAGAAATGGTAGGGGTGAAAATTACCAAAGACATGGTAAAAGAATGCGAAGTGTATGACAAGGGCGTAGAAGAGGTAACTGAAGCGATGATTCAAGCAGGGGCAGATCTTCTTCAAGCTTGTTTAAAGAAGGTGAATGATGTACTTGGTGGAGAAGGTGATGATAAAGCTGCTGCGCTTGAAAGAGTGAGAGTTGGAAGAATAAGGTTAGACGAGACAAAGGATGCTGGCGAATAAGAAATAGTGCTTTCAATTTCAACAGGGAGCTTCGAAAGAGGTTTATTCTTACATTAGGTCGAAGCTGAAGCTGAAGGCATTGTCTTTTGTACTATTTGTAGCAAGGTAGTTCAATTGGAGTCTATAGCAATTGCTTAAAATCATAGAAAGCGAGAACTTTGTTTGTATGTAGTAGGGAGTAGGCGGTGTGATTACATCCCCAGCCTCGTTATATACCGGATTTCGTTTTCCTACATTATTTTCAACCTGAAAAGTCCATAACGGCGCAATTTGTACTTGTGCTTTATTTACAAAACAGTACCGAGGATCAGATATGGGAGTTTGTTGAAGATCTTCAATAGTTCTATATGAATCCAGGATAAAGCTATTATGGTTGCCTTTTCTCCAGTAATATTGTCCACGATTTCTGTAAGTTGTGGAAAGTGCGATATAGTCGTTGACAGTCCATCCATAATGAAGGTCGAAAAAGTCATAGGAATTTGTTTCAAAATTCCAACCATATTTTGCGCTAAAATCCATTCTAGGGTAGTTCCAGATAAATTCGATGTCCCCTTTTGAAAAAGGTTCGTTAAAGGATGCTTTTGGATTACCCACTATTTCTGGATCATTTGGGTTAAAGTCAGTAAAGAACCTCATAGCACTTAGGTTAATCCCTAAAGTAGGCTGATCCACAGAAAAGCGATCAAAATAAAGCTCATTGTTCAATCCAATAATTAATTGATTATAGGCAGCATATCCATCATCAATACTAAAGATGAAGTGGTTGTCATTTACAGAAGTTGGAGCAGTAAGGCCGTTATATTTCAGATATGGTTTAATGTAATGTGATAATGTATCAAATTTTCCATGAAAATTCATAGATGCATCACCACCATAGGTGCATACTCCTTGCAAAGCTATATCATTGTTTTGGCTGTTAGAGTAGAAAATTCCATCAAAGCCAACTCTTGGGGTGATATTTAGGCCATATATATTAAAGGGTCTATATAAATTCTCAATAGCAGAAAGCCTTCCTGCAGCAAAATTAGGTACAACGTCTCTAATTTCCTCAGCATAGAGGTAGTCTAGGAAGGAGGCATTGTATGTCTGCTCTAAATAAATTTTCGTATCAAAAAATTCTATAGGGCGTAGTGAAGCATTGAAGGTTGGTAGTTCTTGTTTAAATCCTTGAAAGTCATTCAAGCGAGGTCTTGCGTACAAACTAATAAAGGCTGGGTCAATCATGTACTTAATCAAAGCTTCATTTCTTTCAAGGGTCTTAATTTCAAAAATATTTGTTTTGAAGTCTGTTCGCATAAAACGATCAGAAAGTTTATCCCATTGTACAAATGTTTCCACCTTCCCATCTTCTGTATTTCCTTTATATTGTCCTTGAAGACGATATCTAAGAGCAACTCTATTATTATTGGGATTTAAAGGCCAAATGTTATAGGAAACAAAGCTTCTTGTATCTAAAGTAACTTTTTCATTTTTAGACTTATAGTCCGTATCGAGTGCACCGCCAAGACCTTCATACCAATACGTTGGAATTTTTACCCTTTCTCCATTGACATCTTTATAGCTTATTCTATCATCTAAGAACAACACTCGATATTCAAGTCTTGCATAGGCTTGAAAGAAGTCGTCGTCGTACATCTTGTATCGACCAATAAAAATTGGAACTTGTAGGTTTTCCACCCTCATTGCATACGAAATAGGAGGTGTTTTCTTATACTTAGAGTCGAGGGTCATCCCAAAAGACGGTAACCATATAATTGGAACGTTATTTATTTTACCAACCATTGTTTTAGTGGAGGCTTTTGTTTTTTCACTAATTGTAATTAATGGAGAGGTCACTTTAAATAATGCAGGCTCAGTAACAGATGCAGTGGCAAAAGCATCTTTAATTTCAATGGAATTATCTTCAAAAAGCAAGATCTCTTTACCACCGGCGATAATATTTCCTACAGTACCCATACCATTTACTATTGTGCCGCGCTTTTCATTAAAGTCATAAGTGAGGCTGTCGCCAACAATAAAATATCGACCAAACTCTATCAGGAGGTTGTCGTTTGCAACTACAATATGTTTACCATCTTCATTAATATAGTGGAAATTTTTTGCATAGATTGTGATATCTTTAGTTTTTATCACACCTCCATGGGTACACTCAGCACTATTTTTTGTGAAAATAGGTTTGTTTAATTTAAGATTTATCTCATCAGCATCAGCATGAAGCGAGGATAGTATTAAAAGGGTGGCAAAAAAAATTCTCATGAGAGCAATTATACAGGATCACTGAATTGTTTTCAAAAGAACTCCTGCAAGTGGTGTGCGATTTTTTTCATGACCTTCTATCATGGCATCGATAATGCAATCCAGGCCAGATTTTTCATGGGCTACGCAGATGTTTAAAAAAGCTTGAATAAGTAAGTGACTTTTTTCTTCAAGGGTTAATTCATAACCGGTAATCGAGCTTTTTTTCCCTTTTTTTTCTGTCGGTTTTTGGGACATGTTGATCAGCTCATGTTTTCCAATGTCTTTAATCCAGGAAGTGATAGCATTTTTATGCACATCCTCTCGTGTGCTTTTCCATAAAGATAGATGGCAGGATGTTCTGATAAAAGGGGCCCCGGGCATGGTGGATTTACTCCTAAGGTACGATCTAGCTTCCTCATCATCAAAATTTTCCAAAAGTGCAATAGCTGTGGGGATTAAGTTGTTTCTTTTAGTAAGAAAAATTTCATCAATGATAGTCATGAATTTATTTCTAGGGAGCTCAATGCTTTTTGCAAGTAGATCGTTTTGGATCATCATTGTTTGTTGCTGTACGCTAAAAATCATTTGTTTGTGCTCAAGACCTGCAATAGGTCTTATCTTTATAGCAGAATAGGCCCTTCCAGGGGAGTAACACAGTTCTAGATAGTTTACATTTGTATCAAGGGTGATCAAGTCTCGTATTACAGGTAAACATAGCGGATCTTTCTGGTCTAGAAGGGAAATGGCGCTGTTTAATCGCCTATTATTATCATCACTGTAGTAGATTTCATGAAGAGTTGTCTCTGACTCAGAAATACCAGCAATTAATCTTGTAGCATATAAGTTTCCATCCCTTGCTAACGCATGAATTTTTTTCTTGCTTTCAGTTTGCCCTAAAGTATATAGAGCGTGCAGTGCTGCAAGTTTTGTTTCAGGGTGAGGGGAGGTAGATAAGGTTTCTAATTTCGAGATGCTGTAAGAGTCGTGAAAAGATCCAAGAGCGTTTGCTGCAGCCTCTTGCACAGATGGGCTTGTATGAGTGAGTGAGTGTCTTAAATTGGGGATTAATTCTTCAATACCATGATTTTTTACAGCCATGATGGTAGCAAGGTTTAGATTGAGATCTTTGTCACTAATCATTTGCTTCATCATGGAAATAGCGTATTTAGTTCCTGAAAGGGCGTAAAAATCGACAAATATAGGGTGGTATTGCTTGTGAACCATATTCATCAACGCTTCAACTTGACCTAGAGCGGTTTTGTTATGTTTTTGAACTAATATTGAGAGTGCTTCAAGCCTAAGCATGATAAAATCTGATGAAAGACAGGATTTAATTAACATATCTGAGTAGTCGTTATCAATTCTTTTTAAGAGGGAGAGTGTTTTTGCTTGTACGGGAAAAAATCTACTTTTAATTAACTTGGAGAGGTGGTGAGTAAAGCAATCTTCATGAGCAATTTCTATTGCTATCAGGGCAAGGAGGGAGTCTAGTTCCGAGCCTTTAGAAATACCATCTTCGATAATATTTAACGCGATTTCTCGAAGTAGCTTATAGTCGTGTTCATTAGATTGTTTGTAGTATTCCTGGTATTTTTTTAATCCTTTTATCTGTTCTCCTTTCGAGATCATATAAAGGATTTGGCTTTTAACCATTGTGTCATTATTTGCACTATCATGAGCTTTATCTATGTATTTATTTAGTTCTAAAACCTCTATTGCTTTAATCCGTTTTTTTTCCTGAGGGGGCATTGTGGCAATACTTGTCGAAGAGAGGGGGATATGAAAGCAAAGCGTAGTTAGACAGAGGTAAAGGGTTTTTTTAGATGTTGCCATAAATTGATACCAATATTTGCAAAAAGTTTTTCTAGGAGCTTTACTTCGAACCCTACCACGTTATGGAAATTTCCCTCAATCTTTTGTATTAAAATTCCTGCGCCATCTTGGATACCATAACCTCCAGCCTTATCAAATGGTTCAAAAACTTTTATATATTGATAGATTTGGTCATCGCTAAGGTCCCGTAAGGTTACGTAGGTGTTTTCATGGGTTGAATAGACTTTATCTTTAAAGTGAATGACAATAGCAGAACTTACAGTATGCCGTTTCCCTGCAAGGCTTTTTAGCATCCTAAAAGCTTCCTCCTTATTTTCAGGTTTACAGAGAAATTCTCCTTCATGAGCAACTGTTGTGTCTGCTGTTATGATGATGGCATTAGCGTGCTTTGAGAGTAAGTAAGCGCCCTTTGCTTTTGCAATCTCTTCCACATAGATTCCAGGTATTGTGGATGTAGAGATATTTTTCTCATCAATATCAGCTTTCTCAATAGAAAAATCTAGATCAAAAAGGGATAGGATTTCCTTTCTTCTTGGAGATCCACTACCAAGAATTACCTTAGTCATCAACACTTCCACTACACTTACCTTTGCATGAGCCGCAATCTTTTAGATCTCCGCATCTACTGCGAATATTCCTTCTTGCGAGGAATAAAAGACTTGCTGTGATTACTAAGATAATTAGAGCAGAAGAAAAACTGAAGAGATATTGCATAGTTATTTTCCTTTAGATTTTCCTTTTCCAGCGCTTTCCGGGATATAATCTATCCATATAGGGGAAATATAGGCTATATTGTCATCTTCTTCTGTAATTCTTAAATAATAAAATAAGAAGTCAGGTCTTTCATCAATAGTTGGTAGGACAACTTTAGAGATATGCTCACTGTCATCAAGGGTAAACTCATGGGAATTTTCCAGATCATTTAAGACATGGTATCTTTCATTATTTCTAAATAAAACGATCTCTTTAATTTTTGAAGTAGCGGAAATTTTTACTTTTATATGTCGATTGAACTCAAGACCAGGTTTTTCTGAGGTGTTTAATTCTCTACCCATCGGCTGTCCAGCAATAGAAAAGAATACGACAATACGTTTTCCGGTAGTAGCATAGCAGCTTCTGTTATACAAAGCAGTAAAGAGGTTTTCTCTAGAGTAGTCTTTGCAAAAAATAGCTGTCAATCCTTCTGTGTATTCAATTTGGTCGTTTTGCACCGTATCTTTATATATACCCCTGCGATCAGATCCACCAGCAACAAATCCAAAACGACAGTTTCTAGAAAGAGCTTTTTGAATGGCTCCTTCTTCTGTCTCACTCATCCCAGTCTTTCTCCCTTTTGTACGAATAGGGAAAGGGTTTCCTTTTTTAATACTACATTCAGAAGAACCAAAATTATTGAAAATCTCTACAACTCTTTCGAATTCTGGATTAAATTCCTTAAAATTGAAAGAGTATCCTTTTGCCATTGTCATACATGGAATTGAAAGCAGTTCTTTAGGGGTATGAGAGCGATAAATCTTCTTTAAAGTATTAGACTTTGCATCTTTTAATCGAAGGATGGGTTTATTATCTTTAGGGTAAATAAAGTGTCTTAACCCTTCTTCAGATGGCTCTCCGAACCATTGGAATCCAAGCATTGAAACAAAACGCTCCTCTTCATTGAATTGTGCAATTTGTTGTGAGATTTGCTTCCAATCAGCTGAGGAGGTAGTTTCCTCATCTTCAAATACCGAAGAGGCGTAAAATTGTAGAGCATGATCATCACGAAAACATCTTAAGCAATTTTCTACATCTTCAGATGTTTTATGACGCTTTGACTCAGCGTGAAGTACACCCCAGAACAAGCTGTCAGAAGCTTCAGATGTGCATTCAATAGGTGGGGAGTGATAGATAATTCCAGTAGTTAGGTTTTTTAGCTTGATTCGATACGTTCCAGGATCATTGAAGTATAGGTTAGGAAGAGATAAATACCCTGTTTCAGGGATAAAAAGCTTCCAATTTAAATTCTCTCTTAATTGATCATAGGAGAGCTCAATTAAGGTATCTTCAGGAGCATAGCCAGTAAGATTGCCAAAAGCATCTTCAAAGCGAAGCATTAGGTCAAATCTGTCATTACGGTTTACAATAGATGGACCTATAATACGGATATTTTCTAAAGTACCCCCCTTTACATCTAGGTGGAATACTTCTGGTTCTTTAGGAAATGCTTTTTTACCTTTAGGATCAACATAAAGGTTGAAGGCTCTCCTTCTCTGAGTGTATTCTTGAGCGGTATTTTTCTTGTCAGTAGATTTGCCATAAGATCCCATCGTGATCACAAGTTCTTCACCAGCTTTTACCGCCCTATTGAGGGTGAAATCAAAAACAGTGCTGTTATCAACAATCTCTTCAGTGGGGATGATTTTCTTTTCGTCACCAATTGTCATCCAAATACAGTTGAGCTTGACGTTTGAAGCTGCACTTGGAACTTGCCAAGCACCGTTTTCTCCATTAGAGAGGATGTCAAATCGGAGAATTGTTTTCTCGGGGAGATTTGTTCCTGGTATAAATATAAAGTTCCAATTTCCGCTGTGACCTGCTAATGTGACTGCTGGGTGTGATTTACAAATTGATCGTGCCATTAAACTTCCTTTTTGTATATGGATCATATAGAAAAAAAAGATAAAAGTCGAGATTATTTAGGTTGTTTAGAGCTTACGGTAATTTTTACTTTTAGAATCTTCCTCTCATTGCTTGAAAGGACTTTTATTTCATATTGATCAAAGTGGATAACTGATCCGGGTTTTGGGATGATCCCCATAATGGTGGAAATGAACCCTCCAATAGTCTCGTATTCAGGGTTATGGGGAAGGATAATACCAAACTCTCTTTCTGCATCGATGATGCTGATATTTGCCTCTACTATCCAACCCTCATTATGAGTCTTGCGATATAAAAGGTCATCTTCTTCGTCATGCTCATCTAAAATTTCACTACCTATTAACTCTTCAAAAATATCTTCAATAGTCACAAGCCCTTCTGTGCAACCGTACTCATTAACAATAATGGCGCCATGGATTTTTCTCGAACGCATCACTTGAAGGAGCTCTGATATAGACTTATTTTCCGGTGCATATAAAATAGGGGAGATAAGAGAGGTGATTTGAGCTTTTTTTAGACTTTCTAGATCATATAAACCCTTCTTAAAGGTGTGTTCCAAGACATCTTTGTAGAGTAAAACCCCTGTAATATGATCGATAGATTTTTCAAAAACAGGGAGTCTACTAAACCCCTCTTCAATAAAAAGAGCTATAGCTTCAAAAATGGAAGAGGTGTTTTGCAAGCACTCAAGTTTAATACGGGGGATCATGATCTCTCGGCACGTCTTGTCTTCAAAATGGGCAAAGGAGTGGATAAGATGCTTTTTAGCAGAGTCCATACCCTGTACAGATTCTGAGGCGAGAATATCAAGAAGTTGCTTTTTAAGCATTGCCTTTCCAGTTGGAGTTTTCCCAAGCTTTGGGGTAAAAGTTCTTTGGAAGCAAAGTATTGGGTAGGTGAGAGGTAAAAATAAAAGAAGGGGGATGCTTCCTGGAAGGGCAGTTATTTTCAAAATGCTTTTTTTTGCAACCCCAGAAATGACCCTACATATACCAATAGCGATGAGTGTTATGAGAGCTAAAATAATACTTGAAGATAAAAAATATAAGAAGGGGATGTATAAGGGATCAGTTTTTAGAAATCCGCTGTTATAAGGGAGGTTGTTGATGAGTAAGAAAAGAATGCCGCTGGTATAGAAAACCAACAAAGTAATTAGCCTTGTGAGGCTGATTAAATACATAAGGCTATCAGTGTTATCACCAGGGGTTAGATGCTTAATATATTTCAAAGGCTTTAGTGCTGTGTAGGTAAAGACCTCGTCCAACTCTTCTTTGCGATAATTATAAATAGAAGTCTTTAAAGAATAGAGAATTAGAGAAAATAACAAGAAAATCAATGAGAAATAACAGTGCGTCATGAACATAATTCTTATGTATATAAAGGATGGGGATTAGAGAGAAGGACTTTTTTCATTTCAGCATGGGATAAAGCTTCATCTTCAAGTAATCTCATCGCATCCTGCTCAACATCAGTCTCATCGCAATGCCCTGCACAATGTAGAATACAATGGATAATATATCTTGATAATTCTCTATATGGATCTTCTGGAAGGAACTGTATCGCTTCTTCAGGGTTTATAAAACATTCTCCAAGGGTGTGGAGGATGCCGCTCTCTTTTTTTGTCACCCCGTCGATTGGAAAGGTCATGCAATCGGTGGTGGTGGTGTCATTAAAAAAAAGACCGTGTAACACCTTTGTTCTATCAACAGAAATAAAATGTATAATAAGCTCATCTGTTGTGAGTTTGAAAAATCGGAGCATCTCAATACAAAAACACCTTACTGCATCAGAATCGATGTGTAAGGCGTTTTGATTGTTGTGTTGCGTGATTTGCGGGTTCAAAATTTATAAAATCACTTTCGTCTTAGGAAGACTAAATACAGATGTATTATCTTTCCACTGATCACGAGATTTTAAAAGCTGAATACGCTCAAAACGTTTAAGGACATTTCTGACCTTTTCGCCTGATGCCGCTTTTCCATAACTACGATGTCTTGACATTACTTCACCTTTGGGATAAATGCTTTGTTATTACTAAGGGTATTGATATGCTCTCTATACCCGTTTTCTAAATTGTCTTTTTTAGGTCCTGTTTTAAGCGCCATGGACACATGTCTTTTTTTGTAAGATCTTGCTCTATGTTCATTTTGCTTGCTTATTCTGGTCATTTCCTACCTCTTATTAAAATAAAAAGAGAATTATAGGCGATATGGATTTAAAAGACAAGAGGCTTTTTTCATACTTTTTTGAAGTTTTTAACCAGCTGTAAACAAGGCTTGCGCAGAGTCCACCTAGGAAACGGTTATTGACGTGTAGGAAATAATTCTTCAATTTACAATCGGCGTCTTAAAATGGGACACTTTTATTTTACAAACTATCCCTCGTAATATAATTTTCTAGATTATACTTTATTGATAGAGAAAAATGAGCTTCTTTTGGAATAAATTTTTTAATCTGTTCTTCAAGAGCATGCATTAATTCTCCAGTAAAAATTTTGTCTCTATGGGTCTTTGGAAGCATAGAAATTTCAATAAAAATATGGCTATATTTATAGAAAGGGGCAGGGTATGCGCGACACTTGCACTCTCCGGCAAATGGATCTTTCATGTTAATCGTTTTTTCAATTGTATCGAATAAATGATTTGCTTCAATTGTGAGGTTGTTAGAATATTTTAGTTCTATATGAGGCA
>CAMDFS010000019.1 GCA_945897715.1 Chlamydia trachomatis
TTACAACAATTGTGGAAGATAAGTCTAAACACCTTGGAGAGAAAGGGGTAACTCTTACTGTAGAGGGAATCCAAGATCTTGTTGAGATTACTTTAATGAAAAACAATTTTCATGATGTGGCAAGAGATTATATCCTTTATCGAGATAAAAAAAGAGAGCAAAGGGCAGCGGATAAGAAGATGATCACCATTTTAAGTGCTGATGGAATTACTAAAAGACGTTTTAACCCAATGAAGACCTCCTCCTCTTTAGAAAGTCTATTTAGAAGTCACCATGGCCTTGAAGGTCAGACAGAAGTGGGAGTTGTAACCTCTATCAATGAAGTGACTGCCCATGTTGCAAAAACAATTTTTGCTCTTGAAAAAGATACCATCACAAGAGAGCAACTCGAAGAGATTACTGAAAATTGCTTGATGGAACTTGGGTTTTATAATGAGGCTAAGCAATATATCCGCTCAAGAAATGGGGTGGAAATAACAAAAACACAAAAAACTCCTGGGAAAACATTTTTAATTACTGGGGAAAAAGATTCTACCTACTCAATTACCGAGCATGATGTGAGAAAGCAAATTACCCATGCTTGTAGAAATACCGCAAACGTGGATGTGGAGGCGCTGGTTAATTCTGCTCTTTTAAACTTTTATGAAGGCATTACAGAGGTGGAGGTTGACACAGCATTAATTATGGCCGCCCGCGCTCGTATTGAAATTGAGCCTAATTATACCTATGTGACAGCTAAACTTCTCATGGAAAAAATCTATAGAGAGACTTTAGAATGCTCTTCCCGTGAGAAAAGCTTTGAGCAAAGTTACCGTGAATATTTTATTAGTTATATTCAGAAAGGGATTTCTGTGGAAAGACTCTCTACAGAACTCTATGACTTTGATTTAGAGGCGTTATCTAAAGCAATTGTTCCAGACAGAGACTACCTTCTTCAGTATCTTGGATTGCAAACTCTCTATGATAGATATTTCATCCATCACAAAGAGAGAAGGCTTGAGACTCCACAGATTTTTTGGATGAGAGTTGCTATGGGTCTATCTATCCGTGAAGATAATAAGACACAAAGAGCCATTGAATTTTACAACATCGTATCAAGACTGCTCTATTCTCCAGGCACCCCTACCCTCTTTAACTCTGGTACTAATCACTCTCAGTTAAGTTCTTGTTACCTATCTACTATTGATGATGATTTATCCCACATCTTTAAAGTGATTTCAGATGATGCACAGCTCTCTAAATGGGCAGGCGGACTTGGTAATGACTGGACAAATGTTCGTGCGACAGGATCTGTAATTAAAGGGACAAATGGAAGATCTCAAGGGGTTATCCCTTTCTTAAAAGTTGCTAATGACACTGCAGTTGCTGTAAATCAGGGAGGAAAACGCAAAGGAGCTCTTTGCTCTTATTTAGAGACTTGGCACCTTGATATTGAAAATTTCTTAGAGCTGCGAAAAAACACAGGTGATGAAAGACGTCGTACGCACGATATGAATACGGCCAACTGGATTCCTGATCTATTTATGAAGAGAGTGGAGCAAAATAAGCACTGGACCCTATTTACTCCTTGTGATGTCCCTGATCTTCATAGCCTTTACGGCTCTGCGTTTGAAAAGCGCTATGAAGAATATGAAAAGCAAGTGGAAGAAGGAAAGATTGCTTTATATAGAAGGATAGATGCAAAAGATCTTTGGAGAAAAATGCTGAGTATGCTCTTTGAGACAGGCCATCCTTGGATCACCTTTAAAGATCCATCTAATGTAAGATCCCCTCAAAGTCACGTAGGATCTGTTCATAGTTCCAATCTATGTACCGAAATTTTACTAAATACTTCTAAAGAAGAGGTGGCAGTTTGTAATCTTGGGTCAATAAATTTAATTGCTCACTTAGATGATCAGAACAATATTAATGAAAAGGAACTTGAATACACAGTTACAACAGCTATTCGTATGCTTGATAATGTGATTGATATTAACTTCTACCCAATTCCTGAAGCAAAATTTTCCAACAACAAACACAGACCAATTGGTCTTGGGTTGATGGGTTTTCAAGATCTTCTGCATAAAAAAGCGATCAGCTATGCAAGTTTTGAAGCGGCAGATGTTGCCGATGACGTGATGGAGAAAATTTCTTACTATACCATCATTGCCTCATCAAACCTTGCTAAAGAGCGCGGCACCTACGAAAGTTTTAAAGGATCCAAATGGGATCAGGGCTTGCTCCCTATCGATACAATCGACCTTCTTGAAAAAGAGCGTGGTGAAAAAGTCGATATGGATAGATCGACGAAAAAAGATTGGGATTTAGTGCGTAAACTTGTGAAAAAACAAGGGATGAGAAACTCTAATACGATGGCAATTGCACCGACAGCTACCATTGCAAATATCCTTGGAGTCTCAGCATCTATCGACCCTAACTATAAAAACTTGTATGTAAAATCTAACCTTTCTGGCGAATTTACAGTCGCAAACATCTACCTTATAGAGGAACTTAAAAAACTTGGTCTATGGGATAAAGAGATGCTTGATGATCTTAAATATTTCGATGGATCCATTGCTGAAATCGAAAGAATTCCAGATCATATAAAGAAAAACTTTTTAACAGCATTTGAAGTCGACTCTCTTTGGTTAATTGAGTGTGGAAGTAGACGTCAGAAATGGATCGATATGGGACAATCGATGAACTTGTTCCTTGCTGAACCATCTGGCAAAAAGATGCATGAAATGTATTTTGCTGCGTGGAAAAAAGGGATTAAGACTACCTATTACCTTAGAGCTTTAGCAGCAACTACCATTGAAAAGTCTACTACAGACATCAATAAACGTGGATTGCAACCAAGATGGATGAAAAACAAATCTGCATCATCAAATATTGTCGTCGACAGAAAACCACAAGCCTGCTCGATGGACGAGGGCTGTGAGTCGTGTCAATAGATTGCTAAAAAAATAACGATATAGAGGAAACTATGAAAAAAATAGAAGTTGAAAAAGTAAAAAGATTTGATGCAAAAGAAAAAAGTTTAATCAATTGCAATCAAGTGGATGTGAATCAAATTATGCCTATGAAATACAAATGGGCATGGGAGCACTACCTAAATGGATGTGCTAACCACTGGATGCCTAACGAGGTTCCTATGGCAAAAGATATTGAGCTGTGGAAATCTGACGCACTAAGTGAGGCTGAAAAGTTAATGGTCATGAGAAATCTTGGTTTTTTCTCTACTGCTGAAAGCCTTGTTGCTAATAACATCGTCTTAGCTATCTTTAAACACGTGACAAACCCTGAAGCTCGTCAATACCTATTAAGACAAGCTTTTGAGGAGGCTATCCACACCCATACCTTCCACTATATCGTTGAATCATTAGACCTCAATCCATCTGAAATTTTTAACATGTATAATGAAATAGATGTTATCGGAAAAAAAGATCAATTTGAGATGAAAATTACCGAAGAAATCTTAAAAGATGGCTTTAGTACAGAGACAGAAGCTGGCGCAAGAAGTTTTTTAAAGAACTTAATCGCCTACTACATCATTATGGAAGGGATCTTCTTTTATAGCGGCTTTGCAATGATTCTTTCCCTCCATAGACAAAATAAGATGTCTGGTATTGGTGAGCAATTTCAATTTATTTTAAGGGATGAAACAATCCACCTAAACTTTGGTATTGATCTGATTAACGGTATTAAGGAAGAAAATCCAAACCTTTGGTCCGAAGACTTTAAGCAAGAAATCATTGATATGATCGACGAAGCTGTAGTATTAGAAGTGGCATACGCCAAAGCCTGCCTTCCTAAGGGAGTTTTAGGCCTTACAGCTCCTATGTTTGAAGAATATGTAGGCTATATCGCAGATAGACGACTTGAAAGAATTGGCCTTGGAGCTCGTTATTTTAAAACTAACCCATTCCCTTGGATGAGTGAAGTGATCGATCTGCAAAAAGAGAAGAATTTCTTTGAAACAAGGGTGACAGAATATCAATCCTCCTCTTCTCTCTCTTGGTAATTTGACCCCCTTCCCTTCTCTTTTTTTTTTAAAAAAAAAGGGGGGGGGGAATTCAGATCCTGTTTTTTATAAAACTCTTTGTAGATTTTTACTCATTGAGTCTTTTTCCCGTCTTCTTTTTGCATGTAGATAAAATTCTGAATTCCCTTCTGAACCTCTATCTACTCTGTCGTCAACTTCGGTTGACTTGAGCCTCTTTTTTGTTGTGGTTTCTTCAAATGTCATTGATTCTCGTTCAATTATCATTGATACTAGATTCTTTATTTTGCTTTCAGTGACTGAACCACTGCAGTCTTCGGGTACTTCAACATAACCAATGAAAAGACCAGAGGCTATAATAAAAACCGAAATAATAGCAGTAATAACAGAAAAAGTTAACATAACCGATGCAGGAATACCTAAAGTAATAAGACTAAATAGAATAAATGCAAGAATGCCAACAGCTATTAGAGTTATCCCAATTTTTTCTCTATTTTTTTGATATTTATGATTTTCCTTTATGACATCCAGCTTTGCTTCAAGGTCACTATTATCAAGATTTTTTATACTTTCCATAATTTTATTCTCCTATTTATAGGATAATTATAAAATAATTATTATTTAAATAATACAAATATCTTTAAAATGTAAGCGTTTCTTAGAAATGCCCCCTTTTGGTACTACTAAGGTAAGCAATTACCGGAGGCGCTAACCATGGAAAGGTGTATCTGTATGAGTATAAATGAGTTAAAACGGCTAGAAATAGTAATAAAAGTCATAAAAAAACGGTTAATACAAACAGAAGCTGCTGATATTCTGGATGTTAGTGTAAGGCAAGTTAAACTTAGTAAAAAAATATCGATTCGTTGCATGAGTGAATTGATCGATCTGCAAAAGAGAAAAACTCCCTCAAACTA
Organism: Chlamydia trachomatis; assembly: GCA_945897715.1. Classification (GTDB taxonomy): domain Bacteria; phylum Chlamydiota; class Chlamydiia; order Chlamydiales; family 2-12-FULL-49-11; genus JAJACQ01. The sequence goes on from CAMDFS010000019.1 coordinate 4,900, forward strand.
GAGTCACTTGATATCAATCCTCCTCTTCTCTCTTTTTTTTTAAAAAAAAAGGGAGGGTACTTGCATAACTCACTGATGATTATATAGATATCTATTATGAATAAAAATATAAGCTTTAAATTATTGTTCTAATAAGAGATAATTAATACTTAATAAATAGGAGTTTTATTATGAAATCAGTATCAATTAACAGCTATGTCACTTTCAATAAATCAAATCCCTTTATAGAAGCACTGGAAAAAGTTCTATTCATGGGCGGAAAACATGTAACAGTAGTTGGGGGTAGTGTAACAGAAATTAGTCCTAATGAAAAATCTAATGAATGGATAGTTGCAGGAAAAATTTTTTTAATCATTCTTTTTCCTATCTTTACTCTAATAGCATTTTCTATCCGAGAAATTCATAGAAATATAATAATTAAGAATTTATCTCATGAATTTGTAATGCTTCAACTTAAAAATGAATACAACGATATTTTCCAAGAGTTTCATAGCAAGATTGAACATTGTACTAATAGTAAATTTTACACCGCAAATGAGGATCAATATACAAAATTTTCTTGGCGCTCTGAACATTTACATAAAGCATTTAACCAATTTGTAATTAAAGCAAATAATATATTTAAGAGAAAGATAGTATTTAATCTAGATTACATGAATTATCTTTTGGATTCAGCAAACAACTTAGCAGAGCTACTACAGAATAAGGAATCTATATTAAAGAAAGAAGATCCTTCTGCTCTTATAATAAAAAATTTAAACGATGAATCGAAGATTATAAAAAAATTTATATTGATGATTAAAATGAGTAAGAGTTTTAAGGTTTTAAAAAGCACCGATTTACCCTATTCTCAAAAGGTCAAGGAGTATAGGTACATCGAAAAAAATGGAACAGAACCTGATAAACTGGAAGCTTTAAAAGTTTTGACGGAAAACCTGTCAGATAATGATAGAATGAAATTCTACAAAAGGGACCCCCAAGCTTGGCAAGCTGAAGAGCTGCCTGTTAGACCATTTGTTAATGAACCAGCTGGACTGGGGCAACAAGCCTTTGACCCCTCTGATGAACAAGGTAGTTAAGATTAGATACATTTCAATAGATGTTTCAATCCACAAAAAACTGTTTAGATTTATGTAGATTGAAAGATTGTATTTTGATAGAATTGCCCTCTTCATTATTGAAAAGGTGAAAAAATGAAAGAGGGCGATCAGTACAACGGATTTTTGGTAAAAAGTATTGAGAAAATTGATGAGATTCATGTCACTCTCATTCATGCAATACATTTGGAAAATGGTGCAAACATCTTTCATATCAAAGCCGATGATAAAGAAAACCTCTTCGGCTTGTGTTTTAAAACCTATCCAACAGATGACACAGGGGTCCCACACATTTTAGAGCACACCGTTTTATGTGGCTCAAAAAAATTCCCTATACATGACCCTTTTTTCTCCATGCTTCGAAGAAGTTGCAATACTTTCATGAATGCTTTTACTTCAAAGCTTTGGACTGGATATGTTGCCTCCTCACAAATCGAGAAAGATTTTTATAACATCTACTCTGTCTATTTAGATGCAGTCTTTAATCCTCTTCTTACAAATGAAAGTTTTATGCAAGAAGGGCATAGAATCGAATTTTCTGATCCAAAAGATATCAACTCACCTCTAGAGTACAAAGGGGTAGTGTTTAATGAAATGAAAGGGGTCTTTTCAAATCCATCTTCTGTTGTATGGAGAAGTCTTATGAATCATCTCTATCCAATGACTTCTTATGGATATGACTCAGGGGGGATCCCAAAAGATATTACCAATCTTACACATCAAGAATTAATAGATTTTCATAAAAAATTTTATGACAAGCGAAGATGTAACTACTTTTTTTATGGTGATATCCCGCTTACAAAGCACCTAGACTACCTAAATTCTCATCTCTTCCAAAATAAAGAATCAAAAACAACGGAAATACCTATTGTAGAAAAAATCAAGAGATTTACATCTCCAAAAACTTTTACATCATCCTACCAATCGACTAATCAAGAAAAGGACCCCACCTATTTTTCTTTAGGCTTTGTTACATGTGGGATTGAAGAACAAGAAGATGTCCTTACATTGCTTCTTTTAGATACAATTTTAATGGATACAGATGCATCCATGTTAAAGAAGAAAATTTTACAGTCTAAGCTCTGTTCTGATGTGTATTCCTTGTATGACACTGATGCTCGTGAGATCCCTTATGTGATCTACTGCGTTGGGTTAAAAGGCAATCCAGAGGATCTTGAAAAATGTATCCTGCAAGCATTTGAAGAAATCAAAGAGGAGGGTATTTCTAATGAGTGGATTGAAAGCGCCCTTCATCAACTAGAGTTTTCTAAACTCGAAATTGCTGAATCAAGTGGACCCTATGGTCTTGATTTAATGCAAAGAACTCTGATGCCCTATCAGCAAGGCGGCGATCTTTCCGATGGTCTAAAAATTCATTCTCTTTTAGATTCTCTGCGAAAGAAACTTAAAAATAGATCATTTTTTCCAAACTTTATTGACAAAATGTTGTTACAAAATACTCATAGAGTAAGTTTCACCCTATCTCCAGATGTTCATGCAGCAGAAAAAGAAAAGCAAGAGGAAATTTCTTCTTTGAAGAAATTACACGATAGCCTATCAAAGGATGAGAGGATAAAGCTTCAGGAAAGAATCAAGGCTTATGAAAAGCATCATGAAGAAATAGAGAATGAAAACATCAATTGTCTCCCTAGTTTAGAAATTAGCGATATTCCAACAGAGGTGCCGTACTATCCGATTTCAAAAATGATGGAGCGCTCTAGCACTATCTATCATCATGATGTATTTACCAACTCCATCTACTATGTTGATTTAGTCTTTGATATCCCTCAAATTCCTGAAGAAGATCTCCCCTACTTAAAATTATTCAGTTCTATTATTCCAGAACTTGGAACCAAAGAGTGCGCTTGGGAAGAAAATATGCAGCGCATACAGGAGCGTTTTGGGAGCCTATCCTCCGGCCTTGCATTAAATGTGCAGAAGGACCATATTAATACCTGCTACCCTACTCTTTCGATTTCCTCAAGGTTTCTAACAAGAAATACAGAAGCGTGTTTTTCCATTCTTAAAGATACCATTCTTAACATTGATTTCGAAGATATCGAGCGAATCAAAGACCTTATCACTCAAATTGCCTCTTCCCTTGAAAGCGGTATAAATAAGCGCGCTATGGGCTATGCTTTAAAGCAGTCCTCGGCACATATCTCTCCATGGAATCATCTTGGAAATATCTGGTATGGCGCTCCCTACTACCGTTTTATCAAAGGTGTCGAAGAAAATTTAGAAAAGAACATATCTACAGTCATTGAGAAATTCCATAGCTTTAAAAAATCTCTTTTCCATTTTAACAATGCACACATTGTAATCTCATGCGAAGAAAAAGACTTTAAAAAATTACAAAAAAACCATTTTTATGACTTAATGAGTTTATCAGATGCATCGTCCTCATTTTGTCCATGGATAGAACTCCCTGTCCCAAATACAGCAAAAAATATTGGGGTGATCATCTCTTCAGCAATTGCTCATAATGCACTAGCAATACCAACAGTAACTCTTACATCTGATTTAGCCCCTGCATTAAAAATTGCTACCTACCTTTTAGAAAACATCTACATTCACAAAATGGTACGTGAAAAAGGGGGTGCTTATGGATCTGGGGTTAAATATAACATCTTAACCGGCGTATTGCAGTTTTATAGCTCAAGAGACCCTCATATCTCCCTTACAATGGATGCTTTCTTAAAAGGGGCAGAATCCTTGTCAGAGAGAGATATAACCGATAGAGAGCTCACTGAAGCCATTTTAAGCTATATTCAGGATGTAGACTCCCCAGTCCCAGTAAGCTGCAGAGCATCGGTCACCTATTTTCAAGAAAAAGTAGGCCTTTCCAAAGAAGTGCGTCAAAAATTTCGTGATGAAATCCTTTCCATCACAAAAGAAGATATAAAACGTGCTGTAAAAGAAGCAATCCTTCCAGGACTTAAGTCTCAAGGAACACATGTTACTTATAGCAATAATGAAAAGCTTGCAGAGGCCAATACAAAACTATTGAATAAACTTAACTTAGAAACTATTTAAATAGACCTCTAGAAAAGAATTCTATCTGTTTCTTGGAGTAATGCATGCAGTGAGGTCTATTGTCTTAAGGCTTTCTTGCAAAGGCCCAAGTAATCACTGGGCAATGTAGATCATTATGTCCATTTCCTTTTAGTGCCTTGTAATCTGGCCATGGAATATCTTTTGGCCATGGTTTACTCGAAAACATTTTTATTGTGTAAGGGACACTGCCCCACTGCCCCACTTGCATCAACTCAAATCCTGCCATTTTAATAGTAGTAGCAAGTCCCATTGGTGTAAAACCAGTAGAAAAATGAATAGGTGTCATATGAGGTACATTACATGCAGGTACATTAATATACAAAATTCCACCACTACGGAGCTTTTTATAGACATTTTTTAAACAGAGCAATGGATTGTAGAGATGCTCTAAAGTTTGATTCAACATAACAAAATCATAATCTTCTCCAGCAATATTCAATGTATGCAAATCATGATTCACTACGTCATCTGTATATTTAAATTCATACACTTCATCTGTTATAAAATAATCAAACTCAGGGTCAGCTGAATAAAACGATAAGGTCTTTTTGAAAGACAAATGTTGCTCTTTTATAAATCGATCAAATTCTAAAATTGCAATTAAGCGAGGGAAATCTTTTCCGATCCAATAATCAGGATTTTTCAGTTTTCCAAAGGGTATCTTATCATATCTAGATGCATACTCTTGAGTATAATTTACTTCGACAAATTGCTCAAAAATTTGATTAATTTCACTAGTTGATAGCACATCCTCGGCAAAACAAGCGATAAAACTCATTAAAAACAAAAACATTTTTTTCATACAAAAACTCCAACAAACTTAAAAAAACCCCGAAAGATTTTCGAGGTTTTTGATAAAAAAAGACTAGTATTTAATTAACACACTGATTCTTTTAATGCTTTTCCAGGACGGAAAGAAGGCACTTTCTTTGCTGGAATCTGTAGTTCTTTTCCAGTTTGTGGGTTTCTTCCTATTCTTGCTTTTCTTTTTGTTACTTTAAATGTACCAAAACCAACAAGTTGAACTTCTTTGCCTTTTTTTAGAGCTTTTTGAATAGATTCAATATAAGCATTTAAAAATTTCTGTGTGTCAGACTTTGTAAATCCAGTTTTATCAGACAATTCTCCAATCAATTCATTTTTATTCATTTTTCGACCTCCATTTTAGGTTAGTTAATTTCTACAGCTTATGCTAACTGACAATAGTACACAAGCATTTCTGTAACAAATTGTATCTACAGAGAGCGATTATAGAGGTTTCATCACTTATTTTTCATTAAGAATTTCTGAAACTCTTCAGAATTACGAATTTCATCAAATGCCTTATTATCAGTAACCTTAGAGATATCCACTTCTCCAAAGACTTTTGCAGTTGTAAGCCATGCAATTGCCTCAGAAATTTTCTTCTCATATCCAGTTGCTTTTGCTGCAATAATTGCAATTTCACTGTCCCTTTCAATCTCAAAAGTTGCTCCAGCAAGGGAAATTACTCGGGAAAAATCCTCCATCTGAAAACATACACGATAAAATAAGACCTTCCCAGCTGAAGATAAATTCTTCTCCTCACTAAGCAATAACTTATAACACTTCTCTTTTTCCCCTTGCTCTAAAGCAATCTTTGCAAGGTTCTCTTTTGCAAGGGTATGAATCATTCCCTCATGAGTAGAATATAAAAGTGTCTCCAGGCATTTTTTTGCACTCTTGATATCCCCTTCCCTCATCATCTCATTGGCTTTCTCCATCCTCCCCTTGTTCGATTCATTGACATCTTCTTTAGTAAAATTCTTAAACTGCCTAAGGGTCTCAAAACTCTGAAATGTGAAGAGAAGAAAAATTGCCCCAATAAAAATTTGCCCCATGAAAAAGAAACACAAACTTCCTAATGCAGATAAAACCAAGGAGATCACAAATGATACCTTCCATGACTTATGCCCTATAAAAGCCCCTAAAACCACCCTGAGAAGATGACCCCCATCTAATGGAAGGATAGGGATTAAGTTAATCACTGTCCAGAAGAGGTTTATAAATTGCGCTACAATAACAGTATATGCAAGGTAAGGTCCAACTGTCCCTAATTTATTTACTGCTTCTAAGGGAACAAATCGTGTCAAAAAATATAAACCAAATCCAAATGCTGGACCCATGGCAATTACAACAAATTCCTGCCAAGCTTTTAATTTTTTTCCTTGCGGTAAGGTTAAGCCCCCAAATGAAAATAATTGAATTTGTGCATTTTGACCAAATAAGGTTGCTGCTATTGCATGCCCATATTCATGAACAAGGACTGAAACAAAAATGACAAATGCCCAAATGATTGTTCCCATCAAGGAAAAGGTATTGAGAAAACCCAATATCAATGCCATGACAAAAAATGAGGGAGCTATTTTTACTGGGATTTTTTTCATTATCCAAATGCCCTCAACATTGCCTTCCCCATCTCATCAGGGGTCATTGCAACAACTATATTTGCCTCTTGTAGGGCCAGGATTTTATCATCAGCCCCACCCTTTCCTCCAGAAATAATTGCCCCTGCATGCCCCATACGCCTTCCTGGTGGGGCACTTCTTCCGGCAACAAATGCCGCAACTTTCTTAGTACAATTTCTGCTCACCCATTTTGCAGCTTGCTCTTCTGCATCTCCGCCAATTTCTCCAATTAACAAAATTCCTTCCGTCTCAGGATCTTTTTCAAAAAGCTCCAACACATCGATAAAATTTGTTCCATTTGTTGGATCCCCACCAATTCCTATGCATGTTGTCTGTCCAAGCCCTAATTTTGTTGTCTGCCATACTGCCTCATAGGTAAGAGTTCCTGATTTTGAGACAATTCCAATTTTACCTGGTTTATGAATATATCCTGGCATAATTCCAATCTTACACTGATCGGGAGTGATAATCCCTGGGCAATTAGGTCCAATTAATCTGCTTTTGCTTTTATGAAATTTAGCCTTTACCTTCAACATATCTAGAATTGGGATTCCTTCTGTAATACAGATGATTAGAGCAATTCCAGCCTCTTCTGCCTCTAAAATTGCATCAGCGGCAAATTTTGGTGGCACAAAGATCATTGTCGCATCAGGATTTACCGCATCTTTAGCATCTTTTACGGTGTTAAAAATGGGAAGTCCATGCTCTGATGTCTGCCCCCCTTTTCCAGGAGTTACCCCCCCTACCATCTTTGTTCCATAAGCTAAACACTGTGCGGTATGAAAACTTCCTGCCTGACCAGTAATTCCTTGACAAATCACCCTTGTGTTTCTATCTACTAATATACTCATTTCTTGCCCTCCACTTCCGCTACAATTTTTGTCGCTGCATCGCCTAAATCATCTGCCGAGATTACCTTCAACCCTGACTCTCTGATAATTTTCTTACCCTCCTCAACATTTGTCCCTTCTAAGCGAATCACAAGCGGTACCTTAAGATGAATCTCTTTTACCGCAGCAACAACCCCTTCGGCAATAATATCACATTTCATAATCCCACCAAAAATATTGACCAAAATCCCTTTTACCTTTGGATCACTTAAGATGATCTTTAAGCTCTCTACCACCTTTTCTTTATTAGCCGATCCACCCACATCTAAAAAGTTTGCAGGCTCTCCCCCTTTTGCCTTAATAATATCCATTGTTGCCATCGCAAGGCCTGCACCATTAACCATGCAGCCAATATTTCCCTCCATTGCAACATAGGCAAGGTTTAATTCATGAGCACGCTCTTCGGCCTTACTCTGTTGTGTTGGATCATACATCGCGGCTATATCTTTTTGACGATAGAGAGCATTCTCATCGATACTAATTTTTGCATCTAACAAAAATAAATTGCCTTTAGGATCTTTAATTAAGGGGTTAATCTCTAAAATGGAGCCATCTATCTCCATAAAGGCTCTGACCATAGCCTTGATCATTTCCTCCCCTTGTGCAGCAGTTTTTCCTGCCCAGCCCATGAAGTCGACAATCTCATCAACCTGATGATCAGTGATTTCCCCATTTACCCCAAGGGGGGTCTTTAAAATCTTTTCAGGGGTTGCCTCTGCAACTTCTTCAATATCCATCCCCCCTTCTTGAGAAGACATAATTAATGGGCAACCATGCTCTCTATCAATGACGATTCCGAAATAATACTCTTTTTCAATATCTGCAAGGTCAGCAATCATTACTTGATGGCAAATGATCCCCGATGGCCCTGTTTGCTTTGTTACAAGCTTCATTCCAAGTAAGTTAGAAGTATGCTTCACAATTTCATCACGTGAGGTAGCAACCTTTACACCGCCAGCTTTCCCGCGCCCGCCAGCATGTATTTGTACTTTTACAACAGCCTTAGTCTTTCCAAGCTTTGTAATTGCTGACTCTATATTTTTCCTATCATCCACAACGACAAAATCATGGATAGGCAAACCGTATCTTTTTAATATCTCTTTTGCTTGAAACTCATGAATATTCATAGCCATTACCCCTTTGTTCTAAAGTAATGGGTAAATTTGCATTAAGATTCAACGTTTATCTTATTTTTTAGTTAGTGCTTTTGATTCATTCAGTAATGTATAAAATTCTTGATCACGTAGTTCATCACCTCTTTTCCGTAAATCTTTTGCACTGACACCATTACGCTCTGGAATTAGTTTTACCTCTGTTGCTATGCTTAAGTGATAGAAAGCTTCAGCAGTATTCAAATTGGTTAAAAACCCCTCATTTTCATCCTGTTTTATCCATTTTCCATGGACTCCGTATATAGCAAGTATTTTTTTTGACTCTTGACAACCTAATTTGGCCGCTTGCATAAAACATCGCCTTGCCTTTTTTAAATGAGTACTATCTTTATCCACCTCATAAAATATTCCCAACTGATACCAATCTCTGGCTTCACGAGATTGTACTGGAATTGCTACCAAATATTGAAATTCACTGTCTCGATTTTTCTCTACAAAATCTCCGCACTGATAGCATATGCTTAATTCTCTTTTTGCTTTGATAGAGCCTAACTTTGCACTCCTTTTTAATAACTCAATGCCTCCTACCCCATCTTTTGGCACAATCTGACCATCTAAAACAGCACAACCTAATTTATATAAGGATTGTGGAGGGTCTAACTCTCTTAAGTATTTTTCTCCTTTATTGAGATCTATTTCTACACCCTTTCCTTCTAGATAGAAATCAGCAACGATTTCTTTAGACTCCTGGCACCCTAAATTTGCTGCTTTTTCATAGCTTTGCAATGCAGTTGCAAGGTCAATATCTACCCCTTGGCCATAATGATAGTCCAGAGCAAGATTGTACCAATCATCTTTAGAACGAGATGATTCTTCAATAGATACGAGCCATTCAAAAGATTTGCGTGCATTTTTTCTCACCCCATCTCCATGATCGTAACGCCAAATTAATTCTCGTTTTGCATATATATAACCTAAAACTGCGCTTTTCTTTAATAATTCGATAGGATTAAGTCCCTCATGAGCTTTAATATTTCCTGCTAAAATACTTTTAGCTAATAGATGAAATGCTTTTGGGGTAGCTAACTGCTGTAAGTATTTTTCTGCCCTCTCGAAATTTTTGAATTTACTTTTTTCATCTAAATACAATTCAACAAGGATTTCTTTTGCTTGATCACATCCTAAAGCAGCTGCTCTTTCATAATTTTTCACTGCAAGGGAGAGATTAATCGTTCCCGACTTTCCATGTTCATACATCACAGCAACATTATACGATTCATCCATATTTCGACTTGCTTCATCAATACATAACAATAATTGATAAAATGCACTTTCATCTTTAGCAACCCCCTTTCCTTGCTGATAGCGGTACATTAATTCTCTTGTCGCACAAAGGCACCCTAAATTTGCACTTCTTTTGAGTAACTCTATCCCTCTTTGTTGATTTTTTGGGGAATTTAACGCTGACAAATTTTTCATAGCTAATCGATACAAACCTACATGGTCTTTATGAATTGCTTTGGGGGGTTCTGTATGTGATCTATTTGTATGATCTGTACTTGTACTTAGAACTTGCATTAATTTCTCCTTGCTAGATAATATTTTGAAGCGAATTAAGAACTCTTTTATAATTTCTGCTCAACAAAACATCTCTTCTTAAATCATTATTATATTTATTAAAAAAATCTGAAATAAATTTCTTCGCGAATTTTTTTCGCTTACCCTCAATATTTTGTAAATGTAAAAGCCCCATTTCTGGATCTTTAGAAACTATTTTTCTTATTCCGTTAAAAAACAAAAGGCCAAGAACTTCATTGGCATAGTTACTGCCCAAACTAGAAGCATTTTTTAAATACTCTAGCCCTTTCTCTGTATTTTCCTGTACCCCATACTTTCCATAAAGATAAGTAGCTCCTAATAAGTCTAAAGAATTGATATTTTTATCTTTGATGGACTCTAATATTTCTAAGCCCTCTTTAGTGAATTTTTCTCCACCTTCTCCTTTTAAGTACATTTTAGCTAGATAATAGGCAGCATCTATATTATTTTGACCTGCTGCTTTTTTAAACCATTCTCTTGCCTCTTTATTATTTTCATTACTGTATACAGGCCATTTGTATAAACAGTGTCCTACATAGAATTGGTTTAGAGATAAACCATCCTTTGCTCCTGCAATCCACATGTTATATTTCTTAAAAAATACGCTAAGGTCCTTTACCCAGGTGCTGCTATGCCCAGATTTTGGAAAGCCTTCATTTTCTTTCACTTCATAAAGTGTTCTTATTTTTTGTGTAACATCCATTATTATTCCCCATTAAACTTTTTTATTATTAAAACATTTGCAGTCGGTATCTTTCCGCTTCTTTAGGATTTCTATCTACCCCTATTCCAAAATAATAGATCATAAAATTCATCAACTTAGCCTCTTTACTTCCAGCATTTGCAGCTTTTGTAAAATATGCAAGAGCTCTTTCAAAATTTTCCACAAGAATTTCACCACGTAAGTACATAGTACCAAGAGAAAAGGTAGCTCTTAAATCACCTATAGACTCGGCTGCATCCAAGCAGTCAATAGCTTTCTCTTTTAAATTCTCAATATTTCTTATAGTTTCTTCATTGCTGATAAGCATATAGAGACCATCCTCCAATTGTTTTATCTTCTTCAATAAAACCAATCCCATATAATAATAAGCTTTTTCAGACTCACTCTCTCCTAAATACTTCGCGGCAAGCTCCAAATTCACTATATTTTGATTGTTTTGACCGTAATAATAGTCAAGGCCGGCATAAAATTGAGCCTTTTTAACTCCTCTGTCAGCTGCTTTAATGTTCCATCGAAAGGCTTCTTGTAAGTTTTTTTCTACCCCTAAACCTTTTCTGTAACAGCGCCCTAGCAAATAGAATGCTTCTATGTTTTCCAAATGAGCAGCTTTATAAAAAAGCTCAAAAGACACTTTTTTATACTCCTCTCCTTTTTTTTGAAAGAGTTTCCCTCTCATTAGATATGTCTTAGCTAGAAAAACCCTAAAGCGATTGTTTAATTCTTGATCGACGGATGGATCAACTAATAATTCTTCGTATATCTCAATGGCTTTATTTAAAGTTTCTTCCGATCCTTGTTTGTAATAAATGAAGGCAAGATTTTGTTTCGCTTTTAAGCTATACTCCCCTTTTACTTTTTCTAAATACTCAATTCCCTTTTGAATATCTTCTGGTGAACTTGTTGACATAGATATTAACAACGAACCTCCCTGAAAATATCCCCATTGTTCCCCTTTTTCGGCATAACACTTATAAATCTCCAACGCTTTTTTTTCATCTTTAAGAAGTGCCCCTTCTAATCCATTTTCACAACATTTAGCAAACTGCTTTGTTGCCCAATCAGAGCCTCCCTTGACTGCTTTTTCTAAATACCTGATCCCCATTTTATTGTTTATTTGAACACCACATCGACCAAACAAATAGATTGATGCCAAGAGTTCCTGAACATCTAATCGGTTTGCAGAGCGCAAAACCTGTAAGCCTTCCTGTATAAGTTTTACCCCGCCTATCCCTTGTATATACATCAAACCTAGATGTTTTTTTGCATCAAAATTACCCTGATTTGCTGCTCTTTCAAACCATTTCCTTGCCTCAATATAACATTGTTCGACATCACCTCTCCCTTGATACTTTAATTGCCCTAACTCTAATTGTGCTTGTGCATAACCTTTTTCTGCAGCTCTACACAAATAGATATAACCATCTTCAAATCTTTCACTTTCTGGTCCATCTTTCATATAGATAGATGCAATGTGATAGGAACATTTGGTATGATTTTGTTTAGATCCTTCAATCAGCAATTTTTCTCTTTCTTCACTATTTGCCATACCCCATTCTTCATGATTATATAATTCACTAAGTTGCCACTCAGCTTCCCCTTCGGTTTTATCTAAACCTAAGGTAAAATACTCCTTAGCTTTTGTGATCCTATCTTCTAAAGAAGAACTAAGATACATTTTCCCTGCCATTACCGCAGCCTCTCCATGCCCTAATGCTGCAGCTTTTTTATACAATTTACGCACTCTTTCAAGTTCACTGTGACCATGTTGACTAAATAATAAAGCCTCAGCTTTTTCAAACAAAGCACCAGCTTCAGATTTTTTTTCTGGAGGAGCTTCTTGTGTCGCCTCACCCTCTGGTTTTCTTTTTCTTGAATTAGCTGCCTCCTCTGCTTGAAATGCTGATAATGCATCCATATACTGCTGTGAAAATTCTCCACTTCCTAGTCTTTCCATCTACTACCTCTCCAAAAGATTTTTTATCGCGTTTCTTTTCAAAACTGATTCTTTTAATTTTCCTTTTCCACTTGCTTTTTCAAAATAATTTTCGGCATATTCTTTCATGAGCGTTATGTACTCCACTTTAATCCTTTCAACACAACTAGTAAATGTTGCCATTGTGCAAGAGTTTTCTTTATCTGCCTCTGCTAAAGAGATCTGTACAAGAGTATCTATTGCCCAGCTACTGTTTTTTAAAGAAGCTTTTTTTAAAAACTGCAATGCCTGTAAAGTGTCTTTTACAATGCCATACTTCCCATCGAGATAAATCGCAGCCAATAAATCCAAGGCATCTCTATCCATTTCCTCTATAGATTTTAATAATGCTATCCCTTTCTCTTTTAATTGTTCACCACCTTCTCCTTTGATAAGCATCTTTCCTAAATAGTAGGTAGCCTCTGTATGACCTTCTCTTGCAGCTTCTGTGAACAATTGCCTTGCTTGGACAAGATCTTTAACAACTCCACAAGATCCTTGATAATGATTTATTGCTAGACTAAAGCTGCCCTCATCTCTGTTCCTTTTTCCCTGCCCTGCACCTATTGCTACGCTCATTTATTTTTCCTTGTAAATTTGGGTTTATAATACCGTTCTTGTTTCAGTTCTTTAAGTCAACACAGCAGTGACAGAGGGCTTTTTATTTTCATTATTGATTTTTAGTCTATTAAGATATTTTTGTGCTTGAACTGAACCAAGCTCTATTGCTTTCATGATAAGGATATGCCCGTTAAATGGCCTAAGAAGAAAAATCTCTTTTCCTATTAAAAATAGATGGTCTTTTTCCTCTGGGTACTTTTCCAAAGCCTTTTTAGCTCTTTGAAAAAACCTCCTCATACAAATATCACTGATATATTTAGTGTTTAAATAATCAAGAGCTTTCATCCTTTGCTCTTTTGTAGCTCTTGTATCTATAATAATTTCTTCAAACAATGCTATTGCCGTTTTCTGATATTCAAATCTCATTAATTCCGCAGCTTCATATTTTGCTATAAAATGATCTTGTTTAATTCCTAATTGATAGATATCTAAGGCTTCGATGAAAGTTTCAGGTTTTTCTGAAAGCCCTCTTGCTAAACATAGAATTGCATCGATATTTCCAAGGCTTGCAGAACTTTTTAGTTTCTCCAACGCCTTCTCCTTATTCTGTAAACAAAATTCACAACCAAGCTCTTCGACTAAGCTTAAGTAATACAAAGCTGAAGCTTGATAGGAAGTGCTTAGCAAGGCATTACAACAAAGATACATAAAATTCAAATTCATGAAGTCTTTCTTATGAGTGATAAAAAACTTTACTGTGTTGTTTAAGTTTTCAGCCGCCCCTTCTGTTTTTACTAAACTAAAACAGTATTTAGCTTTTTCAAGACAAAAATGCTCAAATTCCTTTAAGGAAAATAGGTATACAAGATATATTTGACAAGATAATTTACACTGTACCACCCCATCTAGAAAAAGATCAAACGATTTTTGAAGATCTCTTTCCACCATTATCCCAAATAGATAGTACTGAGCTAAATAATTTTCAGCCACTCCATCTGTTTTCTTTAAGCAGGAGAGTAAAGTGTTAAAATACTCTTCTTTATTTACTTTTAATTCAGAAAATTCTTTTTTCGCTTTATCAAACTTCTTTTTACATGCATCTCTTTCCTCTGGAGAGGTAGGAGCTATTTGAGATTTTTTTTGTGCAAGAAGCTCTATGAATAAATCAATAGGTGATTTTTCCCTTTCTTGACTAACCCTTTGTATAGAAGCTTCCACTTTTAAAGCAGTTTCTATGCAGACTCTTTTTTCAGGCGATCCATCCTCTTTAAGTCCATTTAGGTCTTGCTCTTG
>CAMDFS010000020.1 GCA_945897715.1 Chlamydia trachomatis
TTCAGGATCTTTTTTTTCTAGATAGCTTTTATAAGAAACCGGCTCTGTAGGTTGTAAGAATCTATAGTTAGAAGCAATCATAGAAGGGCTCTTTTCTCCAATAGTTGCTAGAAGAGCATCTATTGCCCCTTTATCCAATCCTGAAAAAAATGCTTTATCACATTCTTTCCATGAAGGGATGGTATTTTCCGCATTGCTTACCATTACAAGACATTTTCTAGAGGCCACAGCTGCGTAAAATTCCTTTGCATTTTGCACATAAATTCCTGAAACAGCTAATATTTTATCCCCTTTCTGCAATAAAGAAACATTGTCAACAACCTTGTCCTCTTCAATTAAGGAGAGTTCCTCTTTGACAGTCAACCCATCGCTAATTAAAAATGGGATGAAGTAGGTGCTAGCAATAGCGCCATCTAAATCCATCTCCCTTTTATAATCTACAAATTCATCCTTCTGCGCATCTGTTAGCTTTAAATCCCCTAAAAGGACCCTTGGGACCTGAAGATGGAGCTTTGTATCCTCTCTTAAGACAGTTACTAAAGCGATATCACTATTTACAATATCACTTAGTTGGGAGACTGAATAAATGATACTACCATCTACATAGACAATTCGATCGCCCTTTTTAATTGATGAATTTTTTAAAGGGGCATAACTTTCTGAAAGAGGATCAAAACCATCTGCAATAATATAGGAAGCAGGGGCTAAAATCCCCATACTTCTCCACTCTTGAGGGAACATCCCTGAATTTGTAGTTCCATCAATTGCATACAAAGTGCTTTTTGTATTGATGATCCCATTTTTTTCTGAATCAATAGTTAGATGCACTTCATTTTTATTTTTCAACATCCCTTGAATCAATATATCACGGAAACTTTCATAAGGCTTTCCTTCTATAGAAAGGACATTATCGCCCTCTCTAACCCCTTCATTGTAGAGTTGAGAGGTAGGGTCAAGCTTTCCTATTACTGAAGTATATTGCGAAAATGGCTTTTTTTGCCCGCCAGCAAAATATATTCCAGTGAATATCATCAACGCAAAGACAATATTTACAAAAGGGCCAGCACCTGCAACAAGTAATCGATAGATAGGCTTTTTGCTATAAAAGCCCCCTTTTACTTGGTAAGGTTCTTTCCCATCCTCTGGCTCCATTCCGGCAATTTTTACAAACCCACCGAAAAGAAGGTAACATAGCTGCCATTTCACTCCATTTATATTCCACGAGAAAATCGGTTTACCCATTCCAATGCTAAAAATTTCAATCTTCATACCCGCACGTTTTGCCATGATGTAATGGCCAAGCTCATGAATAAAAATCAAAAAACTCAATCCAAAAACTGCAAATAAAATACTTGCTATACTCATTTTCCTACCTTGCTGAAAAAACAGCTGCTTCTCTACGTGCTTGTTTATCTGTCTCTAACACCGACTCTAAAGAGCTATCTTTAGAAATACTACTTCTATTCATTAATTCTTCTAGGATTTCCCCTATTGCTTCAAAGCTTACACTACCCATGCAAAAACGTTCAACTAATACTTCATTTGCAGCATTTAGATAAGCAGGATAGGCCCCTCCCTCTTTTAACGCATCAAAAGATAAATTTAAACATCGAAATCGATCCCCACCTCTAGGATAAAAAGTAAATGTTAATTCCCTATCAAAGGAAAAAGGAGGCACCACCCCTTTTCTTCTCTGTCTTCCTAAAAGGGCATACTGAATTGCTTGGCAAATATCTGGCTCACCCACTAAAGCTTTTACCACTCCGTCGCTAAAGGATACAAAGCTATGCACTAAACTCTCTGGATGGATCACCACATCAATTTTTTCAAGGCTGATATTGAAGAGGTGTTTTGCTTCAATTACCTCTAACCCTTTATTCATTAAAGTAGAGCAGTTTACGGCAACTTTTTTACCACAAGTATAGGTGGGATGAGTAAATGCTTTTTCATAGGAAAAATCTTCTTGAAAAAAGGGTCCTCCAGATGCTGTTAAAATAAATTTATGCACATCTTCAATTTTTTCCCCCAGCAAACATTGCTCTAAAGCACTATGTTCACTGTCAAGTGGGTAGACTTTCACCCCTTTTTCTCGACACAAAGTCATAAAGGCCTCTCCAGCACAGGCCAAGATTTCTTTATTAGCGAGCGCAATCTCTTTACCAGCTTTTGCTGCGGCAAATGCCGCCATAATTCCATCTGATCCATCCATTGCAAAGACGCATATATCTACATCGGGGTGACTTGCAATCTCTTCCAAAGAAAGGGTGCTTGCATCTGATCCTATCGAGATAAATTTTGGGCGATACTTGGCCTCTTGCTCCCTTAAAAGGGCTATATTAGAATAGCAAGATAAGGCAATTACATGGAGCTCTTCCTTAAAACAATCAATTACTTCTAAGGTCTTTTTACCAACACACCCTGTGGAGCCAAACACTGCGACATTTTTCACTTGTACATCTCCATTTTTTTTGCCTCAGCATTTAATTCTAATCTCTTTTTACTTAAAAAAATAAGAAGGAGGAGAAAGTGGAGAGTAACAAGCATTCCAGAGGTAGACAGAGCAAGGCCTAGCCGTTCATAAAACATTTTTGTGACCAAGATAGAAACAATAGAAATACCAATATTTGAATAGATAGAATAGATAATTATATCCTTTACATTTCTTGCGTAAATAGATGCAGTGACAGGCGGGATAATAATCAAACCTAATACAGGGGCAATGCCGATATATCGAAATCCACACGTGATAGATAAACTTGTTAAAAACAAAAACCCAAACTGTAAAAACAAGCTATTTTTCGAGGAAAAATGTGTAATGGTGGCATCAAAAGATAGTACTACAAGCTCTTTGAAAAAAAGAAATACGAATGTAGAACAGGCGATAAAAATTCCAATTCCCACAAAAAGATCATCGACATGAATCAAGTCCAAATTACCCATAACAATATCTACGCCAACATGGGAAGATTTGGTAAAAATGGTGATCAAAATCGCTCCTAGCGAAAAGAGGGTAGAAAAAACAAGGGCAGTACTTGCATCACTATTTAAATGAATATATTTCTTGAGTGCTTCAATTAAAAAAATGGTAATCAAGGCTGTAACGATAGAAACCAAGACGTAAATCCCAATATTAAGAGACAAAAGGGTAAAATGTGTCTGTCCAGAAAATAGCTTCATGCTAATAAACAAAAGTGCAATTCCGAATAAAACAGTATGAGAGATTGCATTTGCAATCATCGATTTTTTTTTCAGGAATAAAAAGGTTCCAACTAAGGAAAAAGAAATGCTGTACGAGAGGATGAGCAAAAGTTCTGTCCACTCTCCCCTTGTCATTAGATTAAAAAGAGACATTTTCTACCCCCATTTTTTCTGGAATTTTTTGTTGATGAGGGCAATGGGTAGGATTTCCAAGCTTTTTGGCAAGCACTTGCTCCATTTCATCTGTCAATACGTGCTCAATTTCATCAGCAAAAGCATGCACTCTATTTTTCATAAAGCCTACTTCACATAAGTAAACTTCCCAAAGGCGGTGAAGCCTTACAATTTTCTCCGCATATTTCACCCCCGCTTCTTTTAATTCGATGGTAGAATTTTTGCAAATATGGAGGTGTTTGCGCCCTCGAAATAACACAAGGGCAAAGACAAGATACCCAGAATGCATGAACGCTCTGAGTTCACTAATCATCATCTTCCCATCTTTTTTATACAGCGCTTTTAAGACATTTTCCTCATGACACCTAAGGGAAAATATGATTTTCCTGAAAATTCTAAGGACAAGGCCACCATGCTTACCAAACAAAAGTGAAAAGAGGGTAATGGATGCTGAAACAATAGTAATCATAGGTCCTGTCGGTAGCACAAAAGAGTCCCCACCAAGATAAATGGAGAGGTAACTGCCAAAAAGTGCCGATACTGCTCCAAATAATGTCGATAAGAAAAATATCGAAGAAATTTTTTTTACCCACCACTTGGCAGCAATAGCCGGAGTTGTCATCATCCCGGCAAGAAGTAAAATCCCACAACTGCGTAAAGAGATAATTACAACAATAAGGGTTGCACAAAGGATCATCCCTTCTAACCATTTACCAATTCCAAAAAAACCTGCAAAGGTCTTATCAAACTCAAAAATTTTAATTCTTCTATGGGAAATGATGAGAAATACTAACATCGACACCATCACTACTGCATATAACATCACATGGAAGGTGAGCATTGTTGCTGTTCGGCCATATAAAAAGATGATGACATCTTTATATAAAACAGGACTTACAGATTGTAAAATCGAAGAGAGTAAAATCCCAATCCCTAAAAAAGAGGAAATAGAGATCATCAAAGATGCATCAGGACTTTTTTTCCATTGTGTTTGTAAAAAAGTGAGCTTTTTCATCGCTAAATAAGAGGTGAAGATTGCCCCTAAAATAAACAGTAGAGACATGACCTCTCCTTTCACATCAAATATCATCCCCACAAATGCCCCAAGTATTAATCCTGGAAAGGCGCTATGGGCGATAACTTCCCCTACCATTGCACTTCTTCTAAGAGAATAAATCACCCCAATCCATGAAAGGGAGATGCAGGCAAGGACAGCACCTATCAAAGAGACGGAAAATGTTTCATCTAACATCGTAGAAAGGATTTCTCTAAAGAAGGGCATCATGTATTTCCACTCTCCATCTCTTTGGAAAGCTCCAATACCTCGGATAAAATCATGTCATTAGACCTAAACGCTTTTAATAGATTCTTTTTAGATAAAACTTTTTTCACAGGGCCGCTATCTACTAAATAATGGGCAAGTAGTATTGCTTCATCAAACTCCTTTTTTACCTCTTCAAGATCATGATGAATACAAACAACTGTCTTTCCTAATTTTTTTAGCTCCTTCATACTCTCGATAATCATCTCAGCAGTGGTGTAATCTACAAATGCCATCGGCTCATCGAAAAAGTAAATCTCAGCATTTTGCATGTAGGCACGGCTTAAAAACAACCTTTGCCTCTGGCCACCTGAAAGCTCTCCTATCAAGGAATTATGTTTATCTGCTAAACCAAATTTTTCTAGAAGCAAGGCGCATGCCTTTTTATCTTCCTTCGAATAGGTGCTAAAAAAACCAGATCTACCATAACAACCCATCATTACAACCTCTTCGACAGTGATTGGAAATTGCCAGTCTATTTCTTTTGTCTGCTCCACATACGCAATACTTGTTTGCACCTGCTCAAAAGGTTTTCCAAAAAAACTTACAACACCTGAAGTTTTTTTTGTAAGGTTTAAAATTGCTTTGATAAAACTACTCTTTCCAGCTCCATTAGGGCCAATAATTGCTGTCATCATCCCCTTTTTTATCTCTACATTGATATCAATTAGGGCTGCAAAGCAATCATAATGTACAGTTAATGACTCTACCTTAATTGCATCTTCATTTCCAGGCTCATAAACCTCTTTAAAGGTCTTCTCAAGAAAGTTGGTAATCACAGAGGTACGTCGCTTCAAATTAGTTAGCGTAGCTTTCAGTCCATGTATCTCTTTAGTCATTGCCCACCTTTTTTTAAATTCTTTGTCATCACAGAAGCATTATGCCTCATCATCTCTAAATAGGTCATCCCACCAAGAGTATCCCCATACAATGGATCTTGACTAATTTTTACATCCATTCCAAATCGATTACATATTTCAATTACTTTATAGAGTCCATCTTTTGGAAGATTGGATTCAAAAAATACTACTGAAATGTTATGATTTCGAATATATTCTATCACTTGTTGTATCCGTTTTAATGAAATCTCTGACTCTGTAGAGAGCCCCTGCATTGAAAACAACCGATTCTTACTATCATCAATAAAATATTTCCTCACAAAATAATTAAAAGCATCGTGTGAGGAGACTAAATAGAGATTATCGGCAGGAACTTGTCTAAACATTTCTGTAATTTCTTCATCTAAGAGCTTCATCTTTCCTTGTAAAGCAATTGTGTTTACTTTGTACAGCTGAGAATTTCCTGGATCCTTTTCGCAAATTGTATCACAAATGATCTGAGCAACCATTTGCATTAATTCTAGATCCATCCAAATATGTGGATCTACCTCCCTTTGATTGGTAATAATGTTTTTTGGAGCCTTTTCTAATAAACGATCACCTACAAAGACTGCTTTTTTATCTGTAAGCATATAATATAAACTTGGATTATGCTCTAAAGAAAGGCCATTAGCAAAAACAATCTCTGCCCTTTCAATTTTTTCTTTATCCCCTTTTCTCAACTGATAAGAATGGGGATCAATTTCCCCTTCAATTAATAATTCGACAGAAAATTCGTCGCCAACAATTTCTCTTACTAAACTATCAATCATCACAGTTGTAGATAAAATCTCCCTTTTTCCTCTGTTTTTACCATTACTATCGGGTAAAAAATAAGAAAAAATAAATACGCTAAGCAAAAAAATTGCTATGTAAAAGATATTTTTATTCATCCTATAAAGCCTCACCTAGAAAAGACCAACCTAGTATACCAAAAAGATTAGTTTTAATGTAAGGAGAATAGATAAAGGAAAAACTCTTGAGTTTATTTATATAATGGTAGATTATTTCTATCTATGTACAATAATTCAAATTAGGTGATTAAAAATGAATGAAAACGGAAGTAAAAAAAATAAAACTTTAGACGATATAGAAGAAGTAATTTCTAAGGCTATTGATAAAGTTGGCGGAGTTAAAGAAAATGATTTATGCAAATACCTACCCATGTCAATTGGCGGTTATATGCATCATTTTACCCTTAGAAAGATGAAATTAAAGCAACCTTTTGAATTAGGTTCTTTAATTAATCAATTTATCCTTAATTCTAAAAACCCAAATGCAGTTGCTCCAAAACAAAGAGCTGCTCGTGGTTCGAAGAAAAGAAAGGATCAAATGACTTTTACAAGAATTCAATTAGAAAGACTTTTGAATATTGCAAAACAAACTGGCGATAAAGAAATGATTTCACTACTTAGTCCTAAAACTTCTTTAGCAACTGCTAAAAGAAATTTGATGGCATCGATTCGTCAAGGGATTGTCGATGAAGAACTATGGTATAATTATAAAGAATCTGCAGAAAGTTATCAATTTATTCAAGGTGCGAATAGAGAATTTATGTCTATGGATATAGAATAAATTTTAGAGATTAGATAAAAAGCCTCCCAGCCAGTTTGGGGGGCTTTTTTTGCTTGAATATAAAACAAGATCACTTTACCATATAAATTGATTACAAGATAAATTTCACTAAAGGAACGAAATGTCTACAAAAACTCAAAAGGATAGCGAGCCAGCATTTGGAAAGATCAGATCTTTTCTGTGGCCTATCCATAACTACGAATTAAAGAAATTGCTACCAATGCTACTTCTTTTCTTTTGTATTGCTTTCAACTACACAATTTTGAGGGATACAAAAGATACTTTAATCATGACAGCTCCAAAATCAGGTGCTGAAGCCATCCCTTTCTTAAAGGTATATGGAGTATTGCCAATGGCAATTTTGTTCATGCTTATCTATTCAAAATTAAGTAATATTCTTTCAAAGAAAAATTTATTTTACGCGTCAGTGACTCCGTTTATTGTTTTCTTTGCCTTATTTTCTACTCTGATATACCCAAACAGAGATATGCTTCACCCTCACGCTTTCTGTGATTGGCTACAAACTCTTCTTCCTCAAGGAATGATGGGATTGGTCTCTATTTTAAGAAACTGGACATACTCAGCGTTCTATATTATGTCTGAGCTTTGGGGAAGTGTTTGCTTATCACTTTTATTCTGGGGATTTGCAAATGACATCACAAAGGTAAGTGAATCAAAAAGATTTTATACATTATTTGGTCTTGGTGCAAACTTCTCACTTGTATTTGCAGGAGCATTTATTATGTGGGCATCTATGCCAGCAAGAGCTATTGGTCTTTCAATTACAGACACATGGCAAGTATCCTTATACTGGTTAACATCAGCTGTAACATTATCAGGTCTTGGAATTATTGGTACATACTGGTGGATTAACAAGTATGTGATGACTGATCCACGTTTTTATGATGTAAATGCTGCTAAAAATAAAAAATCTTCTAAGCCGAAACTTGGCATGGTAGAAAGTATTAAGTTCTTAATGAAGTCAAAATATTTAGGACTACTTTCTATCCTTGTACTTTCTTATGGAATGTGTATTAATTTGATCGAAGTTACCTGGAAGAGTCAGCTTAAGCTTGCGTTCCCTGATGAAAATGCATACAGTGCTTTCATGGGACAGTTTTCTATGACAACTGGTATTGTAACAATGGTTATGATTCTATTTGTTGGTGGTAACTCTATTAGAAAAATGGGTTGGAGATTCTCTGCTTTAGTAACACCAGTAATGATTCTTATTACAGGTGGATTATTCTTTACATTCATGATTTTCAATCAGAGCTTAACAGGTATGATTGCAATGTTTGGTACATCTCCTCTAATGCTTGCTGTAATATTTGGTATGATGCAAAATATCTTAAGTAAGTCAGCTAAGTATTCATTATTTGATCCTACAAAAGAAATGGCCTATATCCCACTTGACCAAGAAAGTAAAGTTAAGGGTAAAGCGGCAATTGACGTTGTTGGAGCAAGACTTGGGAAATCAGGTGGTGCATTTATTCAGCAGTTCATGATTGCTACATTAGGTAGTATTGCTGCGATGGCTCCATATTTAGGTATCATTATTCTAGGTATGGTTGTTGTATGGATTATTTCTGTATACTCTCTTGATAAATTATTCAAGAAGGCTATGGCTGATCAAGAAGCAGAAACTACTGATGAAGATTTTGCCTCTTCTTCAAAAAAGACTGCAGAGCCAGCAAACATCAAAAACCAAGAACCTGTCAAAATTAAGTAAACTTTAACAAAGACAGATTTAGTAAATAAGAAAGCGATTAAAGAAATTTAATCGCTTTCTTTATCTTGATAAAATCAAGAAAATAGGCTATCCTTTTTGCCATGAAGAAAAAAATAGAACTGATTCGTAATTTTAGTATTATCGCACACATCGACCATGGTAAATCCACCATCTCTGACCGCCTTTTAGAAATTACCGGCACTGTAGAAAAACGGGACATCAAAGAGCAACTCCTAGACGACATGGACCTAGAAAGAGAGCGCGGAATCACCATCAAAGCACATCCTGTTACCATGAACTACAAATGCTCTGATGGCAACACCTACCAAATGAACTTTATCGACACTCCAGGGCACGTCGACTTCTCTTACGAAGTCTCCAGATCCCTTGCTGCCTGCGAAGGGGCTATCCTTATTGTCGATGCCGCTCAAGGGGTGCAAGCACAAACTGTTGCAAACATGAACCTTGCAAAAGATCGCGGTCTTGAAATCATCACTGTACTAAATAAAATTGATCTTCCTGCAGCCGATCCTGACGCTGTAAAAGCACAAATTAAAGAGATGCTCGGCATTGACGCAAGCAACGCCATCCTTGCCTCGGCAAAAACTGGCCAAGGGATCTCTGACATCTTAGAAGAAATCATCTATGCCCTCCCTCCCCCTTCAGAGCAAAATGAAACCACTACGCGCGCACTTATTTTTGACTCACACTATGATATCTATCACGGCATCTATACCTATATTCGCGTTTTCTCAGGAAGACTAAAACGTGGCGATGTGATCAAGTTTTTAGCTACCAAAAAAAGTTTTGAGATTTTGGAAGTAGGGATTTTTAATCCTAAAGAGCAAAAAGTTGATGAGCTTGGACCCGGCGAAGTGGGATATTTTCTCGCTAATATCAAAAAACCTTCTGATGTAAAAGTTGGCGATACAATTACTCTTCTAAAAGAGCATGTAACTGAACCTCTCCCTGGATTTAAAGAGATTAAACCTGTTGTCTATGCCGGCGTCTACCCTGTAGAAAGCTGCGATTATGAAGGCCTCACCGATGCCCTCTCCAAATTACGTTTAAATGATTCTGCCCTTTTTATTGAGCAAGAAAACTCTCAAGTACTAGGAATGGGCTTTCGATGTGGCTTTTTAGGCCTCCTGCATCTTGAAATTGTCTTTGAGAGAATTTCTCGTGAATTTAATATTGATGTGATTACCACTGCACCAAGTGTTCAGTATCATATTGTTAAAACTAACGGTCAAGTTCTAATGATTGACAACCCCTCATTTTTCCCTGATCCAACAGTGATTGCCTCCACAAGAGAGCCGTGGGTATTATGCAACATCCTAGTTCCTGCAGATTATATGGGAGCTGTCATGAACCTTGTCAACGACAAGCGTGGCCTTCTTGTAAATATGGAAAGTATCGAAGGAGGCAGAGTATTCCTCCACGTCAAAGTCCCTCTAAATGAAGTAATTATCGATTTCAACGACCGCCTAAAGTCCATGACACAAGGCTATGCCTCTTTTGACTATGAACAGTGCGGCTATGAAGATAGCAAGATTGTTAAACTAGAGATCCGTATCAATGAAGAACCGGTAGATGCCTTTTCCACCCTTGTACATATCTCTAAAGCCGATGCAAAGGGACGTCAACTCTGTAAGCGCCTTAAAGATATACTTCCAAAACAACAATTTAAGGTTCCAATCCAAGCAGCAATCGGTGGTAAAATTATCGGGAGAGAAACAATCTCGGCCATGTCCAAAAACGTTACCGCCAAATGCTACGGAGGAGACATCACCCGTAAGCGTAAACTGTTAGAGAAACAAAAAAAAGGTAAGGCCAAAATGAAGAAATTTGGAAAAGTTGCTATTCCTCAGTCTGCTTTCATACAAATTTTAAAAACTGACGATAATTAGATCTGAATACCCCTTATAGTGTTTTCAATCGGTTTTGGCATGTGTTACATAGCCTACAACTAATCTTCTCCCATTGCTTCGCTTAATAGACGTAGAGATACAGGTCGATTTTTTCTCGGAGGAGTTGGAGGTGGTGTTTCATTATCCATATCGGTTGGGTTAAAATTACTTCTCGTAGTTCTCGTAGTTCTCGTAGTTCGCGGAGGGGTTTGAGGACCAACATCCTCGTCCTCATTTCTGGGTTTGTGCCTAGCAATCCATCTCTCTTGTGGAGAACGTGGAGATATTAAATTTTCAGGCCCCTTATTATTCTCTTCATTCTCTTC
This sequence comes from Chlamydia trachomatis, assembly GCA_945897715.1. Classification (GTDB taxonomy): domain Bacteria; phylum Chlamydiota; class Chlamydiia; order Chlamydiales; family 2-12-FULL-49-11; genus JAJACQ01. The sequence goes on from CAMDFS010000020.1 coordinate 11,115, forward strand.
CTTGAATTTAAGCAGCAATTTGTCTTCTTCACCTTGTAATGTTAGTGCTGCATCTTCTAGTGTACCTCTAGTTATGCGACTAGCTGTCCCTTTATCTTCAAATACTTTGTACGCAATTGCAAGAGCTCCCGTAACAACACCTGCTACAACTGCACCAATGATTGCAATTACTATAGGAAGCACAACTGGAAGAAATAGTCCAAATACTACAGCAATAACGAAAACACTTAAAATAACAGCCGATACTTTAACCGCTAATAATAAAGATTTTTCTGATTTTTTATTGCTATAATATAGAGATTCCTTTGAATTATACTTTTTTACAGCTGTATTGTGCTTACTAAATTTTGCTTTAAGGGAATCGCCTTTGTCTTCTTGAGATTGTATTTTTAGATGTGAATCAAAACTTTTTCCTACACTAATCTCATTAATTTTATAACTCATATTTAATCACCTTTAATGTTTAATTATACTATTATTATAACACATTTTGTAATTTTAATTAAATATAAAAAATATGCATATATATACATAGTATTAATTATCAATGAAATACGAAAATTAAAAAAATGAAGAAAGTTTCACAGATCGATAAGTGATTGATTTTCATTATGTTATGCAAAACATGCCAAAACCGATTGTAAACACGACAACCTTTTTTCTTGCTAGAAATAGCCGTTAATAGTCTATTTAGGGTTACGCTCCTGACACGAATTGAACGTGTGACCCTTCACTTAGGAGGCGAATGCTCTATCCACTGAGCTACAGGAGCTAAGAATAAATGATAGAAAAGTATCTATCAAGAGGATATTATAGGGTAATTCACTATTATCTACAACAGGGGAAACAATATGGGCAATACATCAGATATCGGAGTCATCGGCTTAGCCGTAATGGGACAAAATCTTATCCTTAATTTTAATGACCATGGGTATAAAGTTTCATGTTTTAACAGAACTTGCTCAAAAGTAGATGAGTTTATGGGTAATGAGGCCAAAGGGACAAAAATCACTGGTTATCATACAGTTAAAGAATTTGTTCAGTCACTAACAAAACCTCGTCGTGTATTACTAATGGTCAAGGCTGGGGATGCTGTCGACAGCTTTATCAATATGCTCACCCCCCTCTTAGAAAAAGGAGATATCATAATTGATGGAGGCAATAGCTTTTATAAAGATACTGAAAAACGGATGACAGAGCTTGAAAAAAAAGGGATTCATTTCCTGGGCTGTGGGATTTCTGGTGGTGAAGATGGAGCGCGTCATGGCCCATCGATGATGCCGGGGGGGAGTTTTGAAGCTTGGAAACATGTAAAAGAGATGCTTCAGACAATTTCTGCAAAAACACCCAATGGCGAGCCATGTTGCGACTTTGTAGGTGCCGGCGGAGCTGGACATTATGTAAAGATGGTCCATAACGGAATTGAGTATGGGGACATCCAATTGATTTGTGAGGCATCAGATATCATGACAAAAATCCTTGGCCTTGATGAAGGGGTGTTGTCAGAAATTTTTACAAGTTGGAATAAAGGGGACCTTAATAGTTTTCTAATCGAGATAACAGCAGGGGTATTAGCTTTTAAAGATACTGACGGCGCCCCCCTTGTATCAAAGATTCTCGATGTTGCCATGCAAAAAGGGACAGGCAAGTGGACGGCTGAGAGCTCACTAGAAGAAGGGGTTCCCCTTTCTATGATCACTGAGTCCGTATATGCTCGTTATCTCTCTACAGAGAAAAAGATGCGCGTAGATTTGTCTAAAATTTATAAGCGTCATACCAGGCTGTGCAGCAAAGATCGTGATATTGTGATTGATGATGTAGCAGATGGCCTGTATGCTTCAAAATTGATTTCATACACACAAGGGTATATGTTGATGAAAAAAGCATCTGATACCTACAATTGGAACTTAAATTATGCAGGGATCGCACGTATGTGGATGAATGGGTGTATTATTAGAAGTGCCTTTTTACAAGATATTGAAAAAGCCTTTGAGAAAAATGCCCATTTAGAAAGTCTTCTTCATGATGAGTTTTTTAAAAAAGCGATGTTAAAGTGTGATGAAGGCTGGAGAGAAACTGTTTCTCTTGCGACAATGCATAGAGTTCCATGTGCGTGCTTCTCCTCTTCCTTATCTTTTTTTGATGCAATTACATCAGCCACACTTCCAGCAAATCTACTCATGGGGATAAGGGATTATTTTGGAGCACATACCTATCAGCGTATTGACAAGAAAGAGTCAGAATTCTTTCACTCCAATTGGACAGGACGGGGCGGATCTGCATCGTCTGCTGCCTATAACGCATGAAGTTAGCTCACAGTTGATTTGATTTTTAAGACAGATGATGGTATATTAAGCCCAAATCAAAGGGTACACGATGAAAAGCGTCCAAAAAATATTAACTGAACATGGATTGCCTTTCGAGGTTAAAGAATTTTCTGAAAAGCAAACTCTTGGAGAACTCTCTAAAACTCTTGGTTGTGCTACGGGGCAAATTGTAAAATCCATGATCTTTAAAACCAAATTTACTGGTATTCCTATTCTTATGATCTTATCAGGGGCAAATTATATAAATGAAAAAGAGATGCGAAAAAGGTTTTGTGAAAAGCTTGTTCTGGCCGATGAAGAATTTATCCTTACATTAACAGGTTTTTCTATCGAAGCAATCCCCCCCTTTGCTCACCTATCTCAAATTGATCAAGTGTACATAGATAAGGATCTTCAGCAATGGGATACATTATGGATATCTGCAGGAGTAGTTAACACTTATCTACACATTCCGACAAAACATCTGATCAAACTTTCCAAAGGAAAAGTCATTTCCATCACGTAAACTCTATTACATTTGAAAATACTCATCTAACCCTTCTGCAATAGAGCGTGCTAAAAGCTTCTGATATTCTGGGTTTAGCATCTTTTTACACTCTTCGGCATTTGTAATAAATCCACATTCAACAAGTACTGCCGGCATATCGGTCTCTCTAATCACGCAAAGATTACCCGCCTTAATCCCTCTTGAAAATGCATTAGTATTTGTAAGCATTTTTCTTAAGATAGACTGTGCAAGCATTTTAGAGCGCTTAAGCTTCCATGGCTTTGCTGTCTTTGGATAGAAAATTTCTATACCGTGCGCCTCTTTATTATGTGCCGCATTGTAATGAATACTTACAAGCACTTGCGATTTCATATCATTTGCAATTTGTGCACGTTTTTTCAAAGGGACAAATTCATCTCGAGCACGGGTCATGACAACTCGATATCCCTTTTTCACTAGCTCAGTTTTCACATACAAGGAAGTATTTAAAGCAAGGACCTTCTCCTCACAAAATTCGTTATGTGTACCTAAATCAAAGTTTCCATGCCCTGGGTCAATCACTATAATTGGCATGGATTGGTTCACCTGGATTTGCTTCTGAAGGACTGTATCTGTGTACGTTACCTGTCTAGATTGCCCACAACTACTAAAAAGTAAAGGAATCAAAAGAAGAAAATAGGCTTTAAACTTTTTCATAGATTTTTTTATTATAGAGCACCCACCATATCTCTTGCAAGCGTTCTATCTGAAGAAGGTATTCTTTGCCCTCCAATTTCTTGTTCTTCTTCATGACCTTTCCCAGCAAGTAAGACCGTATCCCCTTTTTTTGCCATTTTTATCGCGTAAGCAATTGCCTCTTTACGAGAAAAAATCACCTCGTAAGGGAGGGATGAAATCCCTTTCCTTATCTCTTCAATAATTGCTGCAGGATTCTCCCCTCGCGGGTTGTCATTAGTAAGCACTGCAAAATCGCAATACTTTTGAGCAAGTTTCCCCATTAAAGGACGTTTTGCTTGATCCCTTTCTCCACCGCATCCAAATACAATAAAGAGCTTTCCAGTCCCTATCTCTTTAAGGGTTTTAAGAACTGTTTCAAGGGCCTCTACTTTATGTGCGTAATCGACAATGATCTCAATGCCAAGGTCATTTGGAATTTTCTCCATTCGTCCTGGTACAGGGGGAAGAGTTTTTGCACGCTCAGCAATATCATCAAAACAAATCCCTAAAGAATAGGAAATTGCAACCGCTGCCAAGAAATTCTCAATATTAAATCTCCCAATATGTGGAATGGTTACTCTCTTTTTTTCATCTCCAATACACAAATCAAACGTAGAACTATCTTTTGAAAGTTTTACATTTTCTGCAAATATATCTCCCTTATTACTAAACCCAAAACTCACCGCTTCAGAGACTTTTTTCTTCAACTGCTTGCCCCACGCATTATCAATAGAGACCACTACAATACCATCTTTTTTTCTATGGTTTAGCAACTTCTCTTTTGCACTTTGGTAATCCTTCATTGTCCTGTGATAATCAAGGTGCTCATGAGAGATATTTAGAAACGCAACTGCATCAAAATAGGTCTCATCAACCCTTCGTTGATCTAATCCATGAGAAGAGACCTCCATCACACAATTTTTACACCCCCCCACCCTCATCTCTTTTAAAATCTTCATTAGCGAACAGACATCGGGAGTGGTATGGGAGCTTTTAAATCTTTTTAAACCTGTATATGTTTCAACTGTCCCAATGATTCCAGTAAGAGATTCACTATCAAGGAGGTATTTTGTAAAGTATGAAACCGACGTTTTACCACATGTGCCAGTGATTCCCACCAATGTGAGTGCTGCAGAAGGGTTTTCAAAAAAGTTACTACAGATTTTTGCAGCAACAAGTGCTGGATCTTCTACAATTACTTGAGTGACACTAGTTAGGAACGGATTATACATATCTAAGACAATGCATGTTGCCCCATTTTGAATTGCATTTTGAATATAATGATTGCCATGAGTGGTACTTCCCTTTTTAGCGATAAAAATACTTCCTGGAAACACTACTGCTGAATGAGTAAATACCCCAGTGATATCGATCTCTTTAGAGCCTTTCACTTGTATGGTTTCTACATCTTTTAATACTTTTTTTAGTTTCATATTACACCTATTATTTATTCCACTGATCATAGATCGAATTAAGCTCTCTACTCTCCTTGAACCAATCGGATTCTTCTTTAATGGTTCTTGGATCTTCTGGTAGAAATCCATGAGGATCATCATACGGGACTTTCATTATTTGAAGCGATCTTTTTCCTATCTCTCTAAAAATAGGGGCGGCACATTTACCTCCAAAGTGTGTAGTACCAAATCCGCTGACAAATTTTTTCTCTGGCTCATCGACAACCACTATTAAAACAAATTTTGGGTTTTTTGCGGGAGCTATTCCTAAAAAACTTGAGCAATGGGTATTTTTAGAGTACTGACCCTTAATGATTTTTTCTGCAGTGCTAGATTTTCCCGCCTCAGAATATCCCGGGATATCAGCAAGGGAGGAGGTTCCGCCTAATTTTGTAGAATATTTCAAAGCACGCATCATCATTTCTACAATTGCGTTGGAGAGAACCTTTTTTTTCTCCTTCTTTGGAATTTTCACCTCGATTCCATCTGCGGTAACAATTTTATCAACAATTGTTGGCTCTACAAGGTATCCGCCATTAGCAAATACAGCATAGGCTTTTACCATTTGCATGGCATTGACCATCACGTTATAACCAATAGCTAACGAATAGGGTGTAGGGTTTGACCACTGATCTTTTCCGTTGATATATTTTCTTCCGTAGACAGGGATCATCCCAGGGCTTTCGTAAGGAAGCTCCAGGCCGCTTTTTAACCCTAACCCAAAGAGCTGCTCTAATTGATCAGAATACCATTTAGGACCAAGCTCTTCTAAGACCTTTTCAATAATTCTTGCTGGATAGATATTGGAAGATTTCTGTATTGCTAAAAACATGTTCAAATATTTATGAAAGGAGACATCTTTTAAAGGTTTATTTCTCCCCTTAAAGTTTTGATTGCTTGTAGAGACCATTTTTAAAGGGTGAAAAATAGGTGCTTTTCCAACCTCAAGCATTCTCTCGTTGGCTTTTAAACCAATTGCCATGGTGAGCACCTTCATCAATGATCCAGGCTCAAACAAATCCGTTAATGCTTTAGGTTTTGTGTACTCTTCTTTTTCCTTACTTACAAAGTATTCAGGATAATTTTCTGGCGCAAAAAACGGATACTGCGCAAGTGCTAAAATCTCCCCACTATAAGGGTCCATCATCACAGCAAGACCCCCTTTCCCATTGACTTTTTCCACCCCTTTTTTCAATTCCTCCTCACAAATAGCTTGGATCTCATGGTGGATGGTTAAATAGATATCGCTTCCATTTTTTGCCTCAATATGACGTTTTGCATCATCAATTGTGTACTTTGGTGATCGCATCAAGTACCTTTTACCCACATGCCCTTGCAAAACTTTGTCATAGACCTTTTCTATGCCACTAATAGGTAAAGCCCTTCCACTTTTTTCCTCTCGATTTTTGTATACAGTACTTAAAACTTGTCCCAGCATATGGTCAAAGGGATAACTTCTCTTATAATCTTTCACTAATATCAAAGCATTGGAAGGGATTTTATTTTTTTTAGCGTACTGATTCCACCAAAGCTCAATTTTTTCCTTTTCTTCGATGGAAATAGACTCTACAACCTTTCTAAAGCGGCATTCTTTGTAAAAAGGTTCATGAAGATCCTCTTTTTGTAATACATCTTCTAATACCGCAATGATCTCTTTTTTATTCTCTGTTTTTATCTGCATGGGATCGATATAGAGATGATGGGTTAAGACATCCATCACTAGACATCTTCCCTTCTTACCGCTTTCTGTCTGGCAGTAAATTTTTCCTCGATGAAACGGCTCTTTTATGATAAAATGGTGTTGTTGCTCGGCAATTTTTACCCACTTTTCATGCTCAATGACTTGGATTTTATAATAATGAATTAAAACGGTAGAAAATAAGAACAAAAGAAAAAAACTTACGAATAACGACCTACCTCGTAAATTATTCATCTTTTCCTTTAGCGAACTCTACCAAGCAACGCATTTCTTGACCCTTTTAGAACCTCTTCTACTTTTACAGCATCTTTTGAAACTTCTAAAGCAATAGTTTCAGTACTTTCTCTAGAAAGTAGATGTGCATACTCTGTTGTCTTTAATAAATTAAGTAAAAAAGCAGGATTTTCAAACTTTTCTACTTCAAATTGCAAAATGGTATTTTGCTCTTCAATAAGGCTTAACTCTTTTGAGAGCCTTGGAAGCTGGATCATTAATTTTGTTACATCGTTTCTTGCATGCAAATAAGCGCATAGGGTTACAGAAAAAGAAATCACACAAATCAAGATCTTTCCTAATGGCCCTTTATGCATACAATTCCTAATGAAGTTTTTCTGCTACTCTTAGTTTAGCGCTTCTTGCCCTTCTATTTTTTTTCATTTCTTCTCTACTGCACGCAATGGGTTTTTTCGTGATCAACTTAATTTTTGCGGCAGAAATATCCATGCCACGAAGATCTCTTATTGGTTGAGAAGCATCTCTAAAAATATTTTTCACAATTCTGTCTTCAAGACTATGAAAAGAGATAACGCTAACTCTGCCATGGGGAGCTAATACCTGCATTGCTTTTTTTAAAGAGACTTCAATAGACTCAAGCTCTTTATTTACATACATTCGAATTGCTTGGAAAATTTTTGTCGCTGGATGGGTTTTGCCTGTTCTTGGAATCACCTCTTCGATCACTTCTTTCAACTGACCTGTTGTGAGAATTGGTCTTCTTCTACGAGCCCTTGTAATTGCCTGGGCAGCGTTTTTCCAAAGTCTTTCTTCCCCAAGATCTTTAAATATTACCCCAAGTTCTTTTTCAGACATTTCGGCGATAATATCTTTTGCTGACATCTGAACACTTGTATCCATTCTCATATCTAAAGGACCATCTTTCATAATACTAAACCCTCTACCTTCTTCATCAAATTGCATAGACGACACTCCTAGGTCAAAAAAAAACCATCGACTGCTTCAACCCCTAAAGATTGAATGTATTTATCTAAATCAGAAAAGTTGCCATGAACATACCGCATCTTATCTGAAAACTTTGTAAGGCGCGCTTTTGCGATCTCTATTGCGCTTTCATCCTGATCACAGCCAATATAGATCTCAATTTCTGGATGAGCCTCTAATATTGCCTCTGCATGACCTCCAGCTCCTAAAGTGCCATCAAAAAACACTTTTAGCTGTACATCTTTAAAACTCTCTAATACCTCGTTTTTCATCACTGAAATGTGAGGGAACCCTTTTTCATCTTTTGTCTTCATTGTCTTTTTCATTATAATTTCACCGTCGTTTGCACTGATTTCAATATTTCTTCCAAATTGCCATGCATTTCTACATCATCAGCAAAAGCCTCTTCCATTAATGAGT
>CAMDFS010000021.1 GCA_945897715.1 Chlamydia trachomatis
AAGCAAAAATTCCAAAAAACGGAAAAAAAACAAAAAGAAAAAAAAATCTTTGCATCAACATAAGAATCTCTTTAATAAAAAAAGATAATCTATAAAAGAAACAGTTTAGTTGTCAACCTAAGTTATTTATATTCAACTTAAAGCAAGACCTGGCATGAAAAAATATTTTTTTGTCTGTTGTTAATTTTGTTAATCAGGAGAAATACACTCTAAATCAACAATAAGGTCGGTATCATCTGAATTAGCCATCCAATTATTATAAGCTTCATACCCTAAATATGCAATTGATGCACCAGCTGCCGCCACAAGTGTAGCTGGTGACCAAAAAGGAAATGTGACAGCGTAACCTGCTCCCCAACAAATATCTATTAACCTAACTGCCCACTGTCCATCGGGATCCATATAGGCAAAAGGATTATCGAAACAAAATTGATATAAGTTTTGCGTTTGCTGCAAAGGATCTCTTGTAAGCCATTGCCTTAGTTTTGGAGAGTAATAACGACTTCCAAAATAGATTAAATTAGCATCAGCATCATAATGCTTTCCAGAAAAAATCCATGCTGTTGGGCACTTATTAGAAAGGGCTCTGCCATAGGGATCACAAGCATCAATAGAGATCACTTTTTTTGTGGCAATATCGATCAATCGAATAATATTACCCTGCACGTTATGAATTGGAGCGTACACACCATTTTTTGTCTCAATTGCTATCGCTCTAAAAATATTTTTATCCGTTGATAATCCAGGTATGCGAAGTTGCTCCACCTCCCCATTATTATCGACAATTGCTATTTCATTGATACCCTGATATATATAATATTCCGTTTTTCCGTTACATGTTTTAGATATTCTGTTCCCGTAACTATCATAAGCATAATTTATGCTACATGTTGCTGTGATTACTTGAATCAAGTTTTTTTTTCATCATAAATGTAGCTATCATCGCAAATTTTACTCACATTCCCTGAAAGATCATATTGGCATTGTGTTGTATCTTCAGAAATCATCTGATTACATGCACTATACGCATATTCTTTTGAAATTACATCTAGAGAATATTTCATAAGATTGTAATGTTCATCATACTTACAAATTTCTAAACTAAAAGGACTTTTAACAATTTCTTCCTCATAAAAAACTTCCCCCAAATCACCAATAAGACTTTCAGAGATAAGTTTTCCGCCCTCATCATAGTGATATGCATGTGTGTACATCACCTCACCAGATGGAGAAAGCCGCTCTATTTGTAAAAGATGGCAAGTATCACTGCTATAACGAACTGACCCTAAATTTCCCAAAGAGAGAATGCTTACCTCCGCAAAAAGGGAAATAGAAAAACAAAAAAACAAAAATTTCATATTTTTTTCCAAAAAAAAATAATGATAATCAAGGATAATAATTTCCTACAATCAAATCATGTAAAATTCCATTCCATGCAAAAAAAAATCTATTGAAAAAAATAGAGATATTCCAGTAAAATCTTTATTCTTTATTAGAGGAATGTTTATGAAGTTTGTTCTGTTTTTATTCACTCTATTTTCAGCATTGATGCTTTTAGGCGCAGAAGATATAGACGTTTCTCAAAAACTGCGCATTGAAGAACTGATGCCTAGAAAAGATCAGGTAACTTTTATTGCAATAGATCCGTTTATTCCAAATAACTATGTGGCACTAGGTCGAAACAAGGATAGTGATTATTTCGATTATGGGATGTTTTGGGGCCCTGAAGAAGTTCTCAAAGCTTACTTTATGAATGCAGACTCACTCTCTGTCCCAATTCTCCTCGTTGGATTTGCTGACACTATTTCTCAACCTAAAGAAGGTGTTCTAGATATGAGCTATATAAAAACTAGCCTTGAAAAAGAGGCAAAGAATCTTTCTTTCGACTTTGGAAAATGGGGTGAATATCCTTATTGTAAAGTATCTGGAAAGCTTAAAGGCCAAGATTTTAACATGGCTTATATTGGCTTAAATGAAAGCTCTGGTGCTGTTTTACTCATTAATTTAGTCTCACCCAATACCTCAAATGGAAAAATTGCCGGCGAAAAATTCTGGAATGACTTTTTTGAACATACAAAACAACTTCCAGAACTTCTTACTATTCGAGTAAAGGCAGGTCTTGAATTACATCCAGATTATACAATGGTCGATGTTGCAGGGCGCAAAGCAAAAGTTACAGCTGAAAAAAGAAAATCTGATCGAAAAATTCAGTTTGTCATCCTCCCTGAAGATGAAACACTTACATTTAGATTTAAAAACGCCTGGGAGACTCCCATGGGAATTTCCTGGCATTTTTTTGAACCAGTTTTAAAAATTGAAGGGGCCTTTGTTCTTGACAAAGGATGGATAGATTATTCTATGTTTACAACAGTTCTTATCAAAGAAGTTGCTGAATTTACTCCCCTAGATAATAAAAACAAAAACATCTTTGTAAAAGAATTTTATACAGGTGATAAGATTGAAGTCAATACATCCCCTTATGATAGCCTTGATGAACAAATTAAACGGATCCAATTGATGAAATCCGAGAGCAATAAGAGCTAGGTTTCAAGAGTTTATTTGATGCGCTGGAAGAGTTTCTAATAACTTCCATAATTTATGTGAGTTAGCCCCTTTCAAAAGAACTACATCACCTTTTTTGATCTCTCTATAAACCGCTTCGCGCAAAGTTCGATAATCATAAAAGTAGTGACCCACTTTCCCATCATTTACAAAACGATCACAAATCATTTTTGCCCCTTTTCCGATGCAAAAAACGATATCTATCTCCTTAATTGCTGCATTTGCAACAATTTGATGCGATGCAAGACTTACAGAGCCTAACTCTCTCATTTCTCCAAACACCATAATCTTACGCCCCTCCCTTTCTGGGGCAGGCAAATTTTGAATAGCCGCTACTGTTGAAACTGCATTTGCATTATAGCTGTCATCCACAAACAAAATTCCATCACGAACAATTTTCTGAAAACGGTGAGCACATGCTCGTCCAGCAAGAGTTAAACTTGCAAGCCTAATCTGATCATCACTCATCCCGAGAAATTTTGCCACCTCATAGGCTGCAGTAAAATTCTCTGTAAAATGGCTCTCTTTATAGGGTGATAAGACTGGAATGGATGTAGGATACAACACATTTTGGCAAAAACAGTTTCTATATACCGCATTAAATTTTGCAGACTTTTGATGAATGATCGCAAACTTTGTACTAGGCAAGAAAATCTCCGCTTTAGCTTCAGCTATTTCCTCCAATGAGGAAAAATTTTCACTATGACAGTAGGTAATCTGTGTCAAAACAGCAATTTCAGGGGGCGCAATTGCAGTTAAGGCTTGAATTTCCTCTTTCCTTGTCATCCCCATCTCAAGCAACAAATATTGCTCATCACCCTTTGCCTCTAAAATCGTAATCGGAAGGGTGATTTTTGTGTTGTAATTACCTTTACTAGCATGCACCTTATACTTCATTGAAATAAGACCATAAATCATCTCTTTTGTGGTTGTCTTTCCAACTGAACCAGTGACAGCAATCACCTTCATCCCTTTTTCTTTCAACATTTGAGAAGCAAGCTCTTGCAAAGCAACAAGGACATCTTCCACAAAAAAAAGTTCTAAACCAAACCCTGGCCCCTTATAGTCCTTTCTCACAACAGCTGCATATGCACCACGTTCTGCAACAACTTCTAAAAACGCATGTCCATCGAAATTCTCTCCTTTTAATGCAAAAAACATCCCCCCTTTTTCAATCATTCTCGAATCAAAGGCAAATGAATCCACATCCAAAGAAGATTCTGTCATTAGATCAAAAATAGAGGCAATTTTTTTTAAAGGTATTTTCATACCCTTACAATACAAAATAAAAAGGTTTTAGTCTATGACTTCACAAAACGTTTTATAAGAATCGGTATGACACTAAGTGTACAGAGCACTACAAAAGCAATGAGCACCTCAGCACTCACAATTTGGGTAAAGCTTGGCATTGCATCCAATTTCATCATCTCACCAAAAGATCGACCCACACTTGTCAACACAAACGCGATCGGCAGCATCCCAAAAAAAGTTGTAATCGCAATCTTTTTATAAGATACAGGCAATGTAGAGACAGCAGCTGATACAAGGGCAAATGGAAACAACGGCATAAACCGTAAAAATAATAGATACATCGTCTCATTTTCAGAAAATCCCCTTTGAATCTTCTGCAAAAACTTATTATCATTTTTTAAAAAATAACTTTTAAACCCAAACCTACACGCTCCAACAATAGTCATCGCTCCAATAACGGCACTTACCGCTATAATACTTACTGCAATTGCCATCGGAAACATATATCCAACCAAAAGATCCATCATCAACAACCCTGGCAAAAAGGTCAAAATCGCCAATAAATACAACAAAATTGCAAAAATGATAGAACTTAAAAAATTAATGCTAACAAATTGTTTAATATCTATATGAATTTCTTTCCATACAGACCACTTGAAGTACTCAAAACACCCTATTGCATATAAAGATCCAATGAGGAGGAGGAAAAAACCGACGAAAATGGATGGTTTTAAAAATTTTCTTAAATTCTTCATGACTATATTATAATCGATCTCAATTAGGTTGGAAAGGAAAACATCTCTTTTAGGAAAATTAAGGTGGCACCCAGATTTGAACTGGGGATAGAGGCTTTGCAGGCCACGGCCTTACCACTTGGCTATGCCACCATAAGCAAAACACTATAGCAGGTTCCATTAATTAATGGAACCAAAAAATCACTTGATCTGATAGAATGTTTCCATGCTAACAATTTGTCCTACCCCAATTGGGAATCTTGGAGATATAACTCTCCGAACCTTAGAAGCTCTTAAAAGCTGTGATTATGTGCTGTGCGAGGATTCCCGCAAGACAGGATTTTTATTACACCATTTTGAGATCTCTAAAAAGCTTGTCGTTTTTCATAAACATAATGAACGAGATATTGAAGAATTAATCCTCTCCGATTTGCGTTTGGGAAAGAAAATTTGTTTGGTGTCAGATGCTGGAACCCCTTCCATTAATGATCCTGGAGCTCATTTAATCTCTCTGTGCCATGAAGAAAAACTTTTCGTCACCTCCCTTCCAGGTCCCTCTGCAATTCCAACTGCCCTTTCATTATCTGGTCTTGAGTACAATAAGTTTCAATTCCTAGGATTTTTTCCAAAAAAGAGTTCTGAGCGAGCCACTTTAATAGAGGACATGCTTCACTATGATGGAGTCTCTATTTTTTTTGAGTCCCCAAATCGAATACTGCAAGTAGTTGCTTTATTTCCAACAAACACAAAAATCTATATTGCAAAAGAGCTTTCAAAAATTCATGAAGCATTAATTATTATAACTCCAGATGAGGCTTTTGCTTTTGAAGATCGCTTAACTCGTGGAGAGATCTGTGTCCTTATCAAAGGGAGTGAAAGGAAGGCTACGCTGCAATTTGATGATGAGGTGCTCATGAATATTTTAACAGAAAAACTCACCAAAAAAGATGCTGCAAAAATTGCCTCCAAACTTACAGGAAAGAAAAAGCAATTTTTTTATAAAAACTCTTTCTTAGAATTCTAATGTTTTCATTCATTTCTCCTGCAAAAAAGATCTACTCTTTCCAAGAATTTGTTTTTTGTATATAATTAATGATATGACACTAGAAAAGACAAGAGAAAAGAAGAAAGTTGCAATTGTTCCTGGCCCATCACTTCAAAATGGCCTTATGATGATGGTTGCTTCGCACAGACTTTTATATGAAGGGGCAGAGGTGACTACCTATCATAAAAGCCTTGGAAGATTAGCTGTCTGGTTTCCATCTCATACCATTATTGCCCCCCCAGAAGAAGACTCTTTGTTTGAGGAATTTTCTAGCTATGATCTCATTATTTTGCAATACGAAAACTCTCCCCTTTGCAAAGAACTGATTGCACATTTTAGAACAAGCAAACAAACCCTGTTGTCTGTTTTTTATCCACACTATAGAAAAATGACACATCCACCGCTCACCCCACTTGATCGAGTTTTTAACAAGTCTCTCCCCATGGTAGAAAACATCTCTTTAGCAATTGCTTCTTTGTTATGCGTAAGGCAGCATTCAAAAAATAACGGCCTTTTACCCCTAAAAAATCTTGTACACAGAAAATACAAAAAACGGGTAGCCATATTCCCTTCAAAAAATATTTCAAAAAAATATGAAAAGATCAAAACTACTTTAGAATCACTTGGTTTTGAGCCTTTTTATCTAGAAACAGACTGTACTGCTGAAGGTGCAACTTTACTATATGAATCAGGCTTCTTTATCGGACCAGACTCTGACTTCTGCCACCTTGCTTCAAACCTACAGATTCCAACACTTGTGGTTACCAAAGAGAAAAGACCTGCATCCATCCACACTCCTGGATGGCTTCGAAGCTCCTTTATCACCCCTCCAAAATGGATCCCACGGGCAAAAGAGCGACTAATCTCTGTTGATAAAGTCATGAAGGGTTTTTCTAACCTCGTTAAGATTAATAACATAGAAGTTTAATAGTTTTTTTCTTGCATCCTTTTCATCCCTGGATATGCTTTAGCTAAACAAGGATGGATCTATGGGAAATAAGCCTCACCGTGTCAAAAAAATGCAACAAAAAGCACTGAAGAAATTCTCTCAAGTGGACCTTGCTAGAAATCAGAATAATAAAACAGTAACAATTACACAAGTTGCTGATCTTAAGCCTTTTAACGCTGGTCTTGCAAAAGAAACATTATCTTTATTTAAAAAAGATATCACACACATTTATCTAACACATAAACCCCATGCTTCTAAAAGAACTACCCCAGGGGATGTTGATAAGCAAGTCCCCCGTATTATGAATTCACGTACTTTTGAAGATAAGAATAAAAAGAAATGGCAGAAAAGTGGACTTCAAAAAAGTACCGATAATGCAAGAAAACATTTTAAAGATACCTGGAAAAAAGCCGGATAGATAACTTTCCTTTTTTCTAGAGATGTGCTATTTTATTATCTATGAAAATAGCACACATTTCTGATCTACACTTTTTTTTCCCCTACCCATCCAGCCATTTATTTGGAATCTCTCTGATTGGGTATATAAATGCATTTCTACGAAGAAGAAATTTCTTTATTACAAAGTATCTTGATGATTGCATTGCCTCATTAATTAGAGATGAGATAGAAATTTTGATTATCACAGGTGATTTTACAACCACTGCTGATCCTAAAGAATTTTTAATGGCAAAGGATTTTTTACAAAAAGTCTCCGATGCAGGCATTAAAGTGCATGCTATACCTGGAAATCATGACACCTATACAAAGGAATCTTTTAAAAGTAAGATGTTTTATTCGAGGTTAGATATCCTACCAAAACTTTCTGCTGAAAAAATTCATCCAAAGTGGGATCTTATCTTACTTGATAATACCATCTTGAACAAACCCTTTAGAGCAAACGGGTCTTTTCAGTTAGAACAAAAAGAGCAATTAGAAAAAATATTAGAAAATTGCAAAAATGTGATTATCGCAAATCACTTTCCATTTATTGATAAATTAACTCATCATAACTTATTTAACAGCAAAGCATTAAAAAAAATATTAAAGAAACACCATGGAACTGTAATTTACCTTTGTGGTCACACACATGTTACTTCTTATAC
Organism: Chlamydia trachomatis; assembly: GCA_945897715.1. GTDB lineage: Bacteria > Chlamydiota > Chlamydiia > Chlamydiales > 2-12-FULL-49-11 > JAJACQ01. The sequence goes on from CAMDFS010000021.1 coordinate 7,645, forward strand.
ACAGATGGATGGGAATGTGCATATTTTTAATAGTTCTGAGACAACAGTTGTCCACAAACACAAATACCATCAAATCACTTTACTTGATGACATTTTCTCATACAAAGAGGTGAAGTATCATGAATAAACTTCCAATGTGGATTGAAGAACAGGGTCTTACATTTAAGTGCACAGGGTGTGGGGCATGTTGCACAGGGGCCCCTGGATATGTTTGGCTTGAAGAAGACGACATTTTAAGATTGATGGATTTTTTAAAAATAGATCGCGAGACTCTTTTAAAAAGCTACTGCCGAAAGGTAGGTAACAGAATTAGTTTAATAGAGGATTCTCAAACCTATGACTGTGTTTTTTTAAAAGAGAAGAAGTGTACACTTTATAACGCCCGCCCGAAACAATGTCGAGTCTACCCTTTTTGGGATGAGGTGATCAAGAGTAAAAAGAGCTGGGATAGTGAAGTTCATCACTGTGAAGGGATCAATCATAAAGATGGCAAGCCTATATCTAAAGAAGAAATACAAAAAATTCGAGAACAAACATATTTACCTAAGTAAATGTAAAAGGTCTAATGTATGAAAAAATTTTTTAATTTTTTTAGGTTAAACGCTATTCTGTCATCAAGGATTTTTATTTGAGCCTCCATCGACATCGAAGAGTCTCTTTTACCCCCTATAGAGGCATAGATTTTTATTTTAGGCTCCGTCCCAGATGGGCGGACAATATATCTAGATCCATCTTCTAAATGAAAGGTTAGAACCTCTGATTTGGGAAGCTCTATTTTGCTGGTTTTATCTGTTTTTAAATTTGTAGAGATGGATGTTTTATAATTGTCAATTCTAAGAACATTTTGATCGAGAAGAATTTTTGGAGGGTTTTGCATAATTAGTTTCACAGTCTCATCTGCTTGATGTTTTCCTTCAAATTCAATAGAGATTCCCCCTTCTCTATAAACTCCGTATTGTTCATAAATTGAGTATAGGTAATCAAGAAGAGTTTTGTTTGCCTTCTTTAATTGGAGTGCTATTTCAGAAATTTGACAGGCAGCAAGGACTGCATCTTTATCTCGAACATTTTTTGAAGAGAGGTAACCAAGTGATTCCTCAAAACCAAGGATAAAAGCAGGGCCACCATCTTCCCATTTTTTGATAAGCTCTGCAATGAATTTAAACCCTGTGAGCACTTCAAAACATTGCCCTCCTAAATCCTCTGAGATGATTTTACAAAGGGGTGTAGAAACAATAGTTGTGATAGAAGCCCATTTTTCACTCCACTCTTTTTTTGTTGCTAAAAAGTGCAAGAAAATAATTCCGATTTCATTTCCAGTAAAAGTTGTGATGCGTCCATTTTTCTGCTCAGAGACACTTAAGCGATCACTATCTGGATCAGAGATAAGCAATAGATCCCCTCCGCTTTTTTTAAGTGTTTTTATCCCTTCGGCACGTCCAGCTTCTGTTTCTGGATTAGGCGTTTTTGTGGTGGGGAAATTTCCATCTGGTTTTTCTTGAGAGGCAACAATTGTTACATGTTCAAAACCCCATAATTGCAATGCATCAGGAATCATGGTGATCCCAGCTCCATGAAGTGGCGAATAACAAATATGTACATCTTTTCCAAAAGCGTCATTATCATGCTTAAAAATGCTTTCATCGTATACTGTTTCTAAATATGCTTTTTCAATAGAAGAACTGATAATTTTAATAAGTGGAGAATTTTCATCTGCCATCGGAATAGATCCCATATCTTTTATAGATTGGATCTGCTCTATAATTGCCTTATCATGAGGGGCAACAACCTGCCCACCATCGTTCCAATACACCTTATAGCCATTATATTCCTTTGGATTATGTGAGGCAGTGATATTTACCCCACCTATAGCTCCTAAAGCTCTAATCGCATAGGAACAAAAGGGCGTTGGTCTTAGATCTTTAGTAAGATATACAGGGATGCCATTTCCAGCAAAGACTCTTGCTGCCTCTATTGCAAAATCTCTTGAATGAATTCTGCAGTCATGACAAATTACTACCCCTTTTTTCCACATTTCTTTGGGACTTTTCAACATATGAAGAGCAACCCCATGAGTTGCTAGCCGAACTGTATATTTGTTCATCCGATTAGGCCCAGGCCCCATCTTTTCGCGCATCCCACCAGTTCCAAAAGCAATCAAGCTTCCAAAAGCTTCCTCTACTTCCTCCTGATGGTCTTTAATAAGTAATTTTACTTCCTCCCTCATCTCTTCATCAAATGGAGTCTTAAGCCACTGTTTTAAAGTCTCTTCTGTTTTTTTCTTCATCTTTAAATCGCCCATTATATCCCCATCTATCTTAATCTAGATGGTGAAGTAGAAAGTCTTATCTATCAAGAAAAAACAATAAACTCTTTTATATTTACGTTACTTACTGACAATCATGCAGTTAGTCTTTTCGTGTTTGAGGGTCATCAGGATATTTAATACGTAAATGATGAGTGGCTTTAATAATTTCCACAAGCTTCTGCTTTACAGTAGAAAGCTCATCAAAAGTGAGGTTACACTCATCAAATTGGTTGTCTAAAATTTTTGAAGAGGTGATCTTTTCAATTAATTTTCGAACGGCTTCTTCTGTATTTTCATCAAGAGTCCTTGAGGCAGCCTCCACAGAGTCAGCAAGCATAATGATTGCCGATTCTTTTGTTTGAGGTTTAGGACCAGGGTATCTAAAAGCTTTTTCATCCACATCAGACTCCACCCCGCTCATTTTTTTCAATTGCTCCAGGTAGAAAAATTTTATTAGAGTAGTTCCATGGTGTTCAAAGATGATATCGATAAAAATTTTTGGAAGATTATATTGTTTAGCAAGAGCTGCGCCATCTAAAATATGGCTTTTGATAATATAGGCAGACTCTATAGGGGTTAAAAGCTGGTGAATATTAAATGGCTTCTGCCCTGTCATGAGCTGATTTTCTGTGTAGTAATGGGGATTATTTAACTTACCCACATCATGATAAAGTGTTGTCACCCGGCAGAGCATCCCATTTGCCCCAATTGCATTTGCTGCGTACTCTGCAATGTGACCGATAGATAGTGAGTGTTGGTAAGTCCCTGGTGCCTCTAAGCTCAATCTCTGCAATAATGGATGAGTTGGATCGATATATTCCATTAAGGCAATATTTGTCATAATCTGAAAGACAAATTCAATGATGGGGATTACTACAATCAATAAAATTGCGATAATAATAATATTTAGAGCAAAAGCGGCAAGTTGAAGGAGAGCCTCCTCATTAAACAATCTATCACTGGATAGCAAATAAATAAGCATAGCACTAGAGCATACACACCAGACTTTAAAGCAAACAAAAAAGATCTCTTTCCTCTTCTTCATATTGGCAGCACTTAGCGATGCGACAATCCCTGCAAATACATTGATGATGATAAAATGATTATGACTTAGTGCTAATGTAAATCCTATAAGGACTGATAAAAATAAACTTGTAAACAATGCAATACTTTCATTTAAGAATACCGCCATTAAAATCGACATGAAAGGGATAATAATTGGAAATTGAAATAAACTTGAAATTTCATACGAAGTTGAATTGATAATATACTCAGCAAATTTTGCCATTGCACATGTGAGGAGAATCAATACGATATATAGTGTGAGTTTATTGGTATTTTTGAGTATTTTTGGATGCTTTACATAGAAAAACATCCAACCAATTGCTACTACTAAAAATGCTAGCAAAATTGAAGAAATGATTTTTACAGGGGATAATAGATTACGAGAATTTTTTAAGGCCTCTTTCATAGCAAGAATTTGATCATACTCTCGTTGAGTAATTTGATCGCCTTTTTTTACAATCATATCATGCTGAGATCTTGAGGAAAATACTTCTGGGATAGTGATGAAGATATTTTTTTCCATTAATGCACGCTCATCATGATCTCTTTCGACAAAATATCGATTTCCTCTAAAGATCCCTACAACATAGCCAATTTCTTTCACATATTGGCTATTTTTAGCTACTACCTCTCTTTCTAACTTTCTCCAAAATTCATTGGGTAGGGTAACTGGTTTTTTATAGACAGGAGCTTCTATAATAGAATATTTTGCAACAGATTGCCCTATTTCCTCTCGTTTTTTATACGTTCTGCGATCTGTAAAATGCCAACTTGCTAATTTTTCTATCACCTCTTTAGAGACTTGAGTCATCTCATTATATGTTACTGGATAGATCTCTCGCCAATTAGGATGATTTGAAAGTTGACGTAAAAAATCTCCCTCTATGAGCTTTAGATCACTCTCTTTTATCTTCCAGATTTTACCAAGATCGACAAGTGCTTCTTGTTTTAATAGAATCATCTGTTTTTTATCTAAATAAGAAAAATCCTCTATTGCTACGATATCTCGAGGAGCTGCACTGTTTAATTCGAAGACAAAAAAACGCCTTTCTCGGAAGTGAAAAAAGCCCGCAAGGGAAATAATTAGCAGGAAAAAAAGAAAATAATCCCTTTTTGAGAATTTTTTTTCCAAATTTTTTCGCTCTTTTTTTATTTTTTTCTTAAACACAAGCTTCCTATTATCCCTGTATATTAAACCCTTCCTGTATTTTTTGCGCTAAAAAACACCTTTTCTGGTACACTTACCAACATCTATCTCTTGATACATGATAGTAAATTATATTAAAATACGCTTTTTGGAGATTTTTATGCAAACAGATGAATATATCGCACTTTCAAGAAAGTACCGTCCTATGACATTTAAAGATGTCGTTGGTCATACCGCAGTAATCACAATTTTGAAAAATCAGATCGCATCAAAAAAATTAGCTCACGCATATCTTTTCACCGGACTTCACGGAACTGGCAAAACAACTCTTGCCCGTATTTTTGCTAAAGCCTTAAATTGTGATCACCCTGAAAATGGCGAGCCTTGTAACAAATGCCCCTCTTGTAAAGAAATTATTAGCTCTTCATCTCTAGATGTACTAGAAATTGACGGAGCGTCTAATCGAGGAATTGATGATATTAGAAACATCAATGAAACTGTCGGTTATGCAACATTCCAAGGTAAGTTTAAGATCTACATCATCGATGAGGTCCATATGCTCACTAAAGAGGCCTTTAATGCCCTCTTAAAAACTCTTGAAGAGCCCCCTGCGAATACTAAATTTTTCTTAGCGACAACCGAAGCCCATAAAATCCCCCCTACTATTCTTTCTCGTTGCCAACGAATTGACTTAAAACGGATCTCTCTTGAGCAAATTAAAGCAAAACTTCTCTCTATCACAAAAACTCTCTCTAAAAAAGTTAATGACGATGCCCTTTCTTTGATTGCAAGACTTGGGGATGGAAGTATGCGTGATGCTGAATCGCTCCTTGAAAATATCATTGCCTACGATAAGGAACTGATTACCTCTGATGAGGTCTATGCAATTTTAGGTGTCTGCCCAAAAAAACACTTCTTTGCATTAGATCAAGCCTTTAAAGATTTTGACCAGACCCTCCCTTTCAAATTAGGGCCAAAACTTTTTTCACTGCACACAAATCTTTCTTCCCTAATTGATGAACTCTCTATTCACTTTAAATATCACGCCCTATCGATACTAAAACAACCCTCAGAGGACTTTGCCCTTTTCACAGAAGAAGAGATACAAGGGTACAAGTCTTCTGCATCAATTTACACAATTGATCAAGTCCTTGCCATTTTAAACATCTTAAGCGATACCTACCACTACAGCTTTCCCGCTATTAGAAAGCAAATCCATGTAGAAATGCTTTTACAAAAAATCTTATCTTGTAAATACGCAAAATCTGGCCAAGAAATTTTAAGATTTTTGCAAGGGGTCAAACCATCTCCTTCTTTACCCCCTTTAAAAGTGGAATCAATAAAACCCCCTACAGATACAGAAAAAACTCGTCAAGATACCCTTTTACAATTTGCTGCTGTGGAATTAGATGCCCAACTTGATAGAAATGTCTAAGCATTATTTATCATGAGTGTCAATTGCAAATTTTTTTAACCACAGAGATCACAGAGAAAAGATTAAATCAAATTCTTAATCTTCGAATGCCTTCTTTCAGGATTCTACTATTAAAATTGATCAAAAGTCCGATTTTACAATTTGATAGTTTTAAATAGGAAAGTAACTGAGCTTCATGGATCGGGGCAAGGTTCAATACCGATTTAATTTCTACAATGACTTGATTTTCCACAACTAAATCAACGCGATAACCACAATCAAGGATCACTCCTTTATAAGACACTGGCATCGCTTTCTGAGATTCTACTTTTAATTTTTGAAGATTCAGCTCATAAATTAAGCAAGCTTCATATGTCGATTCAAGAAGACCTGGACCTAATGTTCGATGGATTTCTATAGCAGCTCCAAGTATTTTTCCAGTAAGAAAACTTAAGCCTTCCTTCTCTGTGTTCTCTGTGTTCTCTGTGGTTTCTTTTTTCCTTTCTTTTCCTGTGTTCTCTGTGGTTAAAAAATTTATGTAATTCCCCTTCATGACATTTCCTCCTCATTACTCAGCACAAGTATACTCAAAAAATGAATTTCCAAAAAAGTCCGATTACTAAGGATAATATCACTTTTCAAAAGATCGGAAATAGACTAAAATATGTGCTAAAGAGGAGATATATATGGGCAGCGGATATGCAAAAATGAAAAAACAGCGCAAAGCTATGGAAGCGCAAATGTCTGAAATACAAAAAGATATGGAAGAGAAAGAGGTTGTAGGAACCTCTGCTGGCAATTTAGTCAAAGTGACTTTATCTGGAAGCAAGGCGTTCAAAAAAATCTCCATCAATCCAGAATGTGTTGATAAAGAGGATGTCGAGGCACTTGAAGACCTCATCTCATCCGCTTTCAAAGCTGCTGAGGCAGCTGCTGAAAGCACTATGCCTGGATTTTTCTAGTAAACAGTCTCTAATTTTTCCGCAATAATATTACAAACATCTAAGGATGTGTTAGATGCAAGGGCGCGAATAGCTAATTCAGTGGCATACTTTGCATCAATATTTGCTAAAGCTGCGGCTATTACAGGAACAAAACGAATACTACAAGAAAAATGTCGAATTCCCAGACCCACGAGCAATTTAGTATATTTTTCACATGAGGCAGCCTCACCACAAATACTTACCTCAATCCCCTCTTTATTTGCAGCAGTAACAACGATATGGATTAATCGTAAAATCGAAGGATGTGTCATTTGAAAGATACTTTCACTTTCTGGGCAAATTCGATCCATAGCAAGGGTGTACTGCATCAAGTCATTTGTCCCGATAGAAAAAAAATCACAGATTTTTGCAAAGTGGTCTGAAAGCAATGCAAAAGATGGTACTTCCACCATGCACCCAATAGCTAGTTTAGGAATGTCTGTTTTAAGCTCTTTTGAAATTTCTTTTCGGCAACTTTCGATAAACGATAGCGCCGTTATGAGCTCCTCATAATCTGTAACAAGGGGGAGAAGTAAACGCATAGAACCTTTTAATGATGCTTGGTACAAAGCTTTTACCTGTTTTTTAAAAATCTCTGGGTATTTCATAAGAAAGCGAATGGAGCGGCAGCCTAGTGCTGGGTTAGGCTCTAATTCATGCATTTCGATGATTTTTTTATCACTGCCAATGTCAAAGAGCCTAAAAGTTAGCATCGCCCCGTTTGCCCCTTTGATAATTTCTTCATACCTTTCTACCTGAAAATCATGAGAGAGAGTTGTTACCGCCTCCTGCAAAAACAAAAATTCTGTACGGATCAATCCAACGGTATCGATATTGTATTCTGCAATTTTTTTTAAATCGTCCATGCAATCGAAATTAGCAGAGACTTTTACGCTCTCTCCATCTTTTGTTGTGAGATTTTTATGAACATCAGAAAAAGCAACAAATTCTTTAGCTGCCGATCTATTTTTTGCAAAATACTTCTCTAAAGTCTTTTTTTCTGGCCTGATGATCACTTCCCCGGTATATCCATCAACAATGACATTTTCTCTCCCAATATCTTCAAGAAGACTTAAGTTAATCCCTGATACAAAAGGAATCCCTTTAGCTCTTGCAATGACTGCTGAATGGGACATCTCCCCACCTATTTTAGAGATAAATCCCTCAATAAATCCTTTTTTTGCCTCTGCAGCTTTTGTAGGAATAATCTCATAATCTGCATAAATAGAATGTGGGAGTTGATGAATTCTTTCGTGTTTTGGCGAAGGATTTAAGTGGCGCATAATTCGATGTGAAAGATCTTTTATATCAAGGAGGCGATCTTCTACCCCTTCCCCTTTCATTTGTTTTCTAAACAACCGCTTATAATCATCCATTACATACATGAAAACACTTTCCGTATTTTGACGCATATGCGAGATTTTCTCCTCAATGGATTGCACAATCACTGGGTCTTGTAACATTTGGATATGTGTATCAATGATACTACAAACCTCATCAGAGCCTTCACGTTGCAGATGCGCATATAAAGTCTCTAATTCCTCACGAGAATTAGATAGAGCTCTTCGATACCTAGCTATTTCATAACTAACTTGAGAAGAGGTGATCGCAAATTCTGGAATTACTGGTTCTTTTCCTTTAAATAAAAAGAAAGTACCAATACCAATTCCCTCGCTGATCGGCATCCCCTCTAAATGAATTTCTTTTTTCTGTTTTTTCACAAAAGAACCAAGATAAGATATTGATCTTATCTGATAAATACCCATTTTATCAACTACTATTTTAAGAAGCAATTCCCGCTTCTTTTTGTTTCCTTGCCATGGTGTCAAGAAGCTTGATATTAAATTCTTTTGCTGAATTTACTCCCATCACTTTTAAACGGTGATTTAAAACAATTGTTTCAATTAGAAGGACTGCATCTCGCCCCGGTTTTACCGGTAAAATATAATAGGGAATTCGTACCCCTAAAAACTCAATGTGTTTTTCCTCAACGCCTACGCGATCATAAAAATGGCTATCATCCCACTCCTCTAATTTAACAACCACATCAATATTTGCCTTTTCACTTACACAGACTGCACCATATAAATGTGCGACATTAATAATGCCAATTCCACGTATTTCCATTAAATGACGAGTAATTGCTGGTCCTTCTCCTTCAATATATGTCCCCTCTCTTCTTGAAAGGATGACTACATCATCAGAAACAAGCCTGTGTTGCCTTTCTATTAACCCTAATGCTGTCTCACTTTTCCCAACAGAGGAATCCCCTTGAATTAAGACCCCTTTTCCAAACGCCTCTACTAAAGTCCCATAGCAAGACTCTGATTTTGCAAATGCCCTTCCTAAATAGTAGGTGATCTTTTGCATAACATGAGAGGTTGTGTGTTTTGAAGTAAATAAAGAGATATTTCTTCGCTCACAGAGATCTTTCATCTCATCTAAAGGCTCTGTATCTCTTGTGACAATCACCATGGGAAGTTTTGAAGAAAGAACCTTAGATAATCTACGCTTGCGAACTAGCGGGGATAATGTTCGTAAATATTCAATTTCAATTCTTCCGAAAACAAGGATCCTTTTAAATGAATACCCATCCAAAAAACCGGTGAGGGCCAAACCTGGCCTTTCAATTTCTGGAGCTGTAATGGATTTATTTAAACCAGCCTTTCCGGCCTTCATTTCTAAAGAAAGATGATCCCCAAAATCCTTAAAAAAATCTTCAATTGTTAACATAAGTTCATCCCCATGTAATTCAGGGCTTGACTTTACTGCATCCTTGGTTTTAAGTATAGAATTAAGAGGGGTTATGAAAAGAAAAAAACTGATCATTATTGGCGGCGGGTTTGCTGGAATAAACACTTGTAAAAAGCTAAAGCATGCCAACTTAGACATCACACTGATAGATAAAAAAAATCACCATCTTTTTCAACCCCTTCTATATCAAGCAGCAACAGCAACTCTTTCACCTAGAGACATTTCCCTCTCTTTACGAGAAATTTTTGCCCGTCAAAAAAACACAACCGTACTCATGGGCGAGGTTATTTCCATCGATAAAGGGGCAAAAACTGTTACTTTAGAAAATAATGAAGTGATTCATTTCGATTATCTAGTCATTGGAATAGGTGCCATGCATTCTTATTTTGGAAACGATCACTGGGAGAAATATGCCCCTGGCATTAAGACTCTTAAAGATGCTTTGCTAATTAGAAATCACATCCTTACCTCTTTTGAGCGTGCTGAAAGGGAAAAACATGCTTCCAATCGACAAAAGTACCTGAATTTTGTAATCATTGGAGCAGGGCCAACAGGTGTGGAATTTGCTGGGACTATCGCTGAACTAATAAAAACCACCTTGAAAAGAAATTTTCGCCACATTAATCCAAGAGATGCCCATATCTACCTTATAGAGGGGGCAAATCGGCCACTTCCTCCATTTCCGCAAAGTCTATCGGACTACACACAAAAGACGTTAGAAAAAATGGGAGTGAAAATTTTATTAAACACCATAGTGACAGACATTAATGAGTTTGGCGTAACAATGAATGATAAGTTTATTGAATCTAATAATATTATCTGGGCTGCAGGAAACAGGGTTTCAAAACTTTTACAAACATTAGATACTCCCCTTGATCGGGCAGGAAGAGCAATTGTAACCGAGGATTTATCTATTCCCGGTCATCGAGATATCTTTATCCTTGGAGATGCAGCAAACTTTACCACAAAAAAAGGGAAAATCCTCCCTGGGGTAGCAAGTGTTGCGATCCAACAAGGTCGATTTATGGCAAAGCTTTTAAAGAATCCTGAAAAGAAAAAGCGTCCAATTTTTGGATATTTTGATAAAGGCAGCCTTGCCACAATTGGCTCAGGAAAGGCAGTGGCCTCTGTTTGGGGATGGAATTTTAAAGGGTTTCTTGCGTGGGGTGTTTGGGCATTTGTCCATATTGCTTACCTTATGGGATTTAAAAATAGGCTTTCTGTAATGTTTGAATGGGCACTTCATCACTTAACTGGCGCACGCTCTGCAAGGATCATCCACGGATCTTTAAATGATGACCTTCGGACAGAAGGTTTTTTA
>CAMDFS010000022.1 GCA_945897715.1 Chlamydia trachomatis
GGAGAAAATATGATCTATTTGAGCAAAACGATCCCAGTTCATAGCAACTTCATGAAGATCGACTCTTGCAACAGCATTTTTTGCGATACAAAATGAGGGATCGGTAGTTAAGTTATCCTTGTGTTTTTTTAATTCCTTAGTAGAAATTGATTCATTGCACATAATCGCTCCTATTGTGTAGTAATTTTCAGTTTACAACGATCTGCTATAAGGATAAAGTTTTTTCTGCTTTTTAGTTGCATTAATCTTAGAATGAGCATAAAGTGGGATAATTCAATAGAGGTTTTTATGAAACGTAGTTTGGTAACAGGGGATAAAACACCAGAATTTTCCTTAATTGGTTCAGATGGTATGATTCATACTTTAGTTGATTTTAAGGGATATAAGGGTGTCTGTTTTTGTTTTTTTTCACTTACGTGTGAAATGTCAAAAAATGCATTTCCAATGTTTAAGGAATTGAAGCAACGTTATAGATCAAAATCTATTGCTTTTGTTGGGGTATGTGGAAAAGAAGAGTTGGATTCTTTTAGTGAAACGCTCACAAGGTTTAAAGCGTTGGAGCTTGGTTTTGATGTCTTGCTTGATACTACTAAAGACCTTAGTAATAAATTTGGAGTTCAGATCACTCCTCATTGTTATATTTTCAATCAAAGTAAACATCTAATTTATAGTGGACGAATTCTTAAAGACCCAAATGCAGCAATTGGTGGTGAAAATATCAATTATGTCTCCTTGGCTTTAGAGCAGCTAGTGGGTGGGTTACCAATTGAGTTTCCATCTACTGATCCTATTGGATCTCCTATCGAAGTGTTAGCTTCACTTTAAAACTAATTCTAATCGTCAAGGATGAGTAACTTGAGAGGGTAGTTTTATAAAAGTCAAAAAAACAATTTTACTGAAGACTTAAAAAAAGAATTTGCCGGAGTTCTAGATACTCTCGTTTTAAACGTTGGTGAGTTTTCTTTGTCTAATTCTATTTAGTAGTATTTTCATTTTTTTTTCATGATCACTTCTCGTCATCTCATTTTCGAGTAGGTAATCGTCTTCATCTTGCTCAAGGTTTGGAACAGGGAGGTCAAGATTATATTCAGCGGATGAGAAGAAAAACTCTCCTTCTTCCTCTTCAGAAGGTACTGTCACATCACTTTGTATTCCAAGGGCAAACCTATCAGCTTCAGGATTATTTCCTTTAGCCGCCTCTATCACCGCATCGTCTGCTCGGAGCCAAGCACTGGCATATTGAAGCGCCATGCCATTTTGGCTAACAGCAGGAAGAACCACAGCACTATCATTTTTAAGTCTACAAGTAGCATGTTGAAGCGCCAGGCCATTTTGTTTAACTGCAGCAAGAACAGCATTATAAACAGCATTATAAATAGCTACAATGACTGTCCCTATCACAGGGATCAAAAGAACTAAAATACGCCAAAGTTCCTTATTGGTTATATGCTCATAATATCGATCGTTAGAAAGGTTTTTGGCTTCAACACCTTTAAAAATAGCTCGAGCAATTAAGTCCCCTAAAGCGGCAAAACCGCTAATTACGGGAATATACTCACAAACACGACTAACTTGAACTAAAGAATTTGCATTAACCTTCATTTGTATACCTACCTGATTATTTAATGCTATTATTTTAAGATATTATGAATTAATTGTATACTGAGAAGGGGACATTGTAAGCGTTTTTTAGAAATGTCACCTTTCCGTTAAATAGAAATGTCACCTTTTGGTACAACAAAGGTAAGCAATTATCGGAGGCGCTAACCATGGAAAGGTGTATTTGTATGAGTATAAATGAGTTAAAACGGCTAGAAATAGTGATAAAAGTCATAGAAAAACGGTTAATACAAACAGAAGCTGCTGATATTCTGGATGTTAGCGTAAGGCAAATGAAACGATTAGTTAAAAAATTTAGAGTCGATAAACAAGAAGGGCTGGTATCAAAGAAGAGAGGGTCCCCAAGGAATCATCAGCTGCCAAAAGGGGTAAAAAAGGTTGCGATAAGTTTAATAGAAGAGAAATACCCTGATTTCGGCCCTTCCCTCAAACCAATCATGAGGCGATCCATCTATTTGCATCATCTCACCTTTTCTGTCTAGTCTTTCTCTATATTGAAATAATCTCTTTTTCTTCAATCTTTTGGAGCTCCAAAGTCCTTTTTCAATCATTAGACTATCAACTGTGCTAACAGCAAATTTTCATACTATGGACCTTGTTAAGCTTTTCCTGAGCTAAGGTAGGGTCAAAATCATTATATTTTGTATCCACTAGACCTATAGCTAGCTCTTTTAGCCCCTTTGATAAGTGGTGGTGCGGCCCCTCTTTTTTTCGATATAAGACCCTTTACGCCATCAGATCGATATTTTTGACTAATCGATTAATTTGTCTTGTGCTAACACTAAGATTATCAGTAACTTCAGAGTGTATAACGCTTTTTTTCAATAACTTTAAAATTCAAATCCATGGGACTTAACTCATTCATACTCATATAAATATCTCCTTCCACGTACATCACCTCCTAGGCTTTAAAAGCTTTGTTGTACCAAGAGGTGACATTTCTAAAAAACGCTTACAAAAGGTATTATTTAATGTAAATTTTATTTTAAAAGTGTTATAATTATATTATTAAATTATAAGGTTATTATAAGAATGAAGATTGATGCAAATTCTTTAGTTCAGGTTAGTCGTGTTTGTGAGAATATACCTATTGTTAGTGGATTTGCCGCTTTAGGGGAATTAATTGCTCGAGCTATTTTTAAAGGTGTTGAGACAAAAAACACTGCTAATGCTCGATATTATGAGCATATAACCAATAAGGAACTTTGGGTCACTTTAGTTCTTTTGATCCCTATCATAGGAACGATCATTATAGCTATTCATAATGCTTGTGCCCTTGGATATCTTCAAGAAAATCCCCTTCATCTTAAGGATGCTAGATATCAACATAGAGCGGATAAAGCTGTGGTTCTTGCTGCGGTTTCCCAAAAAAATGGCTGGGCGCTTGAATATGCCAGTGATGCCTTGAAAAATGATTTCAATGTGGTTCTTGCTGCAGTGAGACAAAATGGCTATATCCTTGAATATGCTAATGAGGCGTTAAGAAAGAATAAAACTGTGGTTCTTGCTGCAGTGAGACAAAATGGGCTGGCGCTTCGATATGCTAGTGAGGAGTTAAAAAATGATTTCAATGTGGTTCTTGCTGCGGTTTCCCAAAATAGCCGGGCGCTTGAATATGCCAGTGATGCCTTGAATAATGATCCAGCTGTGATTCTTGCTGCGGTGAGACAAAATGGCTGGGTTTTTCGATATGCTAGTGCGGCATTAAGAAACGATCTTGAGTTTGTTCTTGCTGTGGTAAGACTAAATGGCTATGCGCTTGAATTTGCTAGTGAGGCATTAAGAAACAATCTTGACGTGGTTCTTGCTGCGGTGAGCCAAGATGGCTGGGCTCTTCGATATGCTAGTGAGGCGTTAGGAGTGGATAGAGAGGTTGTGCGTGCTGCGGTTTCCCAAAATAGCCGGGCGCTTGAATTTACTGGTAAAAAACGTGTTCTTGCTATTGTAAGGGGGGATGGGATGAATCTTCAATACGTTAGTAGTGACTTAAAATATGATAAAGCTGTGGTTCTTGCTGCGGTTTCCCAAGATGGCCGGGCGCTTCAATATGCTAGTCCGGCGTTAAGAAATAATCCAGATGTGGTTTTTGCTGCGGTTTCCCAAAATGGCCGGGCGCTTGAATATGCTAATGAGGCGTTAAGAAATAATCCAGATGTGGTTTTTGCTGCCGTTAGCCAAAATGGTATGGCGCTTGGATTTACTGGTAAAAAATGTGTTCTTGCTGTTGTAAGGGCAAATGGGATGAATCTTCAATACGCTAGTGAGGTATTAAGAAATGACCGACATGTAGTTCTTACTGCGGTGGGACAAAATGGTAGGGCACTTGAATTCGCAAGTCTTGGGTTAAAGGCCGATAAAAATGTGGTTCTTATTACAGTGAGACAAGATGGTAGGGCACTTGAGTTTGCAAGTGCGGCGCTACGGGGGAATAAAGATGTGGTTCTTGCTGCGGTGAGACAAAATGGTATGGCCCTTCAATATGTTAGTAGTGAGTTAAGAAATGATCCAGCTGTGGTTTTTGCAGCAATGAAGCAAAATGCTCGGGCTCTTCATTTTGCTGGAACGACGATAGATAGACCCCGTATTATTCAAGAGGTTACAAAAAATACTAATTTAGCAATGGTGATAAGTAAAAGAGTGGAATATAGTCCGAGAGTAAACCAACAGCTAGCTCGAATGCTTGGTCTTACTCCAGTTGTTGAAAGGGCTATTCCTAATACGTTTACAGTGGATATTGAAAATGCAGGTTCTGGATTAGTTATGGCAAAAAATATTCAGATTCCATTAGGCAATCCTCGATCAATTAATAGACTTATCAGTGATGCACTTATTGCAAAAGGATTTGAAGGCTCACCAGATACGTTTTTATTATCTGATGGAACAAGCTTAGAAGATGTGAAATTTCTTGATTTAGCTCGCGGAGAAAGGATGACTTTACGTGTAATACCAAAATTTTGGGGTGATGCCAAGAAAGCAATGATTGCTAGTATGAAACAAGATGCTAAAAGGTCACTTGCAAATGCTCATTGGGAGTTTCGAGCAGATAAAGATGTGGTTCTTGCTGCAGTGAGACAAAATGGCGATGCGCTTCGATATGCTTCTGAGGCGATGCAAAATGATCGAGATGTGGTTCTTGCTGCGGTGAGACAAAATGCTCTGGCGCTTGAATTTGCTAGTGAGGCATTAAGAGCGGATAGAGATTTTGTTCTTGCTGCGACGAGACAAGATAAAAGTACGCCTGCTTCTCAAAAGGCACTTTGTGCTGCAGAGAAACAAAGGGATATAGATCGGCGTTTTCAAAATAAACCTACTCCAAAATTAACTCAAAAACAAATAGACAGTATAAGAGATGAAATTGATTGCGCAGAAAGTTATAATGATTGGAAGACTGTGCAAAGATTACTAGATAAATACAAGTACCACCCACAGAGAAATGAAATCCTAAATCCCTAGAGAAATGAACTTCTAAATCCTTTGTTATTTGTGTTTTAACCCTTACTAAATATTACCATTGAAAGGTCTGATAATTTACATTATGTCAAAAATGAAAAAGAATATTTTTTTACTAATTAAAAAAAGCTTTTATTTACTTAGGTTTTTGTTTACCAAAGAAAATGCTTCTGAGAATTCCAAACTGAATTTCTTAGGACCTATTCGACTTTTTTCATCATAGATAACTTTCACATTTACTATATGTGTATTTGTAAGAATTAAATACCCATTAGAAACTTTGGATATATCTTCAATAACTGCTCCTTGGGGAAGAAAATCACTTAATGCTGGATAATGCAATATTGCTTCAATTTCTCTAATACTTTGCGGTAAAGGTGCAAGTGCACTATACCCAAGCAAAGGTATACCTATTAATAGTGTGAGTAGTTTATTCATTATTGTCCTTTTGTTCCTTTTTTTTTCTTATACATGATGCCGCTTTAAATATAAATTGCTAAAAAAACTATCACAAGATACGGTGCAAATTGATGAACCAAAAAATTTTGCCTATCATTTTTCTGCTCATTTTGGTTTCTTGTGAAAACAGTGCATTAATCAACCCATATTCAAAAGCACCAGTCAATCATAAAAGTGGGTATGTCCCTTCTAATAAAGAGATTATGGAATTATCATGTTTAGATGTTAACGAGGAATTACTTATCCCCCTTTCTGGTATTGATAACTCATTAGGAGATCTTTTTGATATAGCGCTTAATAACAGCCCTTCAACAAGATCTTCGTGGTTAGATGCAAAAGCTGCCGCAGCAAGTTATGGGGAGAGTTTATCCACCTACCTCCCTTCTTTGGCTTTTGATGGGGAATTTAATGCAAATAGAGAGGGGTTTATTTTTAATTTACCAAACACCTCTTCCACTTTTTTGATGAACAATCAAATCCAATATGGCCCAATAATTTCCCTTTCCTACCTTCTATTTGATGGTGGAGAGCGAAAGGCTAAGGCGGGGAAATACTTTTGGCTCCTTCAAGAAAGCAACTTCCTCCACAATGAAAATGTGCAAAGCGTAATGAAGACTGTTGCTAACAATTATTATATCTATTTAAGTAATACCGCTCAATATGAAGCAGATATTGAAGATTTACGAGATGCTGAGGCGACATATACAGCAGCATCGGATAAATACAGCGCTGGGATATATGCTGTAACGGATATGTTACAAGCAAAAACAAATTATTTGCAAAAGAAGGTAAATCTCACAAATCAAAAAAATCTTAAAGAAAATAGCTATATTGCCTTAATCACAACTCTTGGAATTCCTGCAAGTTCTCCTCTTGATCTACATAATTTTCCAGAAAATATCCTACCCTGCCCTTTTGATATGAACCTTGATGAGTTGATTAAAGTTGCAAAAAAATGTCGTGGTGAATATTTAGCTGCAAAATCCAGTTACTTATCAGCAGCAGCAGATGTCAAAATTGCTGAAGGAGAGATTTTACCTAAATTAAATCTTGTAGCATCAGGCGGTGAGTATTGGTATCAAGGTGGGTTTCAAGATGCTGGAAATTACAATGTAGTGTTAGATTTATCATTTCCTATATTTTCTGGTTTTTACTATCAAAATCAAATAAAAAATAAAAAATCCCTTTTAGCACAAGCAAAATCTGCTATGTATTCTGCTGAACTTAATATCATCGAAGATGTTCATGTTGCAATGAACAACCTCTCCTCTGCTAAGGAAAAAATCCTCGATACCAAAAGTTACCTTGATGCAGCAGAAATAGAGGCCAAAGCGATGTTTAAACGGTATAAATTGGGAATTGTCACCATATTAGACCTTTTGAGTGCTCAGTCATTTTTAGCAGATGCAAAAGCTCAATATATTGTCGCACAACAAGAGTATTATTCAGGAATTGTATCTGTTGCCTTTGCTACAGGGATGTTATCGGCACAAAATATTGGAGGTTACAGATGAGATATTTTCTTTTATTACTTCTCCTTAGTGTAGGATGTAATAAAAAAACAATAGCAAAGCCTTATGTTGCTAAAGTGGAGGTTCAGGTCGCTATTGAAAAAACAATCCCTATCGGACTAAAAGCTGTGGGGCATTGCACGGCCTATAACTCTGCTGAAATCAAAGCTCAGATTGAAGGGTTATTAGAAGAAATCCATTATAAGGAGGGTGAATTAGTTTCAAAAAATGATCTTCTTGTTACCATCGACGCCCGTCCTTTTTTTACTACTTTAGAAAAAAACCTCGCTATCCGGGCTGAGAATTTTGCTAAACTAAAGTACTCCGCTGAAGTGGTTGCTAGATATCAATCCCTTTTAGCTGAAGATTATGTTTCAAAGCTTGAATTTGATGGATTTGTGAAAAATCTTGCTGAGTATGAAGCTACTGTCATGCAAAATGATGCTGATATTCGCCTTGCAAAACTCAATGTAGATTACTGCTTCATTCGAGCACCCTTTTCAGGTATTGCAGGAAAAAAACTCGTAGACAAGGGAAATCTCATCACTAATGATGCCCCAGCCCTCCTTGTAGTAAATCAGATAAATCCAATTTATATTGACTTTTACCTTCCTGAAAGGGACTTTCGTACAATCATGCAGTATAAAAAAGGAAGCACCGCTTTAACTGTCGATATTTTAATCCCTGATGAAACCCTTTGTAAAGCAAAGCTCATCTTAGTAGATAATGTGATCAATACACAGACCGGCATGGTTCCCCTACGCGCTGAAATTTGTAATCCAGATAGCGTATTTTGGCCAGGTCAATATGTAGAAGCTACCCTTATTCTTAAACAAGAAGAAAATGCTTTACTTATCCCAACAAAAGCCATCAACACAGGGAGTAAAGGTTTTTATGTATATGTAATTAATCAAGAAGGTAAGGCTGAATACAAAAACATTACCCCATATGATCTCTATGGAGAATACACATATATTAAAGGGGATATAAAACCAGGTGATAGACTAGTTATCCGCGGACAAATAAATGTAACGCCTAACAGTATGTGTGAGATTATTACTAAGGATGTTAAACTTTGAATATCTCTCAGCCATTTATTGATAAACCTGTATTTACTACCCTTTTGATGCTTACTTTAGTGACTTTTGGAATATTAAGTTACAATTCTCTTCCAATATCCTCAATCCCTCAAGTTGAGTATCCTGTAATTCAAGTGAGTGCAAACTACCCAGGAGCTGGACCAGAGGATATTGCAAACCTTATTGCAGCTCCTCTAGAAAGAGAATTTATCCTGATGCAAGGAATTGAGGTGGTAAGTTCACAAAATTACTATGGATCCTCAAGCATAGTCCTACAATTTCACCAAGATGTCGATATCAACATTGCTGCACAAGAAACTGACCAAGCGATCCAAAGAGCTTTATCACAACTGCCTAAAGACATTCCACAAAACCCCACCTATACAAAAGTAAATCCTTCTGATACTCCTATTATGTTTATTGCTATTCACTCCCCTATTGCAACTCCTGGGGATTTATATGAATATGGTTTTAGCTATCTTGGACAACAATTAGGTACTGTGGAGGGTGTTGCTGAAATTGATACTCACGGTTATCCATATGCTGTCAGATGTCACGTCAATCCTGAAAAACTTGCTGCAAAAAACATCTCTTTTTCTGAATTAAAAGATGCAATTGATAATGCAAACGTTCAACAACCCACAGGTAAATTTTATGGCCCTACAACTAGTATGGTTATTAAAACAGAAGGACAATTAGTAAAAGCAGAAGAGTATAAAGACCTAATTGTTAAATTTGTAGATGGAGCGCCGGTGCGCCTTAAAGATGTTGCAACAGTTGTTGATGGACTCCAAAATGATAAGGCATCTTTTAAATGGTATAGTAAAGAGAGTCCTGATGGGGAAAGTCTATGCTTTTTAGCTCTTTATAAACAATTAAACTACAATACTATTGAAGCATGTACCCATGTGGAAACTCTTTTAGAAAAGTTATCCGCTCAAATGCCAAAAAATCTAACTCTTACTATCCCCTTTTCATTAAAAAGTTGGATTATAGAAGCTTTAGATGATGTAAAAAATACTTTGTACATTGCTTTTGCTCTTGTTGTTATGGTTATCTATCTATATTTAGGAAAAATCCGAAACAGCCTTATTCCACTAATCTCTCTGCCTATTACAATTATTTCAACATTCATATTTATGAAGGTTTTTGGATATAGTCTAGATATCATTTCTCTCTCTGCATTAACTATTTCAATAGGTTTTTTAGTAGATGATGCCATTATTGTTATGGAAAATATTGTAAGAGTTGGTCAAACAGGTAATTTAAATGCATATGATGCAACTGTAAAGGGTTCCAAGCAAATAGTTTTAGTAATTGTTGCTATGAGTTTATGTCTATGTGCAGTGTTTATACCTATGTTGTTTCTTGATGGTATTGTTGGCCAAATTTTTCATGAACTTGCAGCAGTTATTATTATCGCTGTGTGTGTCTCAGGTTTTATCTCCCTATCCCTCATCCCAATGCTCTGTAGCCGTTTTCTCTCTGATTTTGAGAATACAGAGAAAACTTATGTAGAAAAATTCTCCATAAAACTTAACAACATTGTAGAAAATCGATATGAAAAAGCTCTTGCATATGCACTTAAACATAAAATTTTCATCTTAGGTCTAGCTATAGTTTGTGTAGTGGCATCTTCAGTACTTTTTGTGATTGTTCCAAAAGATTACCTCCCAGGAAATGATTTGGGTGTTATTCAAGGTTTTGCAATGATGCCACAAGGGACTTCACCACAAAGTTTTCATGAAGAGATGAAAGATCTTTCAAAAGTTGCTATTTCTAACCCAGATGTATTATTTTTTGCTGCCCTTGAAAGTGCCCCTACAGACAACCAGGGCTTAATTTTTTACAATTTAACAAACTCTAATAAGAGAGAGGATATTTGGAAGGTTATCAAAGAGTTTAATGTGGAAAATGCAGAAAAATGTATTGGAATGAAAACCACTTTAAAAGCTTTACCCCTTATTAACCTTCAAGTGGGCAATACAACTGCAGGTAAAGCCGACTATCAGTATATCTTAAGAAGTTTTGATCAAAATGCCCTTGATAGTAGCTCAGAGGCATTAATGTCTGCAATGAGAGCCTCTCCTTATTTTTCTAATGTGAGTACAGATTATCAACCAAACGCCCCAGTTTTGCAACTTAATCTATTAAGAAATCAAGCTCATAGTTATGGTAATGTGAATGCAAGAGTAATTGAAGACTCTCTTATGTACGCATATGGCGAAACCTACATTTCAAAAATTAATGTCCCACAAAATATGTACTATGTCATTCTTGATATGGAAAAAAAATATTCCGTATCAAAGCAAAATTTCAATTCCTTATATGTAGCAAACAATACCTCTGGTGCTATGATATCATTAAACTCAATTTTAGAAGATTCTTATACCACAGGTGCTGAGCTCATGACGCGGGTTAATGCACTTCCCTCTGTTACAATCTCTTTTAATCCTGGAGAAAATATTTCTTTATCTACAACAATTAATGAGATGGAAAAACTCTCCACAAATATTTTGCCTGATAACGTCATGAAAGAGGCTGCTGGAAATACCGCGGCGTTCAATCAAGCAATTGCTCAATTTGTTCTTCTAATTCTTTTATCTATCTTTGTAATTTATATCATTCTAGGGGTGTTGTATGAAAATTTCCTCCACCCTATTACTGCTATTTCTAACGTTCCTGTAGCTTTACTAGGTGGGTTGTTATCACTTTTAATTACTGGAAATACGATCTCAATCTATGCCTTAATAGGGATTTTGATGCTTTTAGGGATTGTGATGAAAAATGGGATTTTAATCATCGATTTTACTTTGGAGCTTATGGAAGAAAAAAAACTTTCTGCTCAAGATGCGGTATTTCAAGCCTGCTGCTTGCGATTTAGACCTATTATCATGACTACCATCGCTGCAATGATGGGAGCTATCCCTATCGCACTAGGTATTGGTGGCAGTGTTGCAAAAAGTAGGTCTGCACTTGGAATTGCAATTGTTGGAGGATTGATTTTTGCTCAAATTGTTACTTTATTTGTAACTCCTGTTGTATTTATATACATAGAGAAGTTAAATAGATATCTAACAACAAATTTCAAATTCTTCAAAAGCAAACTGTGATTAATAAAGACAAATTAAAAAAACTCGAAGAAGAAATGGCTGCTGCTGGAATCTTTGAAGACGATCTAGAAGAACAGTTTATCCTTGGATCAGGTAACGGCGGCCAAAAAATCAATAACACCCATAGCACGGTCTTTTTGAAACATATCCCCACTGGACTTATTGTTCGATGCGGAAAAGATCGACAGCAAGCTAATAATCGTTTTTTTGCTCGAAGGAGACTTTTAGAAAAATATCAAGAACAAATTCAGCAAGTCCAATCCAAACGAATGAAAGAAATTGATAAAATTCGAAAGCAAAAGAAACGAAGATCAAAGAAAACTAAAGAAAAAATGCTCGAAGATAAGAGTATTAGGGGCTCTTTGAAAAAGGGTCGAGCAAAACCAACAAATGGTGAGTAATAAGATTTACCAGCTACTGATCATAAAGTTTAATTAGTGTTTTCTTGCTATTAATATAGATTTACTATACTATTTTACCAAAATTATTTTGGGAGATTTCTAATTTATGGCAAATATAGCAGGCGGTGGCGCTAAACCTTTACAGGCTAGTTATGAAGATGTTGCACGTTTTGAGGGTAGAGGACGGCTTCACCCCACTCAATTTATGTTGGATCTTATCCCAGAAGGGACGAAGGGAGAAACTTCAGCAGAATATTCTTTACAAAAATATATGACAAGAGAACCTGGGTATGATTCAAGCTTTGCAATTTCTTGGTTAGGAGTTATCAATTTAGATCCTGTTACTAAACCCTCTGAACTTTTAGAAGTTTTTACAAAAATTCACAAAGTGGCTATGCATCATATTAAACCGTTAGATGATTCCGCATCTGTTGAGCACAGCTATTGTGTAGGGATGGGACCAAATTCAGATTTCGAAGGGATAATGGATCTAGTAAAGCAAATTTTATTTCATGAAAAAAAAGTGCTTCTTTCCTTCTATACAGAGGAAAAATCAAGCAGCCCCTATATTGATTATGGTGTTATGCACGGTGATTTTTTTCAACTGAATAAAAGAACTGGGGTGCATACAAAACTTTTTACTACACCCATGCTTCCGAATAAAAGAGTTGAAGTGATTTCAAAAATAATTAAACCTATTTATAGTGTCGGAACCATAGGTGATGGAAATTTTCCGGTTAGAATTAGATCCTTGTATCGTGATAAGAGTAGCATGACCAAAAAAGCTATTGAATTAATGACAGGTTATTTAAAATCCACTGAAGAAATTCAAACTAAACAAGAAATAATTGAGAAAATCTGTCTTTTATGTCGAGAACTTGAACAGTTACATTACTTTCCCGATGGAAATGGCAGAACTGTTTTTATTTTAGCCAATACTTTGCTTTCCTGGAATGGGCTGAAACCTTTTTATCCAACAAATACATGTATTTTTGATGCAAACTCCTTGGTAAGAATGGTTAAAGAGGTTAGTGAAGGGCAAAAGCGGTTTACTAAAATGTTTGGAACTAAAGATCAATTTAATGAAAACTTGACTACTTATAAACAAAAAGTAACTAATCTTAATTCACTTATAACGAATAAATTTTTAAAGATTGAATCAATTGTCAAAGCTTTTCAAGAAAGAGATTTTAATTTATTGTTAAGACTGTCTTCTATCTCAGTGAAATATTTAGAACTCCTTCAGTTTTTACTTGAAAATCAACGCTATCTCCCTATTGATATTCACTCTGCAGGTGCTAGTTCAGGGAGTGCAATGGATATAGCCAGGACTAGAGGTAATGCAAAAGCTATTGAGTTTCTTACACCATATCAACCAAAACCCGATGCATCGTAATGGATCTTGAGAACTAATTTAGATATATTAATATATTATTAAGTTTTTGTTCACTTTTAATGTGTATTTAATTATATGGAGGTTAAAAATAACCCATGTAGTTAATTATGAAATTATCTCTACTTCTAATTACAGTTGCAAGTTTGTATGCAACTCCCCTTACCCATAAGATTGCTTTAAAGTCTATTGAGTTTGCATCGCCAGAGAGATCTGTCCCTTTTACAGGTTTTTATAGACTGAAGAAGCAAAGCGCCTTATTTCTTAAAGATTTGGGAGTTAAATATATTACTGAAGAAGAGAATGGATTTTCAGGATTATACTTAACATCAAGCTCTGTGCGTCAAAATAGTGGGAAAACTTTTGGGAAATGGAGAGAGGTTTTAAAAGATCCTAAAAACACGAAACTTCTTGAGCTTTTTGAAGCAAATCTTGCCTCTTCTAATCTTTCTGAATTATTTTCTTTTCCAAAAGAAGTGCACTTCTTAAAAGATGCTAAGAAAAAGACTGTAATACTTTTTGTAGATTATAATATCCCATTGACTATGCAAATTAGAGAGATTTTAAACTTTTCCCTTAGAGGATTTAATGTTTTAGCTGTTGATTTTTACGACTATAACAACGGTGAAACATTTGTATCATGGGATAAATGTCAAAAAATTGCTGATAGTGCTTATAATTACTGCTCCGGGGAGATCATTTTCTACGGAAAGTCGTTTGGATCGGCAGCTGCTACCTACCTTGCTAAAAAGCATGATTCCTGCCCATTAATTTTAGACCGACCATTTACCTGTATGAATGAGGCTATTGGATCATTCCTTTTAGATAGTTTTATTAAATCTCATTACTCATATCCGACAAAAGACCTTATTACCTCATTGCGCAGGGATCCTTTGATTATATCCTCCTCTAAAAGCGGTATGTTCAAAGATCACGCTGATAAACTGCTCAACGCTTATATGGCATCACAAAAGAGTCGTGATCGAGATGAAATAAAAGCGAAGTGTTTTATCTCAACTTATGGAGGTCATTACTCAAGTCTTCTTAATAAAGGAGAGAGTTCATGGTTTTCTTATGAAGAGGCGCAACGAAAATTAAACAACTATATATTTTCTCTTGAATCAGATTTATGACTTGTTTTAGTTGTGATGAGTATAGATAGGAAAGATCTTTCTCTTGATGTTGGAAACTGGGGTGAATATCCCTATTGTAAGATAGCTGGGATGATTTTTTTGAAAAGACCAAGCAACTTCCAGAGCCTCTATATCTTCGTGTAATAGAGGGTTTGAAAATATATCCAGGTTATACAATTGTTGATGTTGCAGGACGCAAAAGTAAGGTAACTGCCGAAAAAAGAAAATCTGATCGAATGATTCAGCTTACCGTTCTTGCTGAAGATGAGTCAACAACATTTAGATGTAAAAATGTAAGAGAGAGCTCTATGGTGAATGGTTGGCATTTTGCTGAACCTGTTTTAAAAATTGAAGATGTCTTAGTTTCGGACAAAAGTGAGTGCGGGATTTCTATGTTTAAGCAAGTATTGTACCAACCATGAATATGCTCATCCGCTTTTCCATCTTTATAAAGAAGTTTTGCTTTTAACACCCCGTTTGGCCAATATTCAGTGTATAGACCTTCCAGTTTAGGATTATTTTGTATCGCTCTTTGCCTCCCACTGTTTTGGTGCATCCAGAATAATGCCCCCCGCCCATACAAGGCTCATTGCTAGTAAAAAGCTACCTTTGATGAGTTTTTGCACAGTTATATTTTTTTATCCTTGGATCTCACAATCTTAAGAGCCTCTTCATAGGGTTCTACAAATAGGTCTTCCGGCTGAGCATTTTTTGATTTAATAGTTCGATAGCAAACATATTTTTTGTTACTAAACAAAATACGAGCAACACTGCCATCTTCATAAATTCTTCCACTTTCATCACAGAATCTTAAAAGGATTTGAGTTCGCCACGGTGGAAATGGATATTCTCTTAAATAAGGTCGTAGTTTTTCGTGTTGATTAACTACTTCTACAAATCTTTCTTTTAAATTAACAAATAAATCTCTTCCTTCTTCCACTGTTCCTTTTTTCTTAATACTCAAATAAACGGTAATTGTTTCCACATCAAAGGGCATCCCCGATCCCGATCCACAGCAACTCAATCCAAATTCTTTTTTCGCAATTTTTAAAAAAGTGTTAGTCACTTCATGAACATATTTTACATCGGGTGGATCTTTTGGGATTTTTCTTTTTCCTGGTGGAAGTGGAGGTTTTTTTTGTAAAAAACCTTTTTTATAATTTGCAGAAAGAAAATACTTACCATCTAGATTCCAACCCTCTAGAGCACCATTAGGATTCCCATTTTCATAGGTAAAAACAATCCACAAACCTTTTGTTTCATGATATCGATATTGCTTTCCATTAAGTTGCCCTTTTTCATTGTAGGCGAGCAGGCGAGCTTCATTTACATGCCCACTTGGCTCTATCCTATAAAAAGTAATATGAATTCCTTGTTTTACCCCTTCTTTAAAATGACCCTTAAATGCATCCAACCCATTATCATACCAACTATGAATATGCCCATTCGCTTTTCCATCTTTATAAGGGAGTTTTGCTTTTAACACACCGTTTGGCCAATATTCCGTGTACACTCCTTCCCCTTTTGGATTATTTTTTATAGCTTCTTTAATTCGCTCAAAAAATGCTTTTTCAAACACTTCATCAATCAGACCATCAACCATTTCATGAACAGCCTTATCTAGTTCTGTGACCCCATATTTGACGCCAAAGACTTTTGCCTCCCACTCTTTTGTGATCTCTTTTGGTGCATCCACAACTATTTCCCCCGCCCATACAAGGCTCATTGCTAGTAAAAAGCTACCTTTGATAAACTTCATGAAATCCCCCATGTTCTTTTTTACATTGATCTATAAATTCATCCAATCCATTGCTATAAGTATTTCCAGCAAAACTGTGATCAATAAAACCAAGCATTTTTTGATCGCTTGTGGAAGTAGAATCGTACCACTTTATATTACAACCACTAGTTAAAAGCAAGCCCGCAAGTCCTGTAACAAAGTCCCATTTAGAATAAATATTCAAAGAAAATTTAGTGTATTTATCTTTGATAGGGCGGGCACTACCCACCCCTAACACAGCAACATATTTTCTCATTCTTGCCTGCTCTTTTTCTGAAGATCTTTCAAAAGCTCTTGCGTAAATAAGCCCAGCTTCACTATGAGCAATATGCATTGCGTAAGCTTTAGGATTGTATCTTTCGATCTTTTCCAACATAGTTTCGTTGAAGCACTTAAGAATTCTTATACTCTTAGTTAGGTATCCAAAATATTCCATACCTGCCCTACCTGAATCAGCAAATGCGTTAATTGTTGCATTATAAATACCAATCAAAAGGGTCCTTTGTGAATATTTTTTCGCAATCCCCTCGCCCATATCTGAAAAGTT
>CAMDFS010000023.1 GCA_945897715.1 Chlamydia trachomatis
CAATCACAGCTAGAAAACCTGGAATTAAGTTTCCTGTAACTGAGCCAAGACCCCCCATTCCAAAGAAAACCCCATAAATGTATTTTGCCCGTTTAATAGTAATGGTAGAATGGATGACAGACCAGAGGTTGTGAAACATGAATATAATAAAAATATCTTTCCAAAGGTAGAAGAAAAATGGGAGGCTATAGATTGATTTCAAAAAAAACATACAAAAGAAATTGAAAAGGACAGTAAAGGTAAGTACCGTTCCCATCATTTTGCCACAACCTAGCCTTGGAATGAACTTATTATAAAAAGCTACAATTAAAAAATTTAACGGAAGAGATGCTATCCAGGCGTAGGGGAAAAGTTTTACTCCGTATGCATCAATAAAAAAGGATGTGGAAACAGAACGAGTAATCGCAGCTTCAGCAGAAATTGCATAGCCACATACCATCATAAAGAAGACAAACCATTTTTCCTCAGCTTTATACGCTCTGTATTCAACTAAGATCTTATCAGTGTACTTCCTCAGCATCACTTTCCTTTTGTTCAAAAAAATCTTTATGATCAGGCGAAACAAAAATCCAATTTGACATATTCACCGGAATATGTACTTCAGAGATTGTATCAGCCCCTTGAATCATACCATTTTTTTGTAATACGGGAAAGGAGAAGAATTTCTTTTTTTTATCTATAGAATTTTCTTCAAAAAACACCCAAGACGAGTCTTTTTCAACAGCCTTCTTATATTGTTTCATGGTGTTTTCATCAATAGGTATTGCTTTATAGCGTTTTTGTTTATCCATTAAACATAGTGCTTCACTATGAAATTTATGTTCAGGATCAGCATATGCTTTATAAATTTCTGCTAAGATTTCAAAATCATTAGTTTTTACATATCTTTCGATACTACTAGTGATATCAACACCTTCGTAGTATTTGATAATAAAGCGAGAAAAATGAAAGCTGTAAGATTTAATATTAGAATATTGGTACAATCTCTTGTGCATAAAATACCTTGCAAGGAGAAGTGCATAACAGGATTCTAAACCATCTTCCTCAACACCTAAGTAATAGCGATCCTTATAAGGGAGAATACACAGCGATTGGATTAATTGCTCATAATCAAATGAGCCATAAGCAAGCCCAGTAAAGTATGAATCTCTCAAAAGGTAATCAATACGGTCGGCGCCAAAGTAGTCACCGGTTATCATCTCTGTTAAAATCGATTCAATTTCAGTAAATTGCTCTTCAAAATACGCCCGCCCTACAGAAACCTTAGCAATATGCATAGGGTCTAGATTTTCTCTTTTCCAAATAGGCATTAAGTAATCAGAAAAAATGATTTTTATTGTCCATTCCTCATGTCTTTTTCCTTTAAGAAGGTCCTTTTCCGCTAGATGTGAGAACGGCGGATGACCTAAATCATGACAGAGTGCAGCAGCTCTTAAGATGCTTCTCCAATAATTATATTCCTTAGAGCCACGTTTTGGAAGGTCAGGGAAGTATTCTGATTTTTTCATCACATGGGTATAGATTTTATCTGCTACCATCATTGTTCCAATGGAGTGTTCATAACGTTTATGATTCCCCCCATTGTATACAAAAGCTGCCGCAGCAATTTGATGAATTCCTTGCAGTCTTTTAAATGGAAGGGAGTTGATTAAATCCTCTTCACACTGCTTAATATCAATGAAACCATGTATCGGATCAAATATTTTCTTTGGCATGTGAACTCCCTATATTTTTAAAAACGGCATCAACTTCTGCAAGTCTACACCCTCTCCAACCAAATCCTTAATATATCCTTTTTCAAGATGTAAGATTTTACCTGCAAAAGGATGTAATCTAGTATCATTTTCCAGCATTACTACAGTCACTTGATAATCGACAGAGATCTCATGTAGATAAGTCATCACAAGCACTGCTACTTTGTGATCTAAAGCTTTTGAGAAAGAATCTAGAATAATTAAAGAAGGCTCAGCAATCACAGCCTTAGAAACCCCGACGAGGGATAATTCTGCATCCGTTAACTCAGAGACTCTTTTTTTCAAAAGAGCATCTATAGAAAAATAGCTTGCAACCTCATCTATTCTGCTCCTCACCTCTTTTTTTGTATAGCCTTTAGAAACAAGTGGGAGAGTTAAAACCTCTTCGACTGTAAATTCCGAAATCATTGGAATACAATTAGACCCTATCCATTCTTGCTCATCCTCCTCAAAAACTAGCCGGACAGTGCCTTCTATAGGTTTGATTAAATGATGAATAATATGGATTAATGCTCTCCCCTCTTTTAAAGAAGAGCCTCGGATCATGAATAACTCACCCTGATCAATACTAACGGTGATGTTATTTAAAAGGATTAAATCATCTTCTACATAAGAAACATTAGTTAATTCTATTTTTGCCAAATCGACTCCTCGCAATAATTGCCCCACATATAATCATTACAGCTAAAATCTCTACTGTTAAAGCATGAATGAGTAATTTAACCACAAAATCAACACTCTCTGATTCCATTATGGCAAAGCCAAAAGAAATACATGGAGTGAATGAAAGAATAAAACTAATTGCACCGCTAAAATAGGTGAACGCTTTAAAGGGTGTTATTCCTTCTAACAGAAAACTTTTTATCTCTTTTCGAATTACCAATGAAAACATTGCCGATAAAGCTATGATACCGATAAAGGAGACCAAAGAAATCATAGAGAGCAAAGCATTATAGGAATATAACGCCTCATTTCTACAAACCAGAGCTTTGTTGTACAAATGCTTATAATAGGCTGGATTCATCGCTGTGAAATCTGGATTTGTTTCAAAGGTATCCATCCACTTCTTTACAGATGCTCCTTTTTTCAAAGAAACCACCAACACTTGTGGATCTTGAAATGTTTTGTAGAATTTCTCCCCTTCAGAAGCAAGGGCAGTAATTCCGAGTACATCATCATGAGATTGAATTTTGTCAATATAAGGAAAAGCAAAGGACTTTGGATGTAAGATATCATCACAATTTTTTGCCATTACAAAGATATCTTGATTAGAGTAACTCGGGATATGGGATGTATATTTTTTCAAAAATTCTTCTTTTTTAACACTTGTTTGAAAAAAAATCATATTACACGCAAACAGAACTAAAAAACTTCCTAACAACTGATGTTTTTTTCTGTTGATAAGAGAAAAAATTAAAGATAACAGCAAAATAGACCCTTTTATTGTTTTGTGTGGACTAAACTAGTTATCCCACTCGGGGCATTATATTTCAAATAAAAAATTTAAAATTGAAAGATCTCAATAGTTTGCCGATTGTAAATTGAAGTACACGACTCCAATTTAAAAAAAGAATAGGCAGGTAAAAAGATGAGAATTAATCTAATATTTACTATTGATGAGAAAATTAATCACTAGTGCGTATGATAGATTAGCTTGCTGTGTTTTGAGGTAATAAAGCTTTTATATTATAAATACGTTTATGACATTCGGTTAACCATATTGCCTTTAAGTCTCGCACAGCACCCCCAATAAACATTCCAATACCCACAATTGCAATCACAGCTAAACTGACTATCAGAGCTCCCGCTGCGAATAATCCTATACCAGCGCCACATATGCATATAATAGTAAATAAAATGACAGCAAGAACTAAAAACACTATTCCAGCAATCCTTATCGCTTTCGATTCATCGTCCCTCTCTTTCTTTATAGAGATTACTAAAGCTTCTATATTTTTTAGTGTTTCTAGTGGTACATTCAATGTTGTTGCTGCTGCGCTCATGAAACACTCCTTTTAATTATTGATATAATTATACAATGATTAACATTTAAAACTAAAGCTATTTTTATAATTTGAAGTGTTGAACCCTGAAATTAAAAGATTTGATTTCACAACCTGTTGATAAACAAGCGGATAAGATGTAAGACTTTAGAAAAATAGCGGCTACCGGACTCGAACCAGTGACCTGCGGATTATGATTCCGTTGCTCTACCAACTGAGCTAAGCCGCCATTCAAAGTGATGCATATCATCACTAGTAAAAAAAGAGCTAGTATTTCTCTAGCTCCTTTATATTAGCGGGAGACGGACTCGAACCGGCGACCTTCGGGTTATGAGCCCGACGAGCTTCCAACTGCTCTATCCCGCGATAAATATGTTAGCAACTATAGCAGAGATGAAGTTTTATAACAAGCTATTTATTAAATTAATTGCTTTTTCTGTAGCCCCCTCTGATTGCATCTTGATTTTGGCTACTTTTTCTTCTGAAATTCTCCCCTCTTTCAACTTCCTCTCTACACTTTCTAAAATGTTTTCAAGCGTTGCCTCAGCCCCTACTCCAAAATCCTCTACAATTTTTGTAAGGGACTTTTGATTGAAGGTATAAGGACCATAGAGAACAGGGGTCCCAACTCTTACAGGTTCGTATACATTATGACCACCAGTTGAATAAAAAAAACTTCCGCAAACAATAGCAACTTCACTTTGTGCGTAACATCTCTCCAAAACACCTAGTTTATTTACAAATATAATTCGTTCGTCACCTCTCCCTTTTTCCCCCACAAACCGCCAAGATAATCCAAGCTCCTTTAAAAGGTTTTCAACTTCTAAAAAGCGATCAGGCCTCCTTGGAGCTACAACAAAACTAATATCAGGATCTAAAGAATCTAAGACCTTCAAAAGGCTCTCCTCTTCATTTTGATGAGTAGATCCTAAAGTAATATAACGTCGACCCTTTGGAAGGTATTCTTCTAAAGTAAGATCTGAGGTTGTGTCCAACTTTAAATTCCCTATCACCTCTATTTTTTCACCAGCAATTCCAAGACCTATGAACTTTTCTTTCATAGATTGATCTTGAAGGAAAAGGTAATCAAAATTAGAAAAGAGAGCACGGGCAAAAACAGGGACTCTTTTGAATCTTCTATAGGAACGATCCGAAATCCTTCCCCCTAATAAAAGCATTTTACATCGGAATTTTTTTATTTCATTTAAAAAATTTGCCCAATAATCACTTTCAATTAAAATAAAGAGATCGGGCTGAATTTTTCTCACCAAATCTCTCATCGTACTTTTCAAATCCAGTGGAAGGATAATCACCTGATCTATCCCAGGCAGAGTTTTTGCGTAATTATAACCGACAGTTGTAAATGTGGAAAAGATCACATGGTTGTTTTTGTTTTTTGCTAATTGTTCCATCAACGTCTTGGTTGACATCGTCTCACCAAGAGAGGTTGCGTGGATCCAAATACACTTTTTATCCCCTTTAGGGTTTATCTTATATCTCTTAAGTCCAATTTTATAGAGCAAAATTCCCGGAAACTTGTTATGGGCAAATCGATCATAGGTATACTTTATAGAAATAACAATAAAAGAAAGGTAACTAAAGAGGCGATATGTCAAACCCATTTACTCGCCTATTGCTTTAAAACAAAATTCACAAGTTTATTTGGGACAAAGATTTCCTTCACAATCTCCCCTTCCAAATACTTCACCACTCGTGGATCCTTCTTAGCCTCTTCTATCACCCTCTCCTTCGGAGTGTCTTTACTAAATGTTGCCGATCCTCTAAGTCTTCCCATTACCTGAAAGACAATGATAATCTCATCATCTTCTAGATACTTTTTATCGTAGGTAGGAAATGGGGCAAAGACAATATCTTCAGAAAAGCCCAACTCAGAAAATATTTCTGCTCCAAAGTGGGGGGCAAAAGGGTAAATAAGCTGTGAGAGTTTTTTCAATGCTTCCTTAGGATAGTTATTTAATGTAGAAAACTTATTAACAAACTCCATCATCTTGGCAATTGCTGTGTTAAAACTTAAAGTTTCTAAATCCTCTTCCACCGCTTTTACTAATCGATGAATTAATTTTTCACTTACCTCATTATTTTCATCCACCACTTTATCAGAGGTAACCATTTCATAGACACGATTCAAGAAACGCTTCTGACCTGATACTGCATCACTTTGCCAAATTTTCTCTTTATCAAATGGCGTCATGAAAAGCTCATAAAGGCGGAGTGAATCTGCTCCAAATTCTTCTATTATCTCATCGGGAGAAACCCCGTTTAATTTTGATTTGGACATTTTCTCAATAGAGGATTGAATGTCGGCAAGGGTAGATTTCTCTACATAGCGCCCATCAATACATTCTACTTCTTTTGGAGAAATATACCCCCCACCCTCTTTCTTATAAGATCTCGAGGTAACAAGGCCTTGATTTCTTAAACATTGAAATGGCTCTTTTGTAGAAACATGCCCTAGATCATACAACACTTTGTGCCAAAATCTCGCATACAATAAGTGCAGTACCGCATGCTCAATCCCTCCCACATACAAATCTACTGGCATCCAATACTTCTCAGAAGCTTTTCCCCATGCCTCCTCTGAATTTGTAGGATCGCAAAATCTTAAGTAATACCAACACGACCCAGCCCACTGTGGCATGGTGTTAGTCTCTCTATACCCCTTCTTCCCAGTTTCAGGGTCAACAACCTCTACCCAACCCCTCATCTTAGAAAGGGGTGAATTACCATCTGGTGATGGTAAAAAATCTTCCATTACAGGGGGTGTTAATGGCAATTCATCTAAATTCAGAAGTCTTTTCTTCCCATCCTCTTCATGAACTACAGGGAACGGCTCTCCCCAGTATCGTTGCCTTGAAAACAACCAATCCCTCAACTTATACTTTACACAAGCCCTTCCAAGGTTGTTATCCTCAAGATACTTTTCAATAACACTTTTTGCTTCGATCATATTTAAACCTGAAAGAGAAAGTTTCTCATTTTCAGAATTTATATAATTTTCAGCCTCATCTATTACATCTACAATACCAAGATTATACTTCTCTGCAAATTCCCTATCCCTTGCATCATCTGATGGAACCCCCATCACAACGCCAGTCCCATACGAAACAAGGACATAATCTGCTATCCAAACTGGGATCATTGCATTAGTGACTGGATTTTTAACGTAACTGCCAGTAAAGACCCCCGTCTTTTCTTTTGCAAGTTCCGTTCTTTGCATATCATCTTTCATCGCTGCCATCTTCTGGTACTCTGCACATGTGAAACGATACTTCTTCAAGACCAATTTTTTCACTTGTGGATGCTCTGGAGCGATCACGATAAAAGTTACTCCAAATAACGTGTCTGCACGGGTTGTAAAACAAGAAATTTTATCATCAGAATTCTCTAACTCAAAATCTACCTCAACACCTACACTTTTCCCTATCCAATTTCTCTGCAACTTCTTTAAGTGCTCTGGCCAGTCTAATTCATCAAGATCAACAAGTAATCTTTCTGCATATTCAGTAATTCTCAAAATCCATTGCTTTAACGGCTTTTGAATTACAAGAAACCCCCCTTCAATAGATTTTCCATTCTCTACCTCTTCATTTGCAAGCACTGTTCCAAGTTCCTCACAAAAATTCACCGTCACCTCATCTTGATATGCTAAACCTTTTTTATATAGCTCGGTAAAAATCCACTGTGTCCACTTATAATACTTTGGATCTGAGGAGGCAATCTCTCTACTCCAATCATAACTAAGCCCTAAAGATTTTAACTGCCGTCTATACGTTTTAATATTTTTTTCTGTAGTAATCTGAGGATGAGTCCCTGTTCGAATCGCGTATTGCTCTGCGGGCAGCCCAAAACTATCCCACCCCATTGGATGGAGAACATTAAACCCCTTTTGTCGTTTATATCGAGCAATTACATCAGTACCTGTATATCCAACTACATGGCCAACATGAAGCCCCGCTCCACTTGGATAAGGAAACATATCTAGTATATAATATTTAGGTTTACTTAAATCAATTTCAGTTTTGAATGTTTCCTCTTCTTCCCACTTCTTTTGCCATTTTTTTTCTATCTGCTCATGGCTATACTTTTTATTCATAACGGTTCCGATGTTTTATTATTTAAAAGCATGATAGCGCAACTTCTTTCTATGATCAAGAAAAATTCTATTGTTTCTAATCCATCCTCAGCCTATTATATAAGGTAACTCTACTCAAGAAAAGGCATTATGCAAGATATCCATGTAACCATACCCTGCAAAGTAGTTTTAGCAGATTTTGACTATAAAAGAGATTTGAATTTAAGACTTTTTATTGAGCGTTTATCACCTACTATCACCTCAGTTTTAGAAGAAATCCTCTTTAGTCCATTGAAACTCTCTATTGAGGAATTGCAAGAAAACACTGGGGCTTTCGGTGAAGAAATGCAACTTATCCTTCAATCACTTCTCCCTCTAAACCTATTTCAAATAAAAGAAGATTTTCTTTTTGTAGATAAAGACGTTAGAAAATATTTAGAAACTCTTATAGAAAAATTTACCCCTAATTTTTCTCCTAATTTAGAATATTTTAAAGAACTTCTAAAACACGTCCCTATCCACTGTTTAATTTCTTGGTACCACATCCCAAGAGCTTCTAATAATATTTTTAATTCTATCCTTGAAAAACATTTTAAAACTCCAAAAATCTATCGATGTTATGTAAAAGAAACTTTAGCTGATGATGAACTTCTAACTCTTTTAGTAAATGATGTGATGGAAAGCGAGCATGGAAAAGTTTCTGTACATTCATTATTAGAAAAATACTCACTTTCAGAAGAAATTCTTGAAGAAAAGATTTTATTTTTAGAATATCATTTTATTCTTTGTAGTACTTATGAAATACAAGGAAGTAAATATAAGAAATTTCTATCTAATTTTTCTGAATGGCAAGAGTATGCCTTTAAAAATGCTAAAAAAGAAGCCCCAAAAGTCATTATTTCTGAGGAGCTGGTAGAGGGATTTATAGATAGTGAATTCTCTTTTATTAAAGACATGTCTTTGATCCTTACCTTATGTAATTCTCGCCCTCTTTACGTGACCTATAATCATAAAGAAGAACTTTTTTTCCTAAATTCCACCCCCGACAGTAGTCTTGAATTTCATGATCACTCCCCCCATTATCTAGCAAGAGTGATTAATAAAAGCCTCCTACTTGGCCTTCTAGTAATTGAAGAAGATAGATTAAGACAAACTCCCCCTGCTGAAAAATGGTTGGACACCCCAATTCGAAAAAGAACCCTTATCTCTTTCAAACATCCTCACAATGCCCTTTCTCATAAATGTGATTTTTCATTTCATCAACATGATCGAAATATCATTGAAGTGCAAAAGGCTCTCTCCGAAATTGCATGTGGACACTGGATACTTTTTGATGAGTTTATCCATACACACCTTACCAATACAAACAGCTTAAAACAAGCCTCTCTTAATAAAGTAGGTGGTGGATGGAAATATACTAGTGCTGCGTATGACCCTGAAGAGATTTCCTTTGTTAAAACAATGGTTTTAGATTGGTTATTTGAATCTGGCATGGTAATTACTGGAAAATTCCAAAATAAGGACTGCTTTAAGGTTTCTTCTCTTGGATATGAACTATATTCTTAAACTTCATGCTTCTTTCGAACTAGGGCTATTAAACTTCCAGCAAGCAGAGCCTCTAACTCTCTTTCAGAAAAACCGTGATCTAACAAGATCTCTTTTGAAGTAGTCTTATTCTTCATTTTGAGAGGTTCATGACTTTTTAATGTAGAATGTAAATTGCACATCTCTAGCTCATCGTTCATAGAAATTAAGTCATAGTCTTTAGGGTTTTTAAAAGTGAGTGGTAGCACCCCAAAATTTATTAAATTCTTCCTGTGGATTCTTGCAAAGCTTTTTGCAATGACTGCGGCAACACCCATAAAACGTGGTGAAATTGCAGCATGCTCACGAGAAGATCCCTGCCCATAATTGCTTCCCCCAACAATAATAGATCCAGTATCTTTCACTTTCATCGCCCTGTCATAATATTTTGGATCAAGTCTTGAATAGGTAAAAGTACTGATCATGGGAATATTACTTCTATAAGGGAGAACTTCAGCACCTGCAGGTGAGATGGCATCTGTTGAGATGTTATCACCAACCTTTAATAAAACTGGACAGCAAATATTTTTAGGCAGCGCTGGAAACTCTGGAAACTCCCCTATATTTGGTCCTTTTATTAACTTGGTTTTATATCCATCTTTCACAGGGGCTATTATATCGGAAAAAATTTCCATTTTCTTCGGCTCTTTGAATTTTGGGTACTTCATATCTAAATCACGAGGATCTGTAATCACCCCTTTTAATGCTGATGCAGCAGCAGTCTCTGGACTGCAGAGGTATACCTGGTCTTCTTTTGTCCCAGATCTTCCAAGGAAATTTCTAGGGGTTGTCCTTAAGCTGATTGTCTCTGTTGCCGGTGCCTGCCCCATCCCAATACACCCATTACAACCTGCCTGATGAATACGCGCTCCTGATTTTGTGAGCATCTGCATATACCCCTTCTCCAACAAGAAGTTTAAAGACTGCCTTGAAGAGGGATTAATATCATAGGAAACATCTTCAGAAACCATCTTCCCATCTGTAATCATCGCAGCTATTGCAAAATCTCGCGGGCAAGGGTTTGCTGAAGATCCAATATACGCTTGAGAAATTGGCCTTCCAGCAACATCTTTTACCCTTACCACATTTCCAGGGCTTGAAGGCATCGCAATCATTGGCTCTAATGTGGATAAATCGATCTCTTCATACTCATCATAAGTAGCATCACTATCGGCTTTTAACTCTACCCAATCCTTTTCTCTACCCATTGCCTTTAAAAAGTTTTTAGTTTGGTCATCAGAAGGAAATACTGTTGTTGTGGCCCCAAGCTCTGCTCCCATATTTGCGATCACATGGCGATCCATAGCTGTTAAATGCTTTAAACCTGGCCCATAATACTCAATGATTTTCCCTACTCCACCAGAGACGTTGTGGCGACGTAAAAGCTCTAATATTACATCTTTAGCACTCACCCAATCTTGAAGTTTTCCAATAAGCTTCACTCCCCAAATTTTCGGCATGGTTGTATAAAACGGCTCACCAGCAATTGCTAAAGCTACCTCTAATCCCCCAGCTCCGATTGCTAAAAGCCCTAATCCGCCAGTTGCAGGTGTATGGCTATCTGACCCAAGTAGCGTTTTTCCAGGGATAGCAAATCTTTCACATTCAACCATATGACTAATTCCATTTCCTGGACGAGAAAACCATATTCCGAACTTTTTTGCTGCCGACTGAAGGTATAGATGATCATCAGGATTTTTATTATCTGCTTGAATCTGATTATGATCGACATATTGGCATGAGACTTCTGTCTTAGCTTTTTTTATTCCAAGAGCTTCAAGCTCAAGCATCACCATTGTCCCTGTGGCATCTTGAGTGAGAGTCTGATCAATTTTTAACCCAATCTCTTCTCCAATTTTCATTTTACCTGTTACTAAGTGACTCTTAATTAATTTTTGCGAAACATTAAAACCCATAATACCTCTTTTAAATATAGATATATGGATTATCTTAGATGGAATCAATAAAAAAACTATTATCTATAACTCTTGTGGATAAGGCCTTCTGTTCCAGTAGGTTGGGCCATAATCATAAGTGAGCTGTTCACCTATTGCTATGGATTTGTTTGCAAAAAAGATGACATGATAGATTTCATCTACAACAATTCCTCTAGAGCTGATATTTGGATCAAAGCTATGATTTAAAAACCTTGTAAAATTCCCCTTCTCAGAAGCATCTATAACCCAGGGAGTTCCAAACATCCCTACCATATATCCAAAGACATAATCATTTTCACGATCTTTACGTCCCCGCCGTGCCCTTAACTCTCCGGCATACTCACCGATATAACTCAAGTATGGGATAAATTTTTTTGCAAAGACACCATATCCTACTAAAGGATTTACTTTATCGATAATAACTGGAGCTTCAGCTCTTTTTCGTATTTTATCTGCAAAAAGACTAGCCATCCACCTATTTTGTTTTTTTCTATATAGAGGAGCGAACTTTTTTTGAGCCCGTTTTTTTACCTTTTTAAGAACTTCTTCCGATGATGGTTCTAAAGTTGAAATATAGGTAAACCCAAATTGCTCCCCAATAGTTTTTTCGATTTTATCCCCCGACAGTTGTTAATCCTAAGAAATGCCACCAGGCAAAACCTACAGTAAAAAATATCAAGAGGTTGATAACACTCATAACAAAACCTATGGAGAACCATTCCTTTGTTGTTACATAGCCTGATCCAAAATAAATTGGCGCTGGTCCACAGCCGTAGGTTGTTAACCCTCCAAACATACAGCTAAAGAATCCAAGTACTAAACTTGCAAGCATTGGAGGTGTTCCTACTGCAATGGATAATACTAGAAAAGGGACAAACATTGATGTGATGTGGGCAATGTTACTAGCAAAGAGATAGTGAGCATAGAAATAGATGGTGGAAATCATGATAAAACTTACTTGCCAATGACTTGATTGAACAAAACCACCTAAATATTGAGAAAAGCAATCTGTTACTCCGAATTTTTTAAGAAAAGTAGCTAAAGTGATTAATGAAGCAAACCATATGAGGGTATCCCACGCACTTTTTTCCTCCATAAGTTCATTCCAAGTTAATATGTTTAAGGCAACAAGGAAAAGAACTCCAATGAGTGCTACCTCAGTTGATCCAATTCCCATCTTCTCTCCTAGACACCACATCACAATCATCGATAGAAACACGGAAATAAGAATTTTCTCTTTTAAAGAAATGGGCCCTAGCTGATCAAGCTTTTGCTTAGCAATTTCTGCCATACCTTCTGTTTTTTTAATTTCCGGTGGATATAATTTGTAGATAGCATAGGGGATTACAATGATAGAGACAAGTCCAGGTACAAGTGCTGCTATAAACCACATTGACCA
Organism: Chlamydia trachomatis; assembly: GCA_945897715.1. GTDB lineage: Bacteria > Chlamydiota > Chlamydiia > Chlamydiales > 2-12-FULL-49-11 > JAJACQ01. The sequence continues at coordinate 12,771 of CAMDFS010000023.1, forward strand.
CGAAATATCAACGCCAAAGCCAAGGGCTAATGTTTTCAGCATCGGATTTCCCGACATCCCAGTTAATGACATACCACTTATCACCGCACTACACTGAAAAACTGTTTGCATGAGATATGCGCCGATTTTTTTTCGACTTCCTGAAGGGTAGCTTCCAAATGCTTTTGATAAGGACTCTACAATAGGATAAAAAATCCCCCCACTTCGAGCTGTCACAGATGGAATTGCTGGGCCGAGCAAAAATTCAGTGAATACCAAACTATAAGCTAGACCTAAAGTACTCCCCCCTGCATAACTCATGATTTTGTAGGATAATCTTAATCCGAGCCCTGTTTTTATAAAACCCCGAGCAATGAAAAAAGCTGCTGCAATTAACCATACCACTGATTGTGAAAATCCTGAGAATGCTTGCTCAAATGTCAATACTTTTGTCACTATTAAAATAATTAAACTCATCAAGGTGACTGCCCCAAGAGGAATTGGCTTTACAATCATCCCTGCAAGAGTAAACATGAAAACAGAAAATACCTTCCACCCTGGAATGGATATCCCTGGAGGAGGTGGCATCATCCACAATAAAACCCCAATTGCAGCACAAAATATAAATTTAACAAGAGGGGAAGAACACGTTTGCAAAAAGGTAGAACGTAAACTAGGTGCAGATATATCCATACTATGGTTCCTTAAATTATATAAATTATGTAAATTATACGACATAGAGAGAAATAGTGCACCTAATTTTTTAAAAAAACGTTTTAGTCACTTCCACCAGAACTTATTGGTAAAGGAGAGTCCACATCCCCTCTACTAGAATCATCTGATCCGCTACTATTAGGGTAAGAAAAACTCTCTTCACGAATATCTCCAAGAGCTCTCAACCAAAAGTTTTTTTTATTTTGATACCCAATCTCATCTATTTTTGATCCTTCAATGGATTTCAAAAGATTTTCAAATCTTCTAAAGACGACAACAGGCTGTAAATATTTTAATTGTTCCAACTTTTCCACTCTCTCTTCTAAAACTCTCCTATTATACTTCCCTATTACCCAAACATAAGAACCACAGACTAAACTTACCATCCATTTACTATCCAATCCATGAATGATATTTTGATAAACACCACCCCCTATTGCAAAAGTAACAATGGTGCACTCTACGATTTTTAATATTGTTCTACCCATTGGAACCTTACTTTTTTTTAGTTCCGTCAGCTCCTTATTGATCGCAATTACCGAACCCCTTAACTCCTCTTCTGAACTTTGAATAGCACTTGATAAACGCCCTACCCACTTTAGTAATAAATTCTCATTTCTTGGCCATGTTGTTAAATTCATCTATCCCTCCTAATTATTATTTTTTTTATTCTTCTATCTAAAACATCTCTTAGATAGAAGAACCAGACATTAAAATAAGAATAGATATATGTAAAGAAATATTTTAAATTATTTAAACTTTTATTTAATTTATTCCTCCTCAGTTTCAAATTCACTTAACTCTATTTCTGAGAATGCAGATTCTGAGCCTGTATCATACGAGGAGTCTGTTTCTGAGTCAGCCTCTCGAGCATTTGTCCAAACAAATCTTCGTTTAATTTTTTTATCTATTGGACTTTCCTCATCGAAGGAGGAGGCATCTTCCTCCACTCTCTTTAAAGCATACTCTCTCATCTCACTTACGCTTTTTTGACTACGTATAGCATCTGGAGATTTTTCTGCAACCCAGGCAATTAGAACATTTTCCAGTTCCTCAGCGCAAACAACTCTCCCCTCTTGTGTTTTTGCTAATACATACCCCTCTAAACACTTTAAAGCATCAAATTCCTCATTTGTACTATGTGCAGAATGTATTCTGATGGTTTGCACCACTTCCTCTTTTGAGGCTAAACTATCAGGGGATTTTTTAAGCTTTTTCAGCATATTTCGCACCTTTAAACCTAAAACTTTTCCTTTTGTTTTTTCTAATGCCATTAAATGGTCATTAAACGCCATTTTTCTAGATTCTACATCACTTTGATTTCTCCACCGCTCATGAGTCTGAAGAATCACTCCAATAGATCCTAAATCTTTTAAAATCCACCGTAACCCATTCAATCGAGTCACCTCAGCCCCAAGCTTTATTCTGGTCATCTCTTTTTTATGAATACAAGAACTCATCGCAGAAAATATTCCACAAAAAATAAAGAGAACAATTGCTACTATTTTCATTGTTGTATCCCCCTCGCCTATCTCATCTTGATATTCCTTTATAGACGTGGTAGTTAGAGAGGTTACTTCAACACCAACAAGCCCTATGCCACGAAAAATGTTATGCATTACAGGGGAGGTGAAAACCCACGCTGGAATTAACCCTAACTGATCAAATAATTCCTTAAGAACAATGATTTGTTCTTCAATCACGCGCCTAGACTGATCATAGTCTGAACGTTTTATTGCACTTACTTGGTTATTTATCTCCTCTATGGCTACTGCAACAAATTCTCTTGCAAAGGTGATCTTGTTATTACAATCGATTAAATCTTCCATTGTTAAATTAAAAGGATCTTTCTTTTGACAACACCCTCTCCCCTCTGCCTCTTGAACAACTCCTGGAGAGGTTTCGGAAGTATCGCTAATAGCACGATGAGGTTTTAATTTAATTTGCCTTCCTGTAGACCTTTTATACAATTCACATAGCACTTTTTTTACATAATCATGGAGCTCTCTCTCTCTTTCTTTAGAAATCCTTTTATATCTTTTTTTAACAGCCAAGAAATCTCTACCAATAGTTCTTCTATGAGATCTAAATAAAGAGGCAGTTTTTTCCCATAAAATTAACTTGTTTTTATACTCTTGGATCACAAGCTTACTATCGCCTAAAACTTTTGATAAAAGCGCAAGCTCTGCCTCTGCTTTTACAACTTTGGTTTGCGCAAATACACGGATTTTTGAAAATAAAACTGAGGTTGAAACAGCAGCTATCCCCCAATAAGATAAAGAAGTGACAGGGAGGGCTGTGGTCATGTTTACAGCAGGTAGATGATCCCCTTCCTCTAAAGTAACATTAAAATATTCCAACGCTTCTTGATAGAAACTTTCACCAACAACTGTTAATGCTGCCGCAACATCAACAACAATATTGGAAACTGTGGAAACTTTAGACAACCACCAAGATTTTTCATGATTGCAACATTTCCCTCTATTAAACCCCTCTTTTTTTTGCGCATACATATGAAAGATCTTCATAGTATCTAAGTGCTTGTGCATTTTCTTTAACGTCTTTACATCTGGATGCCAAAGCGGATCATTTGCTGCATTTGAAGAAAAGGCGCTATGGAATACATCAAAAGCAGCTTTTGCTCTTCGATATCCTTCTACCACTTTTTGACACTCAATTTTTTTAATAGGAACAGCGCTTGCTTTTTCTAAACGTTTTTCATACCCTGAAAGCTCTACACTTTTAGCGCCCCCATTAACCACTTGTGTTTCCATATTCTCCTCCTTTTGGTAAACACAAGAAATATTAAAAAAATATTTAATAAAAGTAAATAAATAATTTACATGTTTTTCATCATGCTGGTTCTCTTGAATTTGACATGCTTTGAGCTTCCTCTTTTAGGAGACTGCGTTGTTTCAAGTTACTGATTACATTTATTGCACACAAAAAACAAGTAAAACCATTCGAAAATATTCCTAAAACACCTATTAAGGATAGATTATTGTTTGATACTCCTAC
>CAMDFS010000024.1 GCA_945897715.1 Chlamydia trachomatis
TTGTCTTAAAATATAAGAAAATAGGAGAGAGAAGAGGATATACTGTCCCTGGAGGAAATATTGGGATGTGGATCACTGCAGGTTTTGGTCTAATTGGTGTGGCTTTTTCTTTTATCATTGGGTTTTTTCCACCTCCCAATGTGGAAATAAATAGTCTTACATTTTACACCTCTTTTCTAGGAGTTGGAATTATAACGATGGCAATGATCCCTTTTCTTATTTTTCAGATGAGAAAACCTCATTGGGGACAATAGACCTCTTGCGTAATCACATATGCTCTCAAAATTCATCCATAAACCTGCTCAAAAAATATCGATTTTTTCAGGTAAAGCTAATTACGCAAGAGGTCTAATTATAAAAGGAAAAAAAAGCCTAAACTTAGGTAAATGGAGGTTGTGATCACATCGGCAACCATCAACACAATTGGCCCTGAGGCAACTTTTGGATCTAATTTCCATCTATGAAGAATAATGGGCACCACCGATCCTAAAACAGCGGTTAAATTGATGGATACAAAAATACTTAAGGAGATAATCAACGCTGTAGGCACTCCCCTACCCCAACAAAGGGATAATAGCCCTACAAGAACACTTGATGTGAGTGAAATTAAGAAAAACAGTCTAATTTCTAATAGTATATAAATAAGAACCTTACGCCAGCTTTGTTCTTCATGTGTCATTAAACATATACTCATTGTCACCGCCTGCATTGAAATGGATTCTGAAAGGGAGAGGACAAGAGGGGTAAACACAGCAAGTAATATAACATTTAAAAGGACAACTTCATAAAAATTTGAGATAACAGCGCAAAGTAGTCCTGCTACCATATTACAAAACAACCAAGACATTCTGTGAAGGTATTTTGTCCATAAAGATTTAGTAGGGCCCTCTTCCACCATAACTCCAATCATTTGGAAGATTTGCAGCCGCTTTTGTTTCGAGTTCATTTCCAAATTTTCTTCAAAATACTCCTGAAGATCTATCACCCCTAAAAACATCCCGTTACGTAAAACTGGAATAGAAAGAAGATGGAATTTTTGCATTATTGATAAAGCTTCGAGCATGGACTGTTCATGTTGAACAAAATGCACTTTTTGCTTCACAATATCTTTTAAAGGGGTTTTGGGGTCATTTATAAGAAGTTGGTTAACATTTACAAGCCCAATTAAATGGCTTTTACTATCTAAAACAAAGTAATAAGGCTTTTCTTTTTCAATCTTGATCCTTCGAATAGTGTCAATTGCTTCTCCAATAGTTTGATTTAACTCAAGTATATTGTGGGTTTTACGGACATATATTTCTGTCTGCTGATTTAAATGTTTCTTTTTCATAAAACCCCCTTATAAAAGATATATGGGTAATGGAGAAGACTTTCAAGATAAACCTCGTAAACAATCCGATTCTTTTGTATATTTTTTTCTATGTGTGGAATTTATGGATATATTCAATCTGAAAACAAGAAAGATGCTCTAAAAGCCTGTCTTGAAGGGCTTTTAAAACTCCAATATCGAGGGTATGATTCTGCAGGTCTTGCCTCTATTTACGAGGGATCTCTAATCTCTTATAAAACAGTGGGTAAAGCAGAGCTTTTACACCCAATGATTAAAGATAACAAGTTAGATTTGAATTTAGCTATTGCCCATACTAGATGGGCAACCCACGGAGGGCTTTCAGAGAAAAACACCCATCCACAAATTGATTATACAGAAAGTATCGCTCTAGTTCATAATGGCATCATTGAAAATCACCTTGAGATTAAGAAGTTTTTAATGAGCAAGGCAATACCCTTCTGCTCAGAAACAGATACGGAAGTGATCACAAATCTAATTTCCTTCTATTACAAAGGCAACCTTAGAGAAGCGATTAAAAAGGCTGTGGCAAAAGTTACAGGATCTTTTGCTATTGTTCTCATCCATAAAGACTCTCCTGACACTATCTATGGGGCAGCAAGAAACATGCCACTTGTTATTGGCATCTGTAAACAAACTAAAAATGTTTATATCTCTTCCGACTCCTCTTCTTTCTCAAAAGGTAGTTACGCCACCTACTTTTTAGATAATGATGAGATTGCAGAAATCACCTCTGATGCATTAAAAATTTATACAGAAAAAGGACTTAAAAAGGATCAAAAGCTTGGAACCATCATTGTTGACCAAGAAATAGTGGAGAAAAAGAATTTTCCTCATTTTATGCTCAAAGAAATCCACGAGCAAGAGTTTCTTTGTAGAAAAATTCTACATAAACGATTTAAACTGGAGACCTTTGCTTTTGAAGAATTACAAAATGATCGAGAGATTTTCTTAAAAGCTAAACATATCGATATCATCGCCTGTGGATCTTCTTTTCATGCAGGTCTTATGACAAAACCCTTCCTGGAAGAACTTTCTTCCATTCCAGTAACAATTCATCTTGCCTCAGAGTACCGCTATCAAACGCATCTTAAAAAGAAAGGGATAATTGCTATTATCATTTCTCAATCAGGAGAGACTGCTGACACTCTTGCTGCAATGCGGTATCAAAAAGAGACCTTTGATCTTGTAATTGCCCTTTGTAATGTAGAGGGCTCAACTTTAACAAGAGAATGCGATCGCTTTATCACTTTGGATGTAGGAAAAGAAATAAGTGTTTGCTCTACTAAAGCGTTTACAGGGCAGCTATTAAATCTTTATCTGCTTGCCATACACCTTGGTAATGTATTTGGTGCCGATACTCATAAATACATCCCCGAATTACTACACATTCCAAATACAATTGCTGATGTTCTATTAAAAGAAGAAAAAATTAAAAGTGCAGCAAAGACTTTTTCAGTTTTCCCCCATTTCTTCTTTACTGGACGTGGAACGATGTTCCCAGTAAGTAAAGAGGCAGCCCTTAAATTAAAAGAGATTACCTACCTACCTGCAGAGGCTATCCCAGCTGGGGAGATGAAACATGGTCCTATTGCATTAATTGATGAAAATCTAGCCACTATCGCTTTTTTAGGAGAGGAGAAGACATCTGTTAAAACCCTCTCAAATTTGAGTGAAATTAAAGCTCGAAACGGACCCCTTTTAATCTTTGGACCTCTTGAATACCAAGATCTAACAGAACATACCATCTCACTACCTTGTAATAGCTTTTCACCAATTTCATACTCTATTGCTGGACAGCTTTTTGCCTACTACATGGCACTTTTCCTTGAACGAGAAATAGATTTCCCTAGAAACTTAGCAAAATCTGTAACGGTAGAATAGACGATGAAAAAACTTCTAGCATTGATTGTTTTTTTTATAACACTCTTTACCCTTCCCTACATGCTCAAAGAAACGATTTTTAGAAAAATCCTAGCAAAGCTGCCTGGGCATTTTGAGGTGGAAAAACTAAATTTACACTGGTTTTCAAAAAACACCCTAGAAAATATTACATGGGAATATGAAAACACAAAAGTACAACTCCCCCTCTTAAACATCCATTCTTCATTACTTGAACTCCTTTTTGAAAGAGATATCACTTATCAATTTTTCAATGGAAAAGTCTACTACAAAGATAAACTTCTCTTAGATAAGGTGAGGGGTGAATCTACACTTCTTTATAAGAATAAAAAAATCACCTTGATGAAACCCTGCATCTGCACCGCAGCAGTGATTGAGGAAGGGGTAGAGGCATTTACAAACCACGTACTGATCCCACCTTTTTCTAGCCCAGCCATCTCTTTTCACCTCTCTACTGGTGAATTACACACAGAGTCAAAAAACTCCCTGAGATTAGAGGGAGATTTAAGACTTGGAGTTTTAAAATGTGGTGATAATTACTTATTGACCACCATCTTAAACCTCCTTAGGGGAAAAACTCCCACAACTATCTCTGTAGAATGCGGGATCATCCCATTTATTTTCCAAAACGGTGTTGTTTCTTTTGAAAGAACACACTTTCTTATAGATAGTACTTTTGAAATTGTATCTTTTGGCACCGCCAACCTCATGTCTGATGCTCTAAATATCCATGTGGGCCTGACCACAAGTTCCCTGATTAGAGCTTTTGACCTAACTTGCCTTCCCCCTGGATACATGGTTCCATTCACAATCAAAGGAACCACCCATAAACCTCAAATTCAGACCAAAGAAGCTCTTAAAACCATTGCAACACTTCTTCTTCTTGAAAAAATAGACCCCCAATACCGAGTCTACCCAAAAACACAATCCTTTTAATACACTAAAAAATCAATTATTTGCACTTCAGATTTCAAAGGGCCACGCCGTTTTTAGTTTTAAGTACAACATTTTAAAAAACCTCGAGGACTTTTCAAACAGCAAACTACTTAGATTAAGTAGTTTCCAGGACTTTTTGAGAAGTTACCAAAAAAATCCTAGAAAACTGTCAGCGTTAAATAGAAATGTCACCTAGTTCCGTTAATTAGAAATGTCACCTTTTGGTACAACAAAGGTAAGCAATTATCGGAGGCGCTAACCATGGAAAGGTGACATTTCTATTTAACGGAAAGGTGACATTTCTATTTAACGCTTACAAAAATCATGAAAGACTTGAATTAAAAACTCTATTTATTATAAGATAGGCCCTTAATTAAGGTGTATGAGTATGTCTCAGATAACATCAGGAAATCCCGTTGGAATTAATCAGCAAACCCTTGGAGGTGGTGCATCAATTGATGAACCTGCTAGAGCTATAGATCCTAACCTGAGAAGAAATACAACAGCTGTGTATGCTAAATATTTGAACTTTTATCTTCCGAAAGGAAAGCAACTTTTAGCTTTGGCGCTTGGAATACCCTTACAAATACAACCCCCTAACTCTCAAATAGTTAACTTTAAAGTTGAAGCTATCGCTTCTAGAGTCGTCTTGGTTCCAAATCTTGAGATTGCTTTAGACGATCCTCGATCAATAAAGGATATTGTAACTACTGCGCTTAAGGAAGCAAAAATGTTAAGCTCACCCGTTGCGTTTAAATTTTATGATGAAAATAGTAACGAAATCAATTTAGAAGATATGGATGTTAATAGATTTCATGCTGGAGATCGGGTAACTTTAATTGTCCTGCCCATTGTTTGGTCAGAAGAAAAGAAACAAATGATTGCTGCGGTGAGACAAAATGGCCAAGCGCTTCAATTTGCTAATGCTAGACTTAGAAATGATCGTGATGTGGTTCTTGCTGCGGTTTCGCAAAATGGCTTTGCCCACTGGTTTGCAAGTCGCGAGTTACAAGCGGATAAAGAGGTGGTTCTTGCTGCGGTTTCGCAAAATGGCTTTGCCCACAGGTATGCAAGTCCCGAGTTACAAGCGGATAAAGAGGTGGTTCTTGCTGCGGTTGCGCAAAATGGCATGTACCTTTTTTGGGTAAGTCCCGAGTTACAAGCGGATAAAGAGGTGGTTCTTGCTGCAGTCAGACAAGATGGCAGGGCACTTTCGTCTGCTAGTGCTGCGTTAAAGGTGGATATAGATGTGGTTCTTGCTGCTGTTAGGCAAAGTCCTACGGTACTTCAGAATCATAGGAGTGTGTTTTTTAATCTTTCTAGTTCATTGGTACTTGCTCAATCTGCAAGAAACCAAAATATCGGTATCCGGATTTTAGGGGTTTTAGAAGCAATAGGGAGGGCTATCCTCCTTCCTTTTGTAGCTCAATATGAATTATGTAGAGCGGGCGCTACCTCCACTAAGGTTGATATGAATCCATACATAGATACTTTTAAGCAATCAGTAACATTAGAAAGATAAATCATAAACTATTCGTAGATAGCAAAAATCGATCCTTTCGGGGATCGATTTTTTAATAGAACTCTTTAGAAAATCGCTTATTAGAATTTCATTGAAATTTTCTTTTTTCTTTGCTACACTTCGACCTTTATTTATTAAAGGAGAAGTCTATGTTAATGCAAGAATTAGAGGTCCTGTTAGGGAATAAACTTGAACAGCTATTAACCTTAAAAACCTGTAAGGTATCAAAAGATCTTCTATCCCTTCCTGGACCAGATTTTGTTAGTCGTGTTTTTGCCGATTCTGATAGATCCATTCCAGTATTACAAAATCTTCAAACAATTTTTAGCTCTGGACGCCTTGCTAATACTGGATACCTTTCTATCCTTCCTGTAGATCAGGGTATTGAACATACTGCTGGCGCCTCCTTTGCTCCAAATCCCATCTATTTTGATCCTGAAAACATCATTAAACTTGCTATCGAGGGAGGGTGTAACGCTGTAGCAACTACCTTTGGAAATCTAGCAATTGTAGCAAGAAAATATGCTCATAAGATTCCTTTTTTAGTAAAAATCAATCACAATGAACTTCTAACCTATCCAAATACCTACGATCAGATCATGTTTGGAAAAATAAAAGAGGCCGCAGAGCTTGGCGCTCGCGCAGTTGGGGCAACTATCTACTTTGGCTCCAAAGAGAGCAACAGGCAGATTGTTGAGGTTGCTGCAGCTTTTGATGAAGCTCATAGACTTGGCATGGCAACTGTTCTTTGGTGCTATTTAAGAAATCCCGCTTTCAAAACTAAGGAAAAAGATTATCACACCGCTGCAGATCTTACAGGGCAGGCAAATCATCTTGGTTGTACCATCAAAGCTGATATCATTAAACAAAAGCTGCCCACTTGTAATGGAGGTTTTAAAGACCTTAACTTTGGAGCAACTTCTAATGCTGTCTATTCAGAGCTTTGCTCAAATCACCCAGTTGATCTTGCTAGATACCAGGTATTAAACTGTCTTTCAGGGAGAATTCCATTGATTAATTCTGGGGGGCCTTCTGGAGAAAATGATTTGGTAGATGCCGCACTTACTGCGATAATTAATAAATTAGCTGGAGGGTCAGGTCTTATCTCAGGGAGAAAAGCCTTCCAAAAACCTATGAAATCAGGGATCAAACTTTTACACCTAATCCAAGACGTTTATTTAAATCATGATGTTCTTCCAACTCAATAAGTAGTAAAGGATAACATTTTCTCTCCATGGTATGGCATAATACCATGGAATGGTTCCTCCTCTTTTCCAAACACCAATGGCAAATAAAGGGCATCCCCTTCCCAGAGCGGTAAATCTGTGATCTTCTCTTTATCCACCCATTCTAAATCCCCCTCCGGGCATGTAGAAATTGGAGTACCTGTCCAATCTGTGATTAAAAAGATAAAGGCCATCCAATCTTCCCCATTTTTACCAAATCCAGTCCAATTGATTGTACCCCTTAACTTCATCTTTGTAACTACTATCCCCGCCTCCTCATAGATTTCACGTGCCATAGAAGTCCCCACATCCTCATTACGATGAATTTTTCCTCCAAGGCCGTTGTACTTACCTTTATGATCGTCATCCTCACGTTTGTTTCGGTGGATCATCAGCACTTGTGAGTGATCTTTAGAGAGTACATACCCAAGAGTTCCCACAATAGGGGTGTATTTAGACATAAGGACCTTTTTGTTAAAGATCTAATATGCTAAACTTCCTTCACAAAATTTTCAAGGAATCTCTGGAAATAAATTCTCTATCTTCGGTCTACTAAGGTTATGATACACATCCTCCTCTCTCTACCTTTCTTATTTCTAGCACTTTGTACTAAGCAGTCTTTAAAAAACACCCTTCTATCGATTCCCGCAGTTTTTTGCGTCCCTATTTTTTTTATCATTCTACCAATTCAACCATTTTATCCAATTCTATTGATCTTAAGTATTTGCAATACTATCCATATCAGAACATTTAACACCCCTTTACAGTGGAGAGCATTAAAGCTTATTAGAAACCTCCCCTCTCTAAAAGATTCTATTTTCAAGCAAATTTCCCCAAAGCTTCTACTCCCTTCTATCTTATTACCAATTATTTATAGTTTTTTTCTTTCCTCTCCAACAAATCTCTCCCTCTTAACCCTCCCCTTACTTTTCCTATCCTCAAAAAAACTCCTCCCCTATCCTTTCCAAATACTCTACCAGTGTTTTCAAAAGAGACAAAAGGGCGATACAGGGGAAATACCCCCTTCACAAAATGAGATTTCTTACAAATATAACAATCTATACCCATTAGAGAAGTACACTGCTGGGTTTTCAGGAAAAAAGGTCTTTACCTTACCAAGTAAGAAAAATCCTCATGTAGTATTTCTCTATCTTGAATCATTCCGAAGTAGTGAAGTGGGGAAAGTAACTCCACATTTTGATAAATGGGCGAAAAAAGGAATCTTCTTTTCAAAGTTCTATGCAAATGCCTCACAAACTTTTAAGGCGATGTTTGCTACCTTCTATGGCCTCCCCCCTTGTTTTGGGATGGACTTTGTGGAAAGCTCCTCTCCTGTTCTTACCCTTTCTTTAAGAGGGCTTCCCAACTTCTTCAAAGAGAGGGGGTATACAAATATCTTCTTAAAAGCTGGGAGCCATCATTTTGATAGTCAGGGGGATTTTTTAAAAAACCACCATTTTCATGAGATTTTTGATGAAAAAGATGTAAAAACACAAAACCCTGATGCCTATGGAACAAGCTGGGGGGTTCATGATGAGTTTATGTATGACTTCATGGTAAAAAAAATACAGAACGCAAAAAACCCCCTCTTCATAAATACCGCATCTGTTACCAATCACCATCCTTTTGTAGTTCCAGAAAGCTTTACCCCGTTTTTTGGAAAGACACCCTTTGAAAGAGCAATGGAATATTCAGACCATGCATTAGGAACTGCACTAGAGCGGCTCTCCAATCTAGATATTCCCATGCATGTTTACATTATGGGAGATCACGGCTATCCGCTCAATCATACAGGGAGGCCGGGACTATCACCCTCTCTTGATGAGCATGTCACTCACATTCCACTTCTAATTCTCCCTTTACATTGTGGAAACTTCTTTTCAACAGAAATCAAGGATATCTCCTCTCAAATAGATCTTCTTCCAACAATGATGGATTTATACAATTTTACAGGGAAAAATAGCGCAATAGGGTCCTCCCTTTGTAGAAAAAGGGAAAATCCGATTGCATACCTACTAAATGAAACTCTAGAACCTATATCTGGTACAGTAACTAAAAGTTCTTACGAAGTGTTCGCCGGATATCACCCTCTCTACAACACCTTGAAAACCCTCTACAAATCAAGAAAAATCAGCTCTGAACAAGATGCGTTGAAAACACTAAACCTCTCTTCTCTCTTCATCCCATGCAAAGATGTGCAAGCCTTACTTGATAAAAACCCAAATCTTGAAAACCTCTACCTTGACAATGCCTCTATCGTCACAAACCTTAATTTCAACTATCCAAAGCACCTTAAAAAAATTACTCTAGAAAATAACATCCTCATTACAGACGACGATATTTCCTTCCTTCCAAAAACCATCGAAAGTCTATCTATCCTTGGCTGTAAAAATTTAACAGATACATCACTTTATTATTTAAAACACTTACCTCTAAGAGAAATTTCCCTATCTTGTAAAGGGTTTACAAAAAAAGCTCTTTTTAATCTTCTTTCCAACCTCTCCCTAGATAAAATTTGGTTGGTAGATGCTGAAAAGCTTGATGAACCATTCTTTCATGCATTTGCAGCCCATCAACTGACCGAAATCACTATCAGTGGCGCATCTACCCTTTCTGATGCTTCTATCAAATCCATTTCCTCTCCTTCACTAAAGACATTTATGAGTGATAATTGCAAAAATTTATCTGATCTTGCATTATGCCACTTAAAAAAGTGTCCTTTAGAAATCTTACATCTAGAAAAAGCAACAAATCTTTCTGATGATGGTATTAAACACCTCCAATCCCTTCGTATACACACTTTTTTCATCAGCCACAACGATCACATCACAGAAGCTGGAATGAATAAAATAAACACAAGTTTTATGCGCAATCTCTTTTGCATTGATTGCTCAAAAATGCCTGAGGTGTATACAGACACCCCTGAAAAGCAAATCTATTTCTTACGTAATCAGGAAGGGGTGTGATCACCTTCATGTACATCCTCCTTCCACTTTTATTTTTAAGCAGGTTTTGGCTTATCCCCTCCTATTTCTCATTTGTTCTACTTCTTTCTGCTAGTTTTTTACCCGCCTCTTTGTTTAGGATTGTGTTATTTTTTGCTCTATGTTTATACATCTTAAACTTTATACATCTACATCTATTTAATAGACTTATCTCGATCAAATCCCTTACTCTTGTACTACAAGCACGCTTTTTTAGAGACTCCATTAAAATCCCATTATATGCACTTTGTATTCCTCTAATTCTTTTGTTATATTCTCTATTTATTCCAATCTACACTCACCCCTTCAACCTTTATATTTGTATCGCAGCCTTTCCAGTTTTTTTATGGAAGGTTATCAAAAGAGCGCCGAAAAAGTTTTCCATCTCCTTCAAGCCAGAAAATGAGCATATGAGTTACCAAGACAAAAATATACCCCTTGAAAAGGAAACAACGGGGTTTTATGGTGAAAAGGAGTTTTCTTTACAAAACGATAATGTCCATGTACTCACCCTCTTTCTTGAATCCTTTCGAGGGGAAAATGTGGGTGTTTTAGGGGCAAAAGAACCTCTTACTCCATGTTTTGATGCATTAAGTAAAGAAGGGGTCCTTTTTACAAATTTTCATTCCAATGGAACTCAAACATTTAAAGCTCTATTTCATCTTCTCTATGGTCTTCCAGCTTACTTTGGTTCTGACTTTCAAACAAATGGGAAAACTTTAAGTAATGTCAATCTCAGAGGTTTACCTGATGCTTTTTTGAAAAAAGGTTATGAACCTGTTTTCATCCAAGGGGGTAATAATACCTTCGATCATCAAGGGAATTTCCTCAAAAATCAAGGGTATAAACAGCTCTACGATAGTGAGGATATTAAAAAGTCTAATCCTAACGCAAAAGGCTCTAGTTGGGGTGTCCATGATGAGTATTTATACGAACATATCCTTAAAATCCTAAAAGAAAGCAAAACACCACTATTTCTAAATGCTGCAACAATTACAAACCACCACCCTTTCAGGGTCCCTTCAGGCTATAATGGCCCTATACAGTATGAAAGTGATGATTCCATGGTCCAACGCTTCCACCAAACGATGCAATATTCTGATCATGCACTAGGGAAATTTGTAAATGATCTAAAGACTCTTGGATGCCCTATTCACCTTTATATCATGGGTGATCATGGTGTAGATATTACTGACCTAAAGAGCCTGCGCCAAAGTATTAAACTTTCTGTGACTCACATTCCCCTCTTAATCCTTCCTATTACCAAAGAGCCTTTTAAAGGAAAAATTATCTCTGATCCTGCATCTCACATAGACATTCTCCCCACCATGATGGATGTATATGGTTTAACTGGAAAAAATAGCAGTATAGGATCCTCTTTGTCTAGAAAAAGAACATCCCCTCATGCCTTGGTGTTTAATCAAATTGCAAAACCTTACCTATTTGGAGAAATTACAAAAGATGGAATACAACAAAATAACCATCAGGAAAATTTCAACACATTAGAACACTTGTTTCATACAAAGAAGATCTCTTCAAAAAAAGGGGAAACAGCAAAATGTTTAGACTTTTCTTCAGAAAAAATCACTAATAAGGAGTTGGAAGGGATTTTAGAAAGCCACAAAGACCTTTATTCCCTTATATTAAACAATTGCATCCTTATCCATTCTCTAGACCTTCCTTTTCCAAAAACATTACGAAAAATTGCTTTAAATAATAATCTCTTCCTCACAGATCTTGATATCGCTCTTCTCCCTAACACTCTTGAGTCTCTATCCCTTGTCAATTGCCCTAATTTAACTGATCTATCCCTTATTGCGTTAGCAAAACTCCCCCTTAAAGAACTCTCTCTTTCTTCGGAAAATTACTCTCAAAAAGGTTTAAAAACTTTAGCCACCTCTCTTACTGAATTGAAATGCATTTCATTTGTTGGAGGAAAAAACATCAACACAAAGTTTTTCCATAACCTCCCTAATAAAACTCTAAAAGAGGTCCGTATTAAAAATTCTACTTTAATAGATGACAGCTTTTTTGAAGAAATAATTTCTCACCCTATTGAAATTCTCCTCCTCTCTGATGGGCGCCATATCACTGATAAGGGGTTATCCCTCTTAAAAGATACAAAGCTTTCCTGCCTTCTTATAGAAAATGCTCCACAAATAAGTGATGTAGGAATTATTGCATTACATAAAGTTCCATTTCATACATTTTCTATTTCTCAAGCACCTAAAATCACTGTTAACTCCATCGAAAGGCTTAATTCTCAAACCTTACAAGGAATATATTGCGTGGGTTGTGGGTTAGAGGAAAAAATAGAGGAAAAAGAAATAGAAGGAGCTGTTAGAGTGCAATTTTTTCTAGATGAGAGTAGCTTATTAAGTAGTTTACAAACCAAAGCATTTACCAATGAAGAAAAAAACATCTTTTTTTCTTCATAAGATTTTGACACTTATCTTGCAGATCTCTATAATTCCAACAATGGTTTATAAATATATTTTAAAAAAACTTCTTTTTTTTGCAATCACACTGTTTACGATTGTGACCTTAACGTTTTTTTTAATGAAGTCTATTCCTGGGGATCCTTTTACACAAGAGCAAGCTATTCCTGAAGAGATTTTGAAGAGTTTATATGAACATTATGGATTAGATAAGCCTTTACATGTGCAATACATCAAATACATCAAAGGATTTTTAACATTAGACTTAGGCCCCTCCTTTTTATATGAAGGGAGGACTACCAATCAAATCATTCGAGAAGGATTTCCCATATCAGCTACTCTTGGTTTTATTGCTTTTATATTAGCGGTGTTTTGGGGGGTGTTCTGGGGTTCTATCGCAGCATTTTATAAAGGACGATTTTTAGACCATTTTGCGATGATTTTAGCTGTTGGTGGAATGAGTGTCCCAAATTTTATTACAGCAACGGTTTTACAATATGTCTTTTCTATTCAACTTGGGCTCTTTCCGATTGCTCGCTGGGGAACTTTTTCCCACATGGTTCTTCCTGCAATTGCCTTAGCCTCCTTTCCTTCAGCCTTTATTGCAAAAATGACCCGTGAATCGATGGTGGAGGTACTTCAAAAAGAGTATATCTTAACAGCAATGGCAAAAGGGCTCTCTAAATTTCAGATTTGGAAGAACCATGTTTTAAAAAATAGCCTGCTGCCTGTAATCTCCTATTTAGGGACATTATTTGCCTCCATTACTACAGGGAGTTTTATTATTGAAAAGATTTATGGTATTCCAGGCCTTGGGGGATGGATGGTCTCAAGTATTACCAATAGAGATTATACCATTATCACAGGTCTTACCATCTTTTATAGCTTTATCCTTTTAATTTCCATTACCATGACTGACATTATATACTTTTTATTAGACCCACGAATTAAAGATAGGTTCCAAAATCATGAACTCACATAGCAAGACAATTCAGTATAGTTATATTAAGGAGAGTTGGAACCGCCTAAGAAGTAAAAAACTTCCGATGCTTGGTTTATACATATTGATTATATTAATTCTCTGTTCTATTTTCATCCCATTTTTCACCTCTCTCACCTATTATGAGACAAATTTAAGCATGAAAAACACCCCCCCAAATATAAATGAATTTTTCGGAACAGATGATTTAGGAAGGTCTGTATTTTCAAGGATTTGGTCGGGGGCTCGGATTTCTCTTTTTGTGGGGATTACAGCAGCAATTATTGATATGATTATTGGAGTTATTTATGGTTCTTTTGCCGCTCTTTCTGGAGGGAGAATAGAGGAGATTATGATGCGTATTGCTGATACATTTCATTCTCTTCCCTACCTACTGATGGTAATTCTTTTAACTGTAGTGATGGGTCAAGGGATTGTAACAATTATATTAGCAATTACCCTTACTGGGTGGATTAATATGGCAAGAATTATACGTGCAGAGACTTTAAGATTAAAGGAACAGGATTTTGTTCAAGCAGCCTTATCTCTTGGTGCAAGCACTAAAAGAATTCTATTTGCTCATATTATCCCTAACTGCTTTGGAACTATTCTCACAACTGTTACCCTTACCATCCCCACAGCGATATTTACTGAATCCTTTTTAAGCTTTTTAGGTCTTGGTGTACAGGCACCAATTGCTAGCTGGGGAACAATGGCAAGTAACGGCCTTGCCTCTCTTACCTACTACCCTTGGAGACTTTTTTTTCCAGCAATATTTATCAGTATCACCATGCTTGCTTTTAACCTACTTGGTAATGGGCTTCGTGATGCATTTGACCCCAGGTTTCGTTAATGACACACTCGCAATATAAATCAAGACCCCTCTTAGAGGTGAAAAATTTCTCCTTCACCTTCACCCACAATCCAAACCACACTGTTGTAAGTGATGTAAATTTCTCTCTTTACCCTAATGAGTTTATCGGAATTATTGGAGAGTCCGGAAGTGGTAAATCTGTCACCGCAAAAGCAATTCTGCAGCTTAATTCTCTTAAAGGAAAAGAAGTAAAGGGGAGTAAAATCTTGTACGGAGGAGAGAATCTTCTGACCTATTCAGAGGAAAACATCAGAAAGATTCGTGGGAGAGAAATTGCTATTGTCTTTCAAGATCCAATGACATACTTAAATCCCACAGCAACAATCGGGCATCAGATTGAAGAATCTTTAAAATTACACTTCCCACACTGCAGCTCCTCAGAAACATATATAAAAACTTTAGAGCTACTTCGTTTAGTGGAGTTAGATAATCAAAAAGAGATTTATAAAAAATACCCTCATGAATTATCTGGTGGAATGCGCCAAAGAGTGATGATTGCAATTGCTTTAGCTCCAAATCCACGTGTATTTATTGCCGATGAGATCACAACAGCCCTTGATGTGACTGTCCAACATGAAATCCTCCTTCTTTTAAAGAAACTCCAAAAAACTCTTGCGATGAGTATTATATTCATCACTCATGATTTAAGTATTGTCTCAAACTTTGCAAGTAGAGTCATTGTTATGTATAGAGGGAAAATTGTTGAAATGGGCCCAGCTGATAAAATCTGTACAGCACCGGAGCATCCATACACAAGAGCTTTAATAGACTCTATTCCCCGTATTGATATGGATAAGGCTTCAAGGCTTGAATCCATCCATGTTTTACGAGAAGAGGCAATTTCAGGATGTGGTTTTTATAGCAGATGTAAATTTGCCCAACATGAATGTAAAAGTATTCTCCCCCCACGAAAAACAACCTCCTCAAAAGAGGTCTTATGCCATTTTCCTTTAACAGAGAAAAAAGAAGAGGTCTTATGTCACTAAAACCATTATTAAGGGTGGAAAATTTAACCGTTTCTCATAAACAAAATGGATCAACATTTCTTGCTGTATCAGATGTTTCCTTTGAGATTTATGAAGGAGAAACTCTCTCTCTAATTGGTGAAAGTGGATGTGGGAAATCCTCTATTGCAAAGTCTATCCTTGGAATCTGCTCACAGTACCAAGGAAATATTTATTACAATGGGACAAAAATTGCTAAAAATAGACGCCTTGCCCTACCTTGTGTGAAAAAAGATATACAGATGATTTTTCAAGAT
>CAMDFS010000025.1 GCA_945897715.1 Chlamydia trachomatis
CCTTGCAAAAGCTGCCCCCTCTATTACAACCTGTGCAAGAAGCTCCATAAAGGAATCCCCGAACATGTCTGCATTGCTTTTTGCCTGAAATAGAGCGAAATTTTTCCGCTCTAATGTTGGATCTTGCCCAAGATTTTTATCCCTTACAAAAACGCTCATTAACTTTTTCATGTCACAAGGACGAAATTTTCGTTGTTCAGTTGCTAAGGTAATATAGTCATGAAACAAGGAGAGGTCAATGTCGCGCTCTTTGTTTTGCACTTGCTCATATGCAATATATAAATTGTTTGCATAGTTTTTCATTTCCTTTAAAAGGGTGAGTTTTCCTGATGGATGACGATATAGACGATGGCCTCTATGAAGCTTTACTACCGCCTCAAAATCCTCTTTAATTAAAGAAAAATACCTTTTTGAAAGCTGTTTCCCTAACTCTGAATTTAATATATTTAAACAAAAGCCATCAGAGAAGATATTCTGACACTCTAATGAATCATTAAAGCCAACGCCAAGATCATACATTAGGAAGGTTTTCATATTTTCTATACGACTCTTTGAAAGAGTTCTTTCATGGCCCTTGCTACCGATTTTATAGACTTTCTCTTCAATTGCTCTTGCCTCGGGTATACGTGCATTACTTATTCCAAAAAACAACATCGATAATACAGCAAGTACGGTTAATACAGAAAAAATTTTTCTAAGATGACGTGATAAAAATGCAATCATAGCAGCTCCATTAAAAAAATCTTTTTGATAAGCTAGAAACTGATCAAAAAAAGTCTGTCTAACAAAGTATCATAAACCTATTTTTTACTCAACAGCTGATCTTTCCCTTTTTATTTTGATTCTACCCCTTTTGAAAAATAAAAAAAGGCAAGAACTTTTAAAGCTCTTGCCCTCCTCTCAATTTATTCTCGTTTTTTCTAGTCTTCGCTTAAATCAGAGCTACCAGATTCACATCTGACTCTTGGCTCAGGACGACCTTTTGCTAGCAATTCCTTAGCAACTTTAAGCTCGTTTTTTGAAAACATTAATTCTCGTTCACTATTTTCTACACTTCTATCTCCTGCAACTCTATTTGCAGTCTGCTTATTTAAGAAATCTAAACATTTTTGAATAGTTTTTACTTCTCTCTCTTTTTGCTTGACAACTGCAGGCTGGCAGTTCACTGCATAGTCAATTATAAAACATAGAAACGGGACTAGAATGTTAGCAACAACATATAAAATACTAAAAAAGACATTTAGACACTTGTCCCCTGTCGCATGAAAGATCTTACTACTCTTCATTTGTGGATTCAGTTGATGAAATTTTAACTTTTGTGCACATGAGCTTTCACTCGAATCTAATAATGTACTTCTTGATCTTGCGTTTGCGTTTGAATCTATCATAGATTACCTTCTTTTTTTATTTTTTTTCACGACCCTATTCTATAAGATGTACTGATTTTCTTAGCTATTTTGTTAAGAATACTTTAATTATAAACATTTGATTTGTTTATTTAAATAAAAACTTAAAAAAAATATAATAAACATATATTTAAAAAGACTTCCAATATGAATTTGTTTTATTTGCAGTACAACTTTCTTGGGTTCAATAGTTGTGCACTTCAAATGACAATCGACGAATTAATTGAATAGCATGGATCCTAATATCCTGTTTTTTGTATTCTTCTTTACAATTCTTTGGATAAAAAATCTTTTTTTGATATATTAGAGATATTAAAATTTATTAACGACCTACTTCACCAAAATGATAGCTGCAATAGATAACGCTATTACAATGCATACGCATCGGGATCTTCATCATCACTTTCAGTGTCACTTTCCTCTTCATTGATCGGAATGTTCCCACCATTCGCTCCATCAGTGTTCGAGCCCTCACCCTCCTTCGCTTCACCGTCTCCTTTCGCTTCAACTTCACCAGTATCAAAAAAGTCATGACTAACTACTGCTGTTTTCTCTGTAATCCCTTTGCGAGCATTATCTAGAGCAATTTTAGCTGTTTTTAGCTCTTCTTGAGCACGAGTTACTTCATTAAAAAGATCTTCCTTTTCCTCTTCAAGGGTTTTAAGACCTGTTGAAGCAAATACTTTAAGAATATCTTTTACCATAGAGGTTTTGGATTTGGGTTTATTTAGAGCCGCTTCTGCATGACGTAACTTACATTTTGCATTAAAAAGCGTACTTTCAGCATCCCGTATATTCACAGCATTTTTGTTATTCACTAAGTAGTCAATTATAAAAGGCAAAAATATCAACAAGTTCAAAAAACCATAACCCACAATAGCCAAGATTCTAAAAACAACATTTTCTATTCTGAAAAGATCACTAAGCCACATTTCTTCATTTTCACTACAAAACTCGTTTACAAAATGCATCGGTTCTGTGAAATTCTGACGTATCGACTGTGAATTATTCATATTATACCCTTCTAAAATTGATCTTAAAAGATCTTATTTAAACGCTATTTATTAAGTTATATATTAATTATAGCTTAATTAAAATATAATTACATTAGTTTTTTTCAAAAATTATGCAACCTACTCTTTATAAGCAGTTTGAGTTAGATTTTGATTTTTTATGTTCCTCAATTTCAGCAAAATTCACATCTATTGAATGTTCTTGGGTATAAATTAAAAATGTTGTTATAATTGTCTTAATGAAAAAAATATTCTCAACACTGTCTCGATATTTTACTGTAGGGGTCCATTTTTTGATACTTCTTCTCTCAATTGGTAAAACCTTTATAAAAAGAGGGTATCTGAAAATTCGAAAAATTGAAGTAAAACATCCTCATTTACAGTCATTTATAGACAGGAGAAAGGAAAGTGGCTGCAACCTGAATTCCCTTTTTAAAAGTTTAGAAGAACAATCTGATAAAGCAGTACTTATAGCTGGACTTGTAAAACAGCAAGAGACTTATACCTCTAAAGATCAGCTTATTAAGACTTTGCCCTCAATGGGCCATGAAACCGAAATTATAGCCATTCCTATTGCCCTCACAGCGTTTAGCTTTTTCAGGCATTTTGTCACCATCATTATAGACAATCGCGAGGGAATTATTGAATTTTACGATCCGATTGGCTTTTCTACCTCTCAATATAAAAATTCATACTTATGGGGCCCAAAATGCAAAAAAGGCTCCCATTTAACTCTTTCTGAATTAATGAGCACTATCAAGATAAAATATGATATTTTGAAAGTGATTGAGAATAAAAAAATTCATCAGACGGACTTTAACCAATGTGCCCTATTTGTTTATGACCGCATTTATAAGCGCGGTTCTTTAGGTTTTTCGATCGAAAAAGCAAGTCAGTCTCCCATGACCTCAAAACAGGCATTTATCTAAAATTTACTGAAGTAAATTTTTTTTCAAAATTATATGTTTTAATTTTATCATTAAGATTAGAATAATAGACCTCTTGCGGAATTAACTTTACCTGAAAAAATCGATGTTTTTTGAGCAGGTTTAACGGGCAAATGTAATTCCGCAAGAGGTCTAATCTAATAGCAAAGAGAAACCCATGTCGCTGCAAGCTGATTTTTGTCAATTTAAGAATGAAACTTTAGACCTAACAAGTGTTGCGCTTCTTCCAAAAGATAGGCATGTATCAGTAAAGACTCCCAGAGCGGAAATATTTGCTAAAAGCATCACAGCTTTGCCGAAAGATGCGCAAACTTTATCTCAAAAGTGTGTTGCTAGCTATGAAAGGCTTGAAAAGGTCCATACATCTCTTTCTTACGCCTTAAATGATCTTGAAAAAATATCGATCAAAAAGAGGGGCGAATACAAAATAGGATTGGAAAAAAATGGTCTATTCAAGCTTTATAAAAAAGGAGCTCCGGCAGATAGCGCGAAACTTTTTTTGAAGACAAAATTTGATGGCCTAACACAACTGTTTAAACAATACAGAGAAAGCGATCATGTAGATTCTATTTCTTATATGGGTAAAGCCCGAAGTGAGCTTTTAATGCTTATTGAGCATGACAAACCCGATTGAAAAGAACATATGTACTAATTTTTCTATTCTAATCATCCTAATACCCTGTTTTTATTTCTTTTTTTATTGTGAAGATTTCCTATTTCCTGTATATTTTTTTGCATGAGTAAAAAAATATGTGCAGTAGAAATCACTCGTGAAGAAGATTTCCCCCTTTGGTATCAGGAAGTCATTAAATTAGCAGATTTAGCTGAGCATTCAGCAGTACGTGGCTGTATGGTTATAAAGCCTCGAGGGTATGCCATATGGGAGCGCATACAGCGTTTGATGGACGCAAAGTTTAAAGCACGCGGGGTAGAAAATGCTTATTTTCCCCTCTTCATCCCTTTAGAATATTTACAAAGAGAGGCTGCCCATATTGATGGTTTTGCTAAAGAATGTGCAATTGTTACTCACACACGTCTAGAAAAAGATGAAAATGGAAAACTTGTCCCAGCAGGAAAATTAGAAGAGCCACTAATTGTTCGTCCCACATCAGAGACAATCATTGGAGAGAGTTTTAGCAAGTGGGTACAATCTTATAGAGACCTACCGATGAAAATTAATCAGTGGTGTAATGTGGTTCGTTGGGAAATGCGTCCCCGTTTATTTTTACGTACTGCAGAGATTTTATGGCAAGAAGGGCATACCGTACATGCTTCAGCAAAAGAAGCCCTAGAAATGTCCTTAGAAATTCTCGACCTATATGCCCATTTTGCAGAAGAATATTTAGCAATCCCTGTAATCAAGGGAGAAAAATCTGAAGGGGAGCGATTCCCAGGGGCCGAAAACACCTTTACCTTTGAAGCAATGATGCAAGATGGCAAAGCTTTACAAATGGGAACATCCCATTATATGGGGCAGAATTTTGCAAAAGCTTGTAATATCAAATTCCTCAATAAAGATGGAAAAGAGGAATATGGCTACACAACCTCATGGGGCTCAACAACACGGATGATTGGCGCAATAATCATGTGTCATGGTGATGACAATGGAATGATCATGCCTCCAAGAATTGCTGCAAAGCATATAGCGATCATTCCAATTCTTACTAATGAAGAAAAAAATGCCGAGGTGCTTGCTTATTGTGATCGTTTGAAAAAAGCCCTTACAGAAATCACCTATTATGAAGGAAAACTTTGTGCAGATATTTTAAGCGATGACAGACGTGCTGGAGATAAAACTTGGGATGCCATCAAAAAAGGGTATCCAGTAAGAATTGAAATCGGAGCACGGGATATAGAGGCAGGGAAAATGCCTGTATCGATGCGCACAAAAGAGAAAAATGAAAAGGATTTCCTATCCTTTGAAGAAATCATCGACACTATTGAAAAAAAACTCGAAGAGATCCATTTTACCCTCTTTAAAAAGGCTGAATTACACAGAGAACAGAACACAATCAGTGTCAATTCGATGATAGACTTTGCCGAGGCAGTAAAACGTGAGGATTTCCCTTCAAAATTTATCAAGGCTCCCTATGGCGGTGATAAACTATTAGAGGACAAAATTCAAAAAGATTTCGGTGTAACTATCCGCTGCATCCCACAAAAGCAGCCTAAAGAGATTGACTCTTGTCTCTTCAAGGGAAAGAAAACTCCTGTACAAGCCATTTTTGCTAAATCTTACTAACATAAAGTAATTTTAAACAAAATTTACCACCCGCAAGCAAAGCTTGCTAGAGAACACAGAGATCACAGAGAAAAATACAAAGCGCCTAAAAAATACTTTTTAGGCCATAGAGGCTATCCAATATAACATCTAACCATTTTTTCAAAAATTCTCTGTGTTCTCTGTGTTCTCTGTGTTCTCTGTGTTCTCTGTGTTCTCTGTGTTTTTCTCCCTTCTTTCTCTCTTCTCTCTAGCAAACTTTAGTTTGCCGGTGATAAAAAATTCATGATAAACAACAAACTAGGTTCTGCTTTATCTTTTCCCTTGCATCCAAGCGATCTTTTTCTGTAGCAGATATCCCAAGCAATGGGTAAGTATAAAGTTCCATCGCTTCTAACACTTTGCTGTGATTGGAAAAAAGCGATTCCAGCACTCTATATTGAGGCAAAATTAACGATATAGATCCTTGATGCAAGTACCCATTTTTTTTCCTCCTCTGCGCAGCTCCGGCAAGTTTTTTCTCCCCACACATAATATCGTACATGGTTGGCTTTGCAAAGCAAAAATGTTTACAGTGCTCATCCATCGGCTCAACAGTTACTGGCTGAAGGGTAAATCCCCCTTTTGTATATTCATCAAGGGCAAAAGAGACTCTATCATTGATATATTTGTAACTATCCATCACATCCTCTAAGTAGCCAGGGTGATTTTTCGGGACAAAGCAGGAAAATGCAAAATCCCAACAATGGAAAAGGACACCCCCTCCTGTAGGCCTCTTACTAAAATCAAACTCTTGACTATAGAGCTGCTCATTCATCAGCTCCTTAGGATTTACAAATACTCCAAATGTAAAACTTGGTTTTATAAAGTCATAAAAATGAATAGTAGGGGCATCATTTTCCTCCATTGCAAGAAGAAAATGACTATCAAACTCCATTAAAGCCGAAGCACTCATTTTTTTACTATCTATCACTTTCCACATAAATATTCCTCTGCTAGGATGTTATGAAATCAAGAATAAAATAAATAGCATAAATATTTAAAACCTCTTGTGCAAAGAGTTCAGATATTTTACAAGAAAGAAAAGCTACCTTTCCTCTATAATGGGGGAAAAGGTTAAATATTATTCTTACTAAATAAGGAAGTTCTTATGTTTGATAGATTTACAAGTCGTTCTAAGCAAGTGGTGAAATTAGCAAAGCGTGAAGCTTTAAAATTAAATCATTCTTATTTAGGAACTGAGCATTTACTTTTAGGCTTAATGAAGCTTGGCCAAGGCATCGCGGTAAATGTATTACGAAATTTAAATATCGAATATGACACCCTCCTTGCTGAAGTAGAACTTGTCGTTGGGTATGGACCAGAAATTCAAGTATATGGCGATCCTGCGTTATCAGGAAAATGCAAAAAAGTATTCGAGCTTGCCAACGAAGAAGCTCTAGCTTTAAATCATAACTATGTAGGTACTGAGCACCTATTGCTATCCATCATCAGACTACAAGATGGGGTAGCGGCACAAATTCTAGAAAACCTCGGGGTAAACCTTAAAGATGTTCGTAAAGAAATCCTTAAAGAATTAGAGACCTTCAATTTACAAGTTCCTCCAGTATCTCTTGGCGCTAATCCATCAGGACAAAAAAGATCTGAATCAGCAAATCCCTCCACAGATAAAATGCATGCACTTAAAGCTTACGGCCATGATTTAACTGAAATTTGTCGAGAGGGTGGCCTTGATCCAGTAATTGGCAGAGCTAAAGAAGTAGAGCGTCTCCTCTTAATCCTATGTCGAAGAAGAAAAAACAACCCCGTACTTATCGGAGAGGCCGGTGTTGGAAAAACTGCCATTGTAGAAGGGTTAGCTCACGCAATTGTTAATAACGAAGTGCCAGAAAGTCTTGCAAATAAGAGACTTATATCTTTAGATTTAACACTTATGATTGCTGGAACAAAATATCGTGGCCAATTTGAAGAGCGAATCAAGGCAGTAATGGATGAGGTGAAAAAATTAGGCAATATTCTCCTCTTTATCGATGAGATCCATACAATTGTAGGAGCTGGGGCAGCCGAAGGTGCAATTGATGCTTCAAACATATTAAAACCAGCCCTTTCACGTGGAGAGATCCAATGTATTGGAGCGACAACTTTAGATGAGTATAGAAAATTTATTGAAAAAGATGCTGCGCTAGAAAGGCGTTTTCAGAAAATCACTGTCGCTCCACCAAGTAATGAAGAGGCCGTTCAGATTTTATTTGGACTTAAGAAGAAGTATGAGCAGCATCATATGTGTTTATATACAGATGAAGCAATTTCAGAAGCTGTCTATTTATCTGATAGATATATTGCTGGGAGATTTTTACCAGATAAGGCTATTGATTTAATGGATGAGTCAGGGGCAAAAGCTCGCATTGGGGTGATGCATCAACCTGCAGAGATCTCCTCGTTTGTAAAAGAAATTGAAGAGCTAAGAATTGCTAAAGAAGATGCCATTCACAATCAAGAATATGAAAAGGCTGCTAAATATCGTGACAATGAAAAACAACTCCGTGAAAAGCTCGAAGTAATCAATGAAAATTGGTCAAAGAGCAAACAAGAGCAGCGAGTAATTGTCGATGTGGAAGATATTGCTGAGATCATTTCAAAACAAACAGGAATTCCTCTTTCAAGATTAACTGCTCAAGAGACGGAAAAAATCCTTCATATGCAAGAGATCTTGAAAAAAACCATTGTTGGGCAAAATGATGCTTTAGACACCGTTTGTAAAGCATTACGAAGGTCACGAGCTGATATTAAAGATCCAAATAGACCCATTGGTTCGTTCTTATTCCTAGGACCAACAGGTGTGGGTAAATCATTGCTTGCAAAAAGTCTTGCTATAGAGCTTTTTGGAGGTAAAAATGCTTTAATTCAAGTCGATATGACCGAGTACATGGAAAAATTTGCTGTGAGCAGATTAAATGGTTCCCCTCCTGGCTACGTAGGGCATGAAGATGGAGGTCAACTTACCGAAAAAGTCCGTCAAAGACCCTATTCTGTCATCTTATTTGATGAGGTAGAAAAAGCTCATCCAGATGTAATGAATATCCTCCTACAAATCCTTGAAGAAGGCAGGCTCACAGACTCCCTAGGAAGAGAAATTGATTTTAGGAATACTATCATCATCATGACATCTAACCTAGGCTCTGATTTAATTCGAAAGACAACAGAGGTTGGATTCGGCGTGAATATGGAAAAAATTAGTTTTGCTGCCATGAAAGAAAAAATTGATAAAGCGGTAGAAAAGCATTTTAAACCAGAATTTATCAACAGAATAGACGGCATTGTAATCTTTAAGTCTTTTGATAAAGAAGATCTTATTCACATCATTGACATGGAAATTGCTAAACTATCTTCAAGACTTGCGAAAAAAGATTTATATATCGAAATAACAGAGGAAGCAAAAGCTTTCCTTGCCGATAAAGGATACAAACCTGAGATGGGAGCTCGTCCAATAAGACGCGCTATAGAATTCTATCTTGAGGATCCTCTATCAGAGATGATTTTAAAAGATGCAAAATTTTCCGGAGTGTGTGTTGTAGAGATTAAAGATAATGCCATTTTCATTTCCCCAAAGAAAGAAAAAAAGCAAAAGGCTGTTATACCTAAATAATAGAACTCTTGCTGTTTTGTAATCTTTCAGTTACAATAGCCGAACCTTTTAATAAAAAAGTGTTTATGTTATGATGAAAGCTACTAAAAGTGAATCAACGTTTCTATTTGTTACATTTAAAAACCTGCTTGCTACCGGAAAAGAAAACCAACTTGGAAGCGCACACCTATCTACTTTAGTCATTTCAACAATTAAAAATCTTGTACAAACCTCACGTACTGCAATTGCTGATAAAAAATTTTGCTCACAATTGCACTCAAAAATTAGTTTTATTCCCATCCCTTTTCAAAACCTTAGATCAGATGCAATGGATGAAATCACTTTACCTATTGCTTTTTTCTCCTTCTCTCCTAAAAAAATACAACAAATGCTACAAGAGTGTTTTAGAGTGTTAAAAGCTTACGGAAAACTTATTCTTCCAACTCCAACAGTTGATGAAGAGCTTGCCTTGGCAGATCATATTATTTCCCAATGTCTCAAAGATATATCTGACAAAAAAAAGATGGGTACCCCTACTTTCTCAACCATCGATAGTGTATTTTTTAAGATTGAAAAGAAAGGTTTTCAAAAGACTCAAAATCCGTTAATATATCAAAAAAAAGAGTTAATTGAAAATCACAGAGAATTCTACCTTTCTTTAAAAGAAGAGGTCAATCACAACCTTAAGAAACAGGCTACCCCTCCTATTTATGGATTTTGGGAATTGGTGATTGAGTATTACAAAGAACATCCTGCTACAAAGACCCCTTTAGATAATATCTACAAGATTAAGCTCTGTTGGAAATTATTTGCGATTGCCACAACCACTTCATTCAAAGAATTTACATTTTTTCAAAATCTTAGCTCTATCTATATGCTCTTCTATGCATTAGCAGCTACCATCTTAAAGACCCTTGAATATTACATCTTTTTTTCTCTAGCCCTTTTTGGAAAGAATTTTTGTAGCGATAAGGATAAAGTTGAATATAGTAAAAAAAGCACTCACAATTACATTGTTCAGCGCCCTGATCTTTCTCCCACCGAATTAAATGAAGGGATGGAAATGCAATTCACCCATGATCATTATCATTATATTACACATTTAACCCCCACATTCATAATAGATGATTTACTATCCTTTAATAAGGATGCAATGATCAAAGAGGTGGATGGGATGAAAAATGCACTTATCAAAGTAAAAGATGCACCTCAAGTACCCTATGCAACACCTTTATTCACTCTTGAAAACTGGAGTTTTTATTACATTAGCACACAAGATCTATGTAAAACTTACTATGAACAAAACGAAATGAAAGTAATTGCCTTTAAACCCTAACCGCTCCACCTTCTAGCAAGCTTTTTTCAAAGTCTAGAATCTCTTCAAGGAGCTTTTCTTTTGATGGTCTTGAACCAAATAGGTGCTTTGTCTCTTCCATCATTGTAAGGTGAGCAACTTTTGCAAGCAAGTTCAAGTGCCTTTTATCATCACAAGAAAATAAGAAGATCAAAGTGTCAGTATAAGTTCCATCAATAGCACCCCAATCCATTGGCTCATCTAGATAGACAATCACTGCTGCATCGGTATAGTCATGGAGTAAAAAATCCCTTGTATGAGGAACAGCGATACCACCACCAAGGGCTGTTGACATAAGATGTTCTCTTTCTATTAACATTTCAGAGACAATTTCAGGGTTAATTCTTAGCACACTTGCTGCCTCTTGCATCACTGCCCTTATAATCTCTTCTTTTGAACCTTTGCTAATCCCTTCAATGACACAACCCTTATGAATTGCTCGATAGAGACAAAACTTATTCCAAGTGGAAGAGCCATCATCGGTTTCAAAAAAAGGGATCTCTTTTTCATTTGCTACAGCATGCATTAACCACTCTTCGAGCTCTTGTCTATTAAATCGGGCTTTTCCAGAAATAGTATAATAAGGGATATTCTTCTTTTCCATCCATTTAGACAATGTGTTTGCGCTGATATGCAAAAGAGTAGCCACATCTTCAAACTGTAAATCCATAAAGGTCCCCTTATGTTTGCCGTTAATAAAATGACATACTAACAGGAGCGAAATATATTTACTATAGTCTTTTTATCACATTCATTAAGAATTTTGTGTCGAAACTGCTCCTTTCTTAGGACGGAGGTTATATGGGATAAAAAGGTCAAATATTTTGAAGGTTTATCGGCAGGCCCTGCAATTAAACAAATGATTTTAACACCCTCATAATCCATTGCATCCCAGGCAATTCCTTCTCCACTAATAACTCCAATTGCAATGGAAAACTCTTCTAAAAAAGGACACCTACCGTGGGGTATTGCAATTGATCTACCAATTGCTGTTGGGACAATTGCCTCCCTTTCAAGGATTTTTTCTATTACTTCCCTCTCTTTTCCATCAATTTTGGAAGAAATACTCTTAACAAGGGTAATAATCGCTTCTTCTTTAGTACATGGGTCTAAAAAAGAGATATTAGACTCTTCTAAAAATAATGATTCTACTACTATCATTAATTTGCTCCTGTATGCCCAAATCCACCACTTCCACGCCCTGTTACAGTCAGCTCATTAACCGTCACAAATTCTGCCTGCAAAACTTTTGCCACAACAATTTGAGCAATTCTCATCCCATTTGTCACCTCAAAGATCTCTTTTGAATGGTTGATTAAAATGACACAAAGCTCACCTCTGTAATCACTGTCAATTGTTCCGGGGGTGTTTAACACAGTCACTGCATATTTTGCAGCAAGGCCACTTCTTGGACGAACTTGTATCTCAAAACCCTCTGGGATTTCAAAAAATAACCCCGTAGGGATAACTTTCACCTCTGAAGGTTTTAGAAAAACACTCTCTTCTAATTTTGCTCGAACATCAGCACCAGCTGCCCCACTTGTCGCATAAAAAGGGAGCTCACTCTCACCTTTTACAAATACTTTTATCATCAACTACCTCCTCTCTATTACATATTTTTATAAAAGTTGAAATTCTACTCTTTAACTCTTTCCTAGATACAATTTGATCAATCATCCCATGCTTTAAATGAAATTCTGACCTCTGATCGCCATCTTTTAACTTCTCTCTCATTATCTGCTCGATCACCCGTGGTCCAGCAAATCCTATCAATGCGTTTGGTTCGGCAAGGATAATATCTCCTAAAAATGCAAAAGAGGCAGAGACCCCCCCCATCGTAGGATTGGTAAGAACAGAGATGTATAGCGCCCCTTTTTCATGGTGACGCTTTAGCGCTGCTGATGTTTTTACCATTTGCATCAAGGAATACATCGACTCTTGCATCCTTGCCCCTCCTGAAGCACAAACAATTACAAGAGGAAGCAATAGAGCTGTCGCATATTCAATTAAACAGGTCAATTTCTCCCCTTCAGCCTGACCTAAAGAGCCACCCATAAAAGAATAATCCATTACCCCTAGACACACTTTTTGCCCATCGATCTCACAGATGCCGGTAACAACCCCAGAGCTTCTCCCTGTTTTATCAAATTGCTCTTGTAGCCGCACACCGTATGATTTTGTATCGACAAACCCAAGGATATCTTTAGCAATCACTTCCTCAAATAACAAAGTAAAAGTCTTACTATCGGCAAGTAGATCAATTCTTTCCTCAACGCTCATTGAAAAATGGGCGTTGCATTTTGGACAAAGCTTAAATTTACTACAAATTTCTGCCTCATGGAGCATCTGCTTGCAATTAGGACATTTACTCCAACCTGTGAAAGTCTTTTCTCTACATCCCTGCATAGCTTACCTTATAATGACAATTGAAATACTTTTTCAGTTAAAAACCGATTTTCCACTTTTTTCCAGTCTACCACATGCCAAAATGCTTGAATATAATCAGGACGTCTATTTTGATAGTGAAGGTAATAGGCATGCTCCCATACATCTAACCCCATCAAAATCTTTTTTCCACACAAAGGGTGATCTTGATTGTGACGAATAATGATTTCTACATCATCACTTGACTCATCATACACAAGCCATACCCATCCACTGCCGAACAAATTTGCTGCCGAATCAGAAAACTTCTCTTTAAATGCATCAAAACTCCCAAATCCTTTTTCAATCAATTTTCCCACATTTCCAGAAGGCACTAAGCCATTATTTTTCCCTAAAATCTGCCAAAACAGAGAGTGATTATAAAATCCACCACCGTTATTTTGAATGACAGGACGACAGTCAGTAAGAAGCACCTCCTCGACAGATTTAGCAGAGGCTCCCTGTAG
This sequence comes from Chlamydia trachomatis, assembly GCA_945897715.1. Classification (GTDB taxonomy): domain Bacteria; phylum Chlamydiota; class Chlamydiia; order Chlamydiales; family 2-12-FULL-49-11; genus JAJACQ01. The sequence goes on from CAMDFS010000025.1 coordinate 13,458, forward strand.
TGCTGCTAGGGCTTTAGCATGGTACCCTTTATAGTGCTTATTGTAATGAGTCTCCATTGTTTTTGCATCAATATGAGGTTCTAATGCATCAAACCCATAGCCTAATTCTTTAATTTCCCAATCCATTTCTCTCTCCATCGTTTATTTTAATAATTAATTACACTGTACTCAAGCACTCTTTTAATTTACACCGCGTCATCAACCCCATAGTATGGACTACTATTGAGGGGGCTATATCATTATGAAAATCAAAAAACGACTCTACTGCGACAGGGGATGTAAATATCAATTCATCAAAATCTTCTAAATTCACTTTCGTATAAGGTTTCTCTTTCAATAGATCGTACAAGATAATAATTTCATAAGCAATCCCTTTTTCGACTAAATAATGGATCAATTTCGGCCTTGTCATCGGTGATTGAGGGAGCAAAATTTTTGATTCCTCAAGATCGAGGGTTTCGAGCAATCGAATGATCCCCACTTCCGTCTCATCACTTCCCACATAAGTTACATAGACACCTTCTTTTTCTACCTCTTGTGCCGTCCTTGACCCTATTGCTAAAATATATACTGACTCTAAATACTCTTTTGGCACCTTCATCTCTCTCATACAATGGAAGAAGGCCTGTACTGCATATTTTGATGTAAAAAGAATATGGGAATACGCATAGATGCACTTAAACACATCGATTATTTCTTTGACTGATATCGATCTTATCTTCATAGAAACCAATGGATAGTGAAAAACATCTCCCTCTCCTAAATACCCTTTTGGATCTACCCCTGTGTATAATACTTTCTTTTTCATTTCTCCCTTTTCAAAAAATTCGATTTTTATTGAAACATAATATATATTGCTTCTTCAATAGTTTCCACTTCAATCACCTCAATATCTAACTTTTGATCTAATGCTTTTCCCCCTTTAGGAATCATAACTCTTTTAAATCCATGACCAGCTATCTCTTTTAATCTATTTTGCATTTTATGTACCCCTTTTATTTCACCCCCTAATCCAACCTCTCCAATGATCACAATGTCTGATTCAATATTCTTATTGGTAAATGAGGAGGCAATTGCTAATGAAAGGGCTAGATCTACTGCTGGATCCTTCACTTTTACCCCGCCAGCAATGGATAAGAAGACATCATAAGAAGAAAAATGCATCCCTACTTTTTTCTCTAAAACTGCTAAAAGAATAGCAAGTCTTGTGGGATCAAAACCACTAGACTTCCTTGTAGGGGTTGGTAATGGAGATGGGACCACTAATGATTCAATCTCAATAAAAATAGGTCTTGATCCTTCAATAATTGTTCCGATGACCGTCCCCGATTGAGAGATTTTCCTTTTATTGATAAAAATCATCGAAGGATTCTGCTCTTCTTGCAACCCCTTCTCCCCCATCGTAAAAATTGCCATCTCATCACTTTTCCCAAAACGGTTCTTTTTAGAACGAAGCATCCGAATTTCTAAATCTCTATCTCCCTCAAACTCTAAAACAGTATCGACGATATGCTCCAGTACTTTAGGTCCTGCAACATCGCCCCCTTTTGTCACATGACCAATACAAATGGTTGTCACTAAAAGCTCTTTTGCTACCTTCATCAAAGAGATGGCAATTTCTTTTACCTGGTTGACCGATCCAGGAGGAGAGGGCAGCTCCTCTTTATAACAGATCTGAATCGAATCTAAAATCATAAAATCAGGTTTTTGTTCCTCAATCTGATGAAGAATTTTAGTAAAACTTGTCT